>DASZKX010000081.1:0-19096 GCA_035552735.1 Xanthobacteraceae bacterium
TGGTTCCGCATTGTTCTTTACAATGACAGCCACTCTGGAGCCATGCGTTTTTGATTGGCCGTTTGGCAAAGGCTGACTCTCGACCCTTGTGCAGACTGCATGGCTGCGGCGCGCCCACGACCACGATTTATTGTTCTCGAATTGTATTTTCAATGACCAGGAGCGGCAGAGCCATGCGTTTTTGATTGGCCTTTGGCGAGGAAGGCCCGGTGCTGCCGAAATTCCATCCGCATTGACAAGGCCCCGACGAGGGCCGTTAAGTGGTGGTGATCGACGGTCTCTCACGTGAGAGCGAACAGGGAATGCGGTGTGGAACGGGAACATGAGTTCCCGGCTCCGATTCCGCAGCTGCCCCCGCAACTGTAAGCGGCGAGCCCGAACCACAGAGCCACTGGGATATCCCCGGGAAGGCGGTGACGGGCAGTGACCCGCGAGCCAGGAGACCTGCCGTCGATTCGGTCGTGAGCCGGGCGGGGTGCCTCGGCGCTAGGTCGATTCGCGTCCTGCACCCGGCTTGGGGACCCTTAAGTCCCCGCGGAGTCGCACGGGTGGCATTCAACGATCGCGAAAACAGCGGCGAGGCGGCCGATGCGCGCGCGTCGGCCGACGTCGCCACCATCTATGTGTGCGTGACCTGCCGGGGTCCGGGCGGAATCGCACGCGATCCGCTGCCCGGCGCGGTGCTGGCGGCCGCGACCGCGCGAGCCGCAGGAGGCACCGGCATCACGGTGCGGCCGATCCGCTGCCTCGGCAATTGCTCGCGCGGCCCCAGCGCCGCCATGCGGGCCAATGGCTCCTGGACCTACATTTTCGGCGGCCTCGATGCCGCCTGCGCGCCTGCTTTGGTGGTGGGCGCCCGGATGCTGGCCGATGCGCTCGACGGCATCCTGCCTTGGCGCGGCCGCCCCGACGTGCTCAAGCGCGGGCTTTGCGCCCGCATGCCCCCACTCGATTTCCAAGAGGATCAAGAATGAATGCTTCGCTCAAGCGCGTGCCCTGCACGATCGTCACTGGCTTTCTGGGCGCCGGCAAGACCACGCTCATCCGCCACGTGCTCGAAAATGCCGGAGGCCGCAAGCTCGCCGTGATCGTCAATGAATTCGGCGATGTCGGGGTCGACGGCGAGATGCTCAAAGGCTGCGGCGATGCCGCCTGCCCGCAGGACAATATCGTCGAGCTCGCCAATGGCTGCCTGTGCTGCACGGTCGCGGACGAGTTCATCCCGGCGCTCGACACCATCCTGGCGCGAGCGCCCGATCACATCGTGATCGAGACCTCCGGGCTCGCGTTGCCCAAGCCCCTGGTGCAGGCGTTCCTGTGGCCGGCGATCCGCAACCGGGTGACGGTCGATGGCGTCATCGCGGTGGTGGACGGGATGGCGCTCGCGGATGGCCGCGTCGCCGCCGATCTCGAAGCGCTGGCGCGCCAGCGCGCCGCCGACAATGCTCTCGATCACGACAATCCGATCGAGGAGGTGTTCGAGGACCAGGTCGCCTGCGCGGATCTGGTGGTGCTCAACAAGCGCGACCTGCTCGATGCCGCCGGCACCGACCGCGCCCTGGCGGCGATCGCGAACGTGCTGCCGCGCGCCGTCAAGGTCATCATGGCGAGCGGCGGCAAGGTCGATCCCGCCGCGCTGTTGGGCCTCGCGCTCGGCAGTGAGGACGATATCCAGAACCGCCGCACCTGGCACGACCAGGAGGAAGCCCACGACCACGACGACTTCGACAGCTTCGTGGTGGCGCTGCCCGAGATCGCCGATCCGAACGCGCTGGCGGCGCGGGTCGGCGCCCTGCCGGAGCAATTCGACGTGTTGCGCGTCAAGGGCTTCGCGGCCGTGGCCGGCAAGCCGATGCGCCTGATGGTGCAGGCCGTCGGCGCCCGCGTCACCCATCAATACGATCGGGCCTGGGGCGCGAGCGAAGCGCGCGCGGGCGCTCTGGTGGTCATCGGCCGCAAGGGATTCGACCGCGCCGCGGTGACGCGCTCGTTGCTGGGCTGATCCATGCACCTCCTGACCACATCCTCCACCGCGCTGGACGATCTGGTCGAGCCGGTCGATCTGCGCCAGCCGCCCGGCGATGTGGTGGTGCTGTCGTTCGCCGACAGCGATCTCGCCGGCATCGCGGCCGCCTGGACGCTGGAGCGCGACGCGCTGCCGAGCGTGCGGCTCGCGCATCTGCGCGATCTGCGCCATCCCATGTCGGTCGATCTGTGGATCGAGCGGGTCGGCGCCCACGCCAAGGTGATCCTGGTGCGCCTGCTCGGCGGTCTCGACTGGTGGCGCTACGGGATCGAGCGGCTCGCGGTGCTGGCCCGCGAGCGCGGCATTGCGCTGGCGGTGCTGCCCGGCGAGGACCGCGACGATCCGCGCCTCGCCGCCGCCTCCACGCTGGCGCAGGGCGAGCTCGACACTTTGCTCGCCTTCTTCCGTGAAGGCGGGCGCGAGAATCTGCGTGCGCTTTTGCGCCGGCTCGCCGGTCATGCCGGCACCGCGCTCGATGGCCGGCCGCCGCAGCCGGTGCCGCGCATGGCCGGATACCTGGTCCGCGCAGGCGCCGTGGATCTCGATGCTCTCACGGCGACGCTTCCGCCCGGCCGGCCGGTGGTGCCGATCGTCTTCTATCGTTCCATGCTGCTCGCCGCCGACATGGCGCCGATCGATGCGCTGTGCGAGGCCCTGGCGGCCCGCGGCCTGGCGCCGGCGCCTTTGTTCGTGACCCGCCTCAAGGATCCGGATGCCGCATCATTCATGACGGACGCGCTGGCGCGGCTCGATCCCGCCGTGATCGTGTGCACCACTGCGTTTGCGGCCGGCGGCAATCCGGGCGAGCCGACCCCGCTTGATGGGCCGGACGTGCCGGTGCTGCAAGTCATCATCGCGTCAACCAAACGGGCGGCCTGGTGCGAGAGCGCGCGCGGGCTGGGCGCCGCCGATCTGGCCATGAACGTGGTGCTGCCGGAGCTGGATGGCCGCATTCTCGCCGGCGCCATTTCGTTCAAGCATCCGCTGCCGGCCGATGCCGGCCTCGCCTTCACGGCGCTGATCAATCAACCGGAGCCGGACCGCATCGCCATGGTGGCGGAGCGGGTGGCGGCGCTGGTGCGGTTGCGCACGACGCCACGACATGCGCGGCGGATCGCGATCCTGATGCCGGATTATCCGGGCGCGCCCGGGCGCACCGGCTATGCGGTCGGCCTCGACGTGCCGGGCAGCGTCGTCGCCCTGCTGGCCGACCTGGCGGCCGCCAGCTACGCGGTCGGCGCCGCGCCGTCGGCCGCGCGGGCGCTGCTCGATGCGCTGGGCGGTCCGGCAACCGAGGCGGCCCTGCCGCTGGCGGACTACGCGCAGCTGCTGGCGCAGTTGCCGGCCGAGATCGCGACCCGCATCAACTCCGCTTGGGGCGAGGCCGCGGCCGATTCCGATGTGGCGGATGGCGCGTTCCGGTTTCGCGCGCAGACCTTCGGCAACATCACGGTGGCGTTGCCGCCGGATCGCGGGCGCGCCGGCGATCGCCGCGCCAATTATCATGATCCCGCCCTGCCGCCGCGCCATGCGCTGCTCGCCTTCGGGCTCTGGCTGCAGCATGCCCACAAGGTCGATGCCATCGTGCATATGGGGGCGCATGGCACGCCGGAATGGTTGCCCGGCAAGGCGGTGGCGTTGAGCGCAACCTGCTTTCCGCAAGCCGTGGTGGGGGCGCTGCCGGTCTTCTATCCGTTCATCGTCAGCAATCCGGGCGAGGCCGCCCAGGCCAAGCGCAGAATCGCGGGCGTCACCATCGGTCACCTGCCGCCCCCGCTTGTGGACGGCGAGTTGTCCGGCGCCGCCCGCGACCTGGAACGCCTGGTCGACGAATACGCCCAGGCCGACGGCCTCGATCAGCGCCGCCGCCAGCGCCTGGCGGGCCTCATCGTCGAAACCGCGCAACGCAATGGACTTGCCGGCGAAGCCGGCATCGAGCGTGCCACCGGCCCCGACGAAGCCCTCAAGCGCATCGATGCCTGGCTCTGCGACCTCAAGGATCTCAGCATCAAGGACGGCCTGCACGTTTATGGGCGCACACCCCTTCCCAGCAACGCGGCGTCCCCCCTCCCCCTGCAAGGGGGAGGGTCGGGGTGGGGGTCCCGACTCGGCGAGATTTCTAACGAGACCCCCACTAACGAGACCCCCACCCGGACCGCTGCGCGGTCCGACCTCCCCCTTGCAGGGGGAGGTGAAGAAAGCGCCGCGGCCGAACGCACCGCCCTCCTCGCCGCGCTCGACGGCCGGCGCGTCGCGCCTGGTCCGGCCGGGTCGCCCACCCGCGGGCGGCGCGACGTGCTGCCCACCGGCCGCAATCTCTACACCGCCGATCCCCGCATGCTGCCGACCCCGACCGCCATGGACCTGGGCGCGCTGGCGGCCGACGAGGTGATCCGCGCGCACTTGCAGGCCCATGGCGAGATGCCGCGCGCGCTGGTGGTCGATCTGTGGGGCAGCGCGACATTGCGCACCGGCGGCGAGGAAATCGCCCAGAGCCTCGCCTATCTGGGATGCCGGCCGACCTGGGACCACGGCACCGGCCGGGTCACCGGCGTCGAAGTGTTGACGCTCGCCCAAATCGGGCGCGCCCGCGTCGACGTCACTTGGCGCATTTCCGGACTGTTCCGCGATCTCTTCCCGGCCCAGATCGCGCTCCTGAATGCTGCGGTGCAGGCGGTGGCGGGACGCCAGGAAGACGATGCGGACAATCCGCTCGCGGCGGCGCGTCGGGGCAGCGCCGGCGAAAGCAGCCTCGCGCGCATTTTCGGGACCGCGCCGGGCGCTTACGGGGCCGGGGTCGCCGACCTCATCGGGCGCGACGCCGATCGGGCGGAGATCGCCACCGCCTATCTGGATGCCGCCTCGCATGCCTACGGGGGCCCGCAGGGCGACGGCGCGGCATCGCCGGGCGCATTCGCGCGCCGCGTGGCGGGCGCCGATCTGCTGGTGCATCCGGCCGATGATCCGGGCCGCGATCTGCTCGAAGGCGCCGAGGACGTCTCCTTCGTGGGCGGCTTCGCGGCCGCCGCTGCCGCGCTCGGTAGCGCGCCCGACCTGGTGATGCTCGACCTCACCGATCCGCAGCGCCCGCGCGCACGGCCGCTTGCAGCCGCGCTCGCCCGCATCGTGCGGGCGCGCGCCGTGAGCCCGCGCTTCATCGCCGGCCAGATGCGCCACGGCGCCCGCGGCGCCGCGGAGCTGGCCGAAACCGTCGATCGCCTGGTGGACTTTGCGCAGAGCACGGACGCGGTGCCAAGCAAGCTGTTCGATCTGGTGCACGAGGCCTATCTGGCGGACCCGGGCGTGCGCGCATTTCTGCTGCGCGAAAATCCAGCTGCCGCCGGCGCGATCGCGGAACGGCTCGAAAGCGCGCACCGCCGCGGGCTCTGGCATCCCCGCCGCAACGATATCGACGCCGACCTCAAGGCCTTGCGGGCGGAGGCGCGCGCATGAACGCCCTGACGAATGCGCCGCGCCGGCGCGGCGCCTGCCCGGGCCTCAGCACCCCGATGCAAACCGGTGACGGATTGCTGGCGCGGCTCTTGACCGGAGCCACCATCGGGCTCGACGCCGCCGCCGCCCTGTGCGCGGCCGCGCGACAGCACGGCAACGGCATCATCGAGATCACGGCGCGTGGCAGCATCCAGATCCGCGGCTTGACCGGCGCATCCGCCCCGGCTTTTGCCGACACCGTGGCGGCGCTCGACATCGGCGCGGTCGACGGCGTTCCGATACTCACCGATCCGCTCGCCGGGCTGGCGCGCGCGGCGATGATCGACGCCCACGAGCTCGCCGGTGCGCTGCGGCAACGGCTCGCCGCATCAACTTTTGCGGACACGTTGGGGCCGAAAGTCTCCGTCGTCATCGATGGCGGGTCTGCGCTCCATCTCGATGCCGTGCGGTCCGATCTGCGGCTGCGCGCAAACGCGGAGCTTTCCGGATGGCATGTGGCACTCGGCGGCGACGCGGCGAGCGCCGCACCGATTGGTCTGGTGGCCTCGGCCGACGCGGTCGAAACCGCGATGCGGCTCACCGCGACCCTGGCGCAGCATGGCCCGCAGATGCGTGCGCGCGATGTCGTTCTCCGCTATGGACCGGGGGGCTTCCGCTCCGTGATCGCCGACTTGTTGATCGAAGCCCCCGATCCGGTCCCGCGCCCGCCATCCTGTCCGGTCGGCACCCATCCGTTGCGTGATGGTCGCGGGGCGCTCGGCATCGGTCTCGCGTTCGGACACACGGGTGCGGACGCGATCGAGGGCCTGATCGCAGCCGCGGCGCGCGCCGGCGCAAGCGGTCTGCGCACCGCACCGGGGCGCGCGCTCCTCGTCATCGGTCTCGCCACCGACGCTTCGGTGGCGCTGGCCGCGCAAGCCGAAGCGCTGGGTTTCATCACCCGCCGCGACGATCCGCGCCGCCATATCGTGGCCTGCGCCGGCGCACCGATTTGCGCAGCGGCGGAGATTCCCGCCCGCACCCTCGCGCCCCTGATCAGCAGCGCGGCCGCCAGCCTCTTCGACGGCTCGCTGACGCTTCACCTTTCGGGCTGCCCCAAAGGCTGCGCGCATCCGGGTGCCTGCGCGCTCACGATCGTGGGCAACCAGAACGGCTGCGGTCTTGTTGTTGATGGCTCCGCCCGACAGCATCCCGGCACCACCATCGCGGCGGCGGCACTGCCGGATGCCCTTGCGGCCATGGCCCGCGAGATCACTCGTGGCGGCCGGCCCGGAGAGACCTCCGCCGCCACGCTCGCCCGCCTCGGCGCCGCGAAAGTCGCGACGATTTTCGGAGCGAGCCCAAATGTCTGAGCCGCACGCCTATCTGCGCGACGGCGCGGCCATCTACGAGCGGTCGTTCGCCATCATCCGGGCGGAGGCGGATTTGGCGGCGTTTTCGCCGCCGGAAGCCGACATCGTGGTGCGCATGGTCCATGCCTGCGGCCTCGTGGAAGCGGCGCGGCACATCGCTTTCGGCGGCGATCTGGTGGACGCGGCGCGGCGCGCGCTTGCGGCCGGCGCCCCGATCCTGTGCGACGCCGAGATGGTGGCGCATGGCGTGACGCGCGCGCGACTGCCGGCCCGCAACGAGGTCGTATGCACGCTGAACGATGCGGGCGTGCCGGCACTCGCGCAGCGGCTCGGCACCACCCGCTCGGCGGCTGCGCTGGAGCTGTGGTCCGGGCGGCTGGGCGGCGCCGTGGTGGCGATCGGCAATGCCCCAACCGCCTTGTTCCGTTTGATCGAGATGCTCGCCGGCGGCGCCCCCAAGCCGGCCGCCATCATCGGGGTTCCGGTCGGCTTCGTGGGCGCGGCGGAATCCAAGGCGGCGCTCGCCGCTGATCCGCAGGGCGTGCCGTACCTGGTGGTGCGCGGCCGCATGGGCGGCAGCGCGATGGCGGCTGCCGCCGTCAATGCCTTGGCGAGGGCGGGCCTGTGAGCGGCCGTCTCATCGGCATCGGGGTCGGGCCGGGCGATCCCGAGCTCATGACCCTCAAGGCGGCGCGGGCGCTGGCGGAGGCCGACCTCGTGGTCCATTTCGCCAAGACCGGAGCCACGAGCCATGCGCGCGCGATCGCGGCCGGCCATCTGCGGGCCGGCACCCCGGAGCTGTCGCTGTTCTATCCGATGACCAGCGAGCAGCCGCGCAACGGCATCGTCTATCGGGTCGCGCTGCGCGAATTCTACGACACCGCGGCCGCCACGCTGGCGGCGCAGCTCGATGCCGGTCGCGCCGTCGCGGTGATCTGCGAAGGCGATCCGATGTTCTATGGCTCCTACATGCATCTGCATGTGCGGCTGGCGCCGCGCTATCCGACGCAGGTCATTGCCGGCGTGACCGGAATGTCCGGCTGCTGGTCGGCGGCCGGCGCCCCGATCGCACAGGGCGACGACGTCTTCATGGTCCTGCCCGCGACACTGCCTGAGCCCGAGCTCGAGCGGCGGCTCAAGGACGCGGATGCCGCGGTAGTCATGAAGCTCGGCCGTCATCTACCCAAGATCCGCCGCACGCTGGCGCGCGTCGGCCGGCTCGAGCGCGCCATCTATGTGGAGCGTGGCTCGACCACGGCCGCCGTCATGATGCGGCTCGCCGACAAGCCGGACGATGCCGCCCCGTATTTTGCGATCGTGCTGGTGCCCGGATGGGAGGAGCGCGCGTGAGCGGCCGTCTCGCCGTCATCGGGCTTGGTCCCGGTAATGCCCACTATCTGACCCCGGAAGCCCAGGCCGCGCTCGCGGCGGCCGACGCGCTCTACGGCTATGGCCCCTATCTGGATCGGGTGCCGGCGCGGGAGGGCCAGGGCCGGCATGCGTCCGACAACCGGCAGGAAGGCACGCGCGCCGCCGCGGCGCTGCGCCATGCCGCCGCCGGTGCCAGTGTCGCCATGGTGTCGGGCGGCGACCCGGGGGTCTTCGCCATGGCGGCCGCGGTCTGCGAGGAGGTTGCAGCCGGACCGCCGGCCTGGCGTTCCCTCGACGTCGCGATCGTGCCGGGCGTGACCGCCATGCTGGCGGTAGCGGCGCGGGTCGGCGCCCCGCTCGGCCATGATTTCTGCGCCCTGTCGCTCTCCGACAATCTCAAGCCGTGGGAGCTGATCGAGCGCCGGCTCGATGCCGCGGCCGGAGCCGGCTTCGTGATCGCGCTCTACAATCCGATCTCGCGCGCGCGGCCCTGGCAGCTCGGGCGCGCCTTCGAGCGCCTGCGCGGCCTGCTGCCGCCATCAACCCCGGTGGTGTTCGGGCGCGCGGTCGGACGCTCCGACGAGCAGGTGACGGTCACGACGCTCGCGGCTGCGGATCCGAACGCCGCCGACATGGCCACGCTCCTGATCGTAGGATCGCGCGAGACGCATGTGATCGAGCGCCCCGGCCTGCCGCCGCTCGTCTACACCTCACGATCAGCGCAAGGCACAAATGCATGATCGATCCACGCGACCGCGTCCTCGATCGTCTCCACGGCGCCCACCGCGGGCAGCGCCGGCCGGCGCAGCATGATGACTTCGAGTCCGAGCGTGCGGGCCGCCGCGATCTTGCCGTAGCTGGCATTGCCGCCGCTGTTCTTGCACGCCACGATCTCGATGCGGTGCGCCGTGAGCAGCGCCTGGTCGTCCGCTTGCTCGAACGGACCGCGTCCGATGACGTAGCAGGCGTGCGGCACCCGCAGCGGCGGCTCGACCGGATCGACGCTGCGCACCAGATAGTGATGCTGCGGAGCCTCGACGAACGGCGCGATGTCGTTGCGCCCAAGCGCCAGGAAGACGCGCCGCGGCGCATCGCCCAGCGCCTGCACGGCGGCGCGAGCGTCAGCGACTTCGCGCCAGCGGTCGCCCGCGACCGCGAGCCAGGGCGGGCGCCGCAGCGCGAGCAGCGGCACTTTTGCGGTCTGGGCGGCCCGCGCCGCATTGGCGGCGATGATCGCCGCATACGGATGGGTGGCGTCGATCAAGGCATCGATCCGCTCGGCGGTGAGATGGGCCGCAAGTCCCTCCGCGCCCCCGAAGCCGCCCACCCGCACCGGCACGGGCTGCGCAGCCGGATTGGCGGTGCGGCCCGCGAGCGACAGCGTCAGCGCGAGATCGGAGCGCCCGGCCAGGCGCTCGGCCAAGCCTCTCGCCTCGGTGGTGCCGCCCAGAATGAGGATGCGTCGCATGTCGCGCCTTGATGTGATTGCAGGTCACACTGCCGCAGCGCCGCGCTGGCTGTCCATCGTCGGCATCGGCGAGGACGGGATCGAGGGCCTCTCGGCGGTGGCACGCGGACTGGTTTCCGGCGCCGAGATCGTGTTCGGCGGCAAGCGCCACCTCGGTCTCGCGGCGGAGCTCATCCGCGGTGCGGCGCGGCCCTGGCCATCGCGGTTCGAGGACGGCGTCGCGGAGGTGCTGGCGCAACGGGGACGACAGGTTTGCGTGCTCGCGTCCGGCGATCCCTATCACTACGGCATCGGCGCCGTGCTGGCACGGCATGTGGAGCCCGGCGAGACCCTGGTGGTGCCGGCACCTTCCGCCTTTAGCTTAGCGGCCGCACGGCTCGGCTGGCCGCTCGCGGAATGCACGCTGGTTTCGCTGCACGGCCGCGCGCTCGATCTGCTACGTCCGCATCTGCAGCCCGGCGCCCGCGTGCTGGCACTGACCTCCGATGGCGAAGGCCCGGCCGCACTCGCCGGCTTGCTCGCGGAAGCCGGCTTCGGGTCATCGCGACTCACCGTATTGGAGGCGCTGGGCGGACCGCGCGAGCGCGTGCGCGCCACCACGGCGGCGGCATTCTGTTTCGGCAAGACCGATCCGCTCAACACCGTGGCGATCGAGGTGGTGGCGGCGGAGGGGGCGCGCATCATCGCGCGCGCTCCCGGCCTCTCCGACGCCCTGTTCGAGCATGACGGCCAGATCACCAAGCGCGAGGTGCGGGCCGTGACCCTGTCGTCGCTGGCGCCGCGACGCGGCGAGCTGTTGTGGGATGTCGGAGCCGGGGCCGGATCGGTCGCGATCGAATGGATGCTGGCCGATTTGTCGCTGCGCGCCATCGTGATCGAAGCGCAGGCGGAGCGCGCCGCGCGGATCCGGCGCAACGCCGCGAGCTTCGGGGTGCCGGGCCTCGAGATCGTCGAAGGCACGGCGCCGGCGGCGCTCGCCGGATTGCCGCCGCCCGATGCGATCTTCGTCGGCGGCGGCGGCAGCGATCCGGGCGTGCTCGATACCGTGCTGGCGGCGCTGCGGACTGGCGGCCGCCTGGTGGTCAATGCCGCCACCCTGCAGACGGAAGCGCTCCTGCTGGCGCGCTATTCCGACCTGGGCGGCGAGCTGATCCGCATCGCGATTTCGCGCGCCGATCCGGTCGGCAGCATGACGAGCCGCATGAGTATTTGGCGCCCCGCCATGCCGGTGACCCAATGGCGGTGGGTGAAGCCATGATGGTGGCGGGCATCGGATGCCGGCGCGGCACCTCGGCCGCCGCCATCGAGACGGTCATCGCGGCCGCGCTTGCGCATGCCGGCTTGACGAGCCACCGGATCGACCTGCTCGCGACCGCGGCGTTCAAAGGCGACGAGCCCGGCATCGCGGCGGCGGCCGCGGCCCGCGGCATACGCCTGATTTTAGTTGCGCAGGCCGACCTCGAGCGCGCGGGTGGCCGCGCCACGCGCTCGCGCCGGGTCGCCGCCCTGATGGGCGTGGGATCGGTGGCGGAAGCAGCGGCGCTCGCGGCCGGCGGTCCGGCCGCGCGCCTCGTGGTGCCGCGGATCGTGATCGGTCCGGCCACCTGCGCGCTGGCCGAGACGGCCGCGTCGGAGGCCGCGCCGTGACGGTGCATTTCATCGGTGCCGGCCCGGGCGCGGCCGATCTCATCACGTTGCGCGGGCGCGATCTCATCGCGCGTTGCCCGGTCTGCCTCTATGCGGGCTCGATCGTGCCGCGCGAATTGCTGGTGCATTGCCCTCCCGAGGCCCGCCTCATCGACACTGCAGCGCTCACGCTCGACCAGATCGAGGCTGAATTCTTAGGTGCGCATGCGGCCGGGCTCGACGTCGCGCGGCTGCAGTCGGGCGATCTGTCGATCTACAGCGCGCTGGCGGAGCAGATCCGCAGGCTCAGGCGGCTTGGCATTCCCTATACGGTCACGCCCGGCGTCCCGGCCTTCGCCGCCGCGGCCGCCGCCATCGGGGTCGAGCTTACGGTGCCGGAGGTGGCGCAAAGCGTGGTGTTGACCCGGATGCCGGGACGCGCTTCGCGCATGCCCGAGAGCGAGCGCCTCGCCGTCTTCGCAGCCAGCAGGGCGACGCTGGCGATCCATCTGGCCATCCACCGGCTCGAGGCCATCGTGGCCGAGCTCATGCCTTTCTACGGCGCCGATTGTCCGGTCGCCGTGGTGGTGCGGGCGAGCTGGAGCGATGAACGCATCCTGCGCGGTACGCTCGGCGACATCGCGGCCCAAGTCGCCACTGCGCCGATCGAGCGCACCGCGATCGTGCTGGTCGGCCGCGCCCTTGCGGCCGAGGATTTTCGCGACAGCGCGCTCTACGACCCGGACTACCGCCGCCGATTCCGCGGCGGAGGTGCAACATGACGGCATCAACGCGGCGCGCGGCCGACCAAATGTCCGTCGCGATCAAACAACACGGTGTCGAGCGCGATCCCGCTGCCTTCCACCACGCGCGCCGCGACCGCGCGGGCGGCTTGCGCGACCGCATCGCCGAGCCCGATCCCCTCGGCCTGCGCATGCCCGAAGGCTTCGGCGGCCGTGTTGGCGGCCACGATGCGCGCCCGCAATGCCGCGCTGCCGCCGGCCGTATCGGCGAGACCGGCGAGCGTCCCCAGATCAACCTCGCCGCGCTTGGAATGAAGATCGAGCAGGCCCTGCGCCAGCTTGGTCATCTTGGCGACGCCGCCCGCAATGGTGATCCGCGGCACCGGATGGGTGCGGGCATATTTGAGCATGCCGCCCACAAAGTCGCCCATGTCGATCAGCGCGGTCTCGGGCAGATCGTAAAGCTTGCGTACCGCCGCCTCCGAGCTCGCCCCGGTGGCGCCCGCGATGTGCACGAGCCCGGCGGCCCGCGCCACGTCGATGCCGCGATGGATCGAGGCGATCCAGGCCGCGCAGGAATACGGCACCACGATGCCGGTGGTGCCGAGAATCGACAAACCACCCACGATGCCGAGACGCCCGTTGAGGGTCTTGGCGGCGAGCTCCTGCCCGCCCGGTATCGCGATCTCGACCTCGACATCTCCGGCTTGGTTCGCGCGCGCCGCGACCTCCGCGATGGCGTCGCGGACCATCCGGCGCGGCACCGGATTGATGGCGGGCTCGCCCGGCGGAATTGCCAGACCCGCACGCGTGACGGTGCCCACCCCGGGCCCGGCCCGGAAGGTGATGCCGCTGCCGGGCGCACCGGCCCGCACGGTCGCGACGATCAAGGCGCCGTGGGTGACGTCCGGATCATCGCCTGCATCTTTGATGACGCCGGCGCTGGCCGAGCCGCCCTCATCGAGGCGGCTGAGCGCCAGCGCGAAGGCAACACGCTCCCCGCGCGGCAAGGTCACCTCGACCGGATCAGGGAATTCACCCGTCAGCAGTGCCGCAAACGCAGCCTTGGCGGCCGCCGTGGCGCAGGCCCCGGTGGTCCAGCCCCGTCGCAGCGGGCGATCTGGCTTGGTCATCTCGACAGTCATGGGGTTGCGTATAGTCCGCGGCGCCGCGAGCGTCACGAGCGAGGGATCCGGTGAGCGGGCGCGGCCTCATCGTGGCGGCTGCCCGTTCGGGCGCCGGCAAGACCGTGATCACGCTCGCGCTCTTGGCCGCGCTCAGGCGGCGGGGCGTTGCGGTGCGGGCCGCCAAGACCGGGCCGGATTACATCGATCCGGGCTTTCATGCGGCCGCGACCGGGGCTGCGGGCTGCAATCTCGACAGCTGGGCGATGCCCCCGGCGCTGCTCGACGCCCTGGTGGTGGAAGCCTTGAGCGGCGCCGAAATCCTCGTGATCGAAGGCGTCATGGGCCTGTTCGATGGCGTGACCGGCGCGCCCGGCCGTTGCGGAACCACCGCCGATCTGGCGGCCCGCTTCGCCCTGCCGGTGCTGCTGGTGCTGGATGTGGCGGGACAATCCCAGTCGGCGGCGGCCGTGCTGCGGGGCTTCGCCACCCATGATCCGGCGGTGCGCATCGCCGGCGTGATCCTCAACCGGGTCGGCAGCGAGCGGCATCAGGCGCTGGTGAGCGATGCGATTACGGCCTTGCGCCCGCCGACGCCGATTCCGGTTCTCGGCTGCGTGCCGCGCGCCGCCGCGCTCGAGCTACCCGAGCGCCATCTCGGCTTGGTGCAGGCCCGCGAGCATGCCGACCTCGACCGCTGGCTCGATCGCCTCGCCGACATGGCGGAGCGCCATCTCGATCTCGACGCCGTGATGGCCGGCGCGGCGCCGCTTCCCCGTCCCCAACTCACGCCCTCGGGCGGCGGCGCGACGGCTGCCCTGCCCGTGCCCGGGCAGCGCATCGCGCTCGCGCACGACCAGGCCTTCAGCTTCGTCTATCCGCACCTGCTCGACGGCTGGCGGCGCGCCGGTGCCGAGATCGTGACCTTCTCGCCGCTTGCCGACGAGCCGCCACCGGACGATTGCGATGCCGGCTGGCTGCCGGGCGGATATCCGGAGCTCCACGCCGGCGCACTCGCGGCCGCGGCCCGGTTTCGCGCCGGGCTCGCGCGGTTTGCGCAGACCCGGCCGATCCATGGCGAATGCGGTGGCTACATGGTGCTGGGCGAAAGCCTCACCGACGCGGATGGAAAGCACCACGCCATGACGGGACTGCTCGGGCACGCAACCAGCTTCGCGCAGCGTAAGTTGCAGCTCGGCTATCGCGAGGCGCGGATGTTGGTCGATAGCCCGATCGGATCAGCCGGCAGCGCGGTGCGTGGACACGAGTTCCACTACGCGACCCTGATCTCGTCCGGCGAAGATGCGCCGCTCGCCGATCTCATGGACGGCCAGGGCCGCCCGCTCGGCCCCTCCGGCGGCCGGCGCGGACGGGTCACCGGCACGTTCTTCCACGCCATCGCGCAGGCTTAGATCGGATGCGTGGCGCTCTTGTCGGACACCTGCGCCTCCGCGAAGGTCGCCATGCCGGTATGGCAGGCGAGCGCCGCGCGCAGCAACAGGATCGCGACGGCCGCGCCCGAGCATTCGCCCAGCCGCATCTTGAGATCGAGCAGCGGCACCAGGGCGAGCGCCTCGAGCAGCAGGTGGTGGCCGGCTTCGGCCGAGACGTGGCTGGCAAGCGCGTGCCTGATCGCATCGGCATTCAAGCGCGCGAGCGGCGCGACCGCGGCGGTCGAGACGAAACCGTCGAGCAGCACCGGGATGCAGTGCCGCCGGGCGGCGAGCGCCGCCCCCAGGATGGCGGCAAGCTCGCGGCCACCCAGCGCCGCCGCGATCATCAGTGGATCGTCGAGCACCGCGGCATGGCGGGCGAGCGCGCGGTCGATGACGGCCTGCTTGCGGGTGAGGCCGGCGTGATCGACGCCGGTCCCGCGGCCGGCCCAGCGCGCCCCGCCGCCCCCGAACAGGGCGGCCGCGATGGCGGCTGCCGCGGTGGTGTTGCCGATTCCCATCTCGCCCAGACAGACCAGGTCCGCATCGGGCGACACCGCGTCGGCCCCGGTCACGACCGCGGCCAGGAACGCGGCCTCGTCCATGGCGGGCGCCTTCGTGAAATCGGCCGTGGGTTCGTCGAGCGCGAGCGCGATGACGCGCAGGTTCGCGTTCGCGGTCCGGGCCAGCTGGTTGATGGCGGCGCCGCCAGCACTGAAATTCGCCACCATCTGGGCCGTGACTTCGGCCGGATAGGCCGAGACGCCTTGCGCCGTCACCCCGTGATTGCCGGCAAACACCAGAATATCGACACGCTCGAGGCGCGGCGGATGACGGCCCTGCCAAAGCGCGAGCCAGCCGACCAGCTCCTCGAGCCGGCCAAGGCTGCCGGGCGGCTTGGTCAGCGTGGCCTCGCGGGACGCGACCCGCTCGGCGGCGACGGGATGCGCTGGCGGCAAATGCAGGCAGGCGTCACGCAGCTCCGCGAGGGAGGCAAAACCCGTCATCGGCGTCTCTCCGGCGTCATGGCGGGCCGACAAGCGTGCCCAAGCGCGGCCATGAACACGCGACTGCCTAGCAAATTCGCCGGCGCAAGGCCTATAAAAACAGCATCCGGCGGGGACCCCAAATGACAGGCGCTGAAACGTGGCTGCGCGGCGTTGGCGCCGATCTCAGGATCGGCATGCTCTTCTCCACCCGGATTCCGCTGCCTCACGCGACCGCGCTCTCGGGTGTGGACGTTGCGGGCGCCAGTTGGACCCTGCCGGTGATCGGTGCGCTCATCGGCCTCCTGGGCGCATCGATCTATTGGCTCGCCTTCGATTTCAATCTGCCGCCGCTTCTCGGCGCCGCCTTGGCGGTCACCGCAACCCTCTTCGTCACCGGCTGCCTGCACGAGGACGGGCTCGCCGACACCTTCGACGGCTTGGGCGGCGGCCGCGGCCGCGAGCGCAAGCTCGAGATCATGCGCGACAGCCGGATCGGCACCTATGGGGCCTGCGCGCTGGCGATGTCGCTTCTGCTGCGCGTCGGCGCGCTGGCAAGCCTCGCGCGGCCCGGGCCGGTGACACTGGCCTTGATGGCCGCGAACGCCGGCGCGCGCGCCATGGTGCCGCTGTTCCTGCGGCTGGTGCCACCCGCGCGGCCCGACGGCCTTTCCGCCGGCGCCGGCCGACCCACGCGGAGCAACGCCGCGGTGGCGGCGCTGCTGGGCTTGGTCGTGCTGCTTGGGAGCTTCGGTGTCGCCAGATCGGTGGTCGTGTTCTTGTTGTTGCTGGTCGTGCTCGGCGTCATGCGGTGGCTGTGCCTGCGTCAGATCGGCGGACAGACCGGCGATGTGGCCGGCGCGCTGGAGCAAATTGGCGAGATCGTGATCTTGCTGACGGCGGCGGCGGACCGCGCGTAGATGCGACGCTTCTCTTAATGGTTGTGGGCGCCCGTCCTTTTCGCTAAGCTGAGCCTGCAATGCGGGGCGGGGAATGATCAGGCAACTTCAGGCGAATTGACGGGCTCGCGATGCAAGCCCGGGGATTTCTCGTCGCGATTTGTGCGGCCATCATTATCGTGATCATCGCGAGCACGGCGCTGCTGCGCGTTAGCCTACGTCGCCGGCGCCGATCGCAACCCAGCGCCGCACCCAACCCGAGCGCCGCAGCCGCGCTTTCCGGAGACAATTGGTTTGTCGCAAAGGGCGATCAGCAGTTCGGCCCTATCACCTTCAATCAACTCAGGTCTTACCTGCAAGACGGTCTGGTGACGCGCTCCGACTTGCTCAAGCGACTCGATTCGCCGACTTGGACACGCGCCCAAGATGTCCGTGGCCTGTTTCCCCTGCGGCCACAGCTTCCGACCGAACCGGCCGTTCGGGGGCCGACGGATATCGCACTGTCGGTGCATGACCGGGTGGGGGCACCGCCGGTCAGCGAGGCACAGGCCTTGCGGCACCTGACGGCGGACCTCTTGCACGCGGCTGGAGCCGACATCGGGATGGAGCGACCGGCGCCGGACCAATCGGCGCAGCCTCCGATCGTCGGAACCGATCGCAAGCGCAGCAACTACTTTGCCCGGCACTGGCGCGGCGAGCTTTCATTGCCGGTGTCCTATTGGATCAACGGAATTCTTGCCGGCATCGCAACGCTGTCGGTCAATGTGGGGGTCCACGCCGCCACGGACTTCAAGGACGACTTCCAACCCGGGATCGCATTGGCGACGGAAGCTCTAATTTGGTCCATGACCTCAGCAATCACCATATGGCAGCTCGTCGGCGTCTGGCGATCGGCGACGAATTATCGCAAGGCGCTGAAGATTTTTTGGGGCGTGGTCGCAAAGGTGGCGGTGATCCTGGGCGCTGCCCTATGGGTTCACGACTTCGCCGTGACGGGCGCGCCACAGATCAAAGATCTTTATGACATCTACCGCGGTGACGCGCAGATGGGGACCTATGCATTCCGGGTCTTGCGCGACGGCCGCGAGCTGGAGTTCTCCGGCGGCATCACCTTCGGGGCCGCCAAAGACCTTCAACGATTTCTCGACGCCATGCCCGCGGTTCGGGTCGTGCATTTGAATTCGCCCGGCGGACGCGTCGCCGAGGCGGCGCGGATGGCTTATTTGATCTCGGTCCGCAAGCTCGCCACTTATGTGGTCGGCAACTGCCTTTCGGCCTGCACGACTATCTTCTTGAGCGGTCGCGAGCGACTGATCAGCCCACGAGGCCGGCTCGGATTTCACCAGCCCAATGGCGCAGGCCTGACCGAGCAGGAGCGGCGTGACGTAATCGCGCATTCAGAGATGCTGCTCCGTCAATTAGGTGTGAGCGCCGCCTTCGCGCACAAAGCCAACTTGGCGCCGCCCGACGACATGTGGTTTCCGAGCGTCGCCGAGCTGATCGCCGAGCACGTGGCGACCCGCGTCGTCAATTCGCTGGATTTTGCCATGTCGGACGTAGACATCAGCGACCTTAGCAACGAGGGAATCCGAAACCAGCTGATGAACGATCCGATGTACGCGCAAATCCGCAAGTACTCTCCGGAGCAATACGCGAGGATTGTCGATACGTTTGAGGACGGGCTTAAGCGCGGCGCCAGCGGAATGGAGTTGATCGAGGCCATCAAGCCACCAGTGACGTCGACATTTTTCAAGATGCTCCCTTATGCCGCCGATGAAGACGTCCTTGCAGTCATGCGCTTTTTCGCGACGAACGCGTCGAAACTTCGGGCAAAGGACCCGTCTGATTGCTATTACTTCATGAGACCAGCAGGGGCCAGCCAGGCGATTGCGGAGAGCCTCAGGCAAAAATATCCGAGCGAGGAGGAGGACGAATGGGCAATGAGACGGCGGGTCATCGAGAATTTCGACGGGGGCAAGATCCGGATAGCGGATGAGCAGGAAATATTGTCGCTCAAGAAGAGATTGCAGGCCGCCATCCGGGGCCGCTTCGGAGCCGACGCAGACCTGATGGGAAGCAATACCATTCCGTTCGAAAAGCATTCCGCTTTGTGTTCCGTTACCATCGGGTATTTCGAGGAGATGCTCCGGTGGCCGCCAAAGGACGCCGCGGCCTACTTCCGCTATCTGCGGGTTCACCCTTAGGATTCCCTTTCGTTGAGCGAATCGCCGGTTGTTCTTTCGGGACCTTCGGCAACCGACGGCCGCGGAAAAGGCCGGCATCGGATGCGCCCGGTCGCTGCGCCGCAAGGCATGCTCGAGCCTTTACGGGATGTTTAGCCCCATTTCAGATCGCGACCAGACACCATCAACTGGCGCACACGTGTCGTCACCTCGCATGCCCCGCCCGCGCCGCCGCGATAGTTGCAGCACGTGCGCGCTTTGATTGCTGCATTGCGGCAGGCAGGACGCGATGACGACACGCCAAGACTCGCAAAGCTCGATCGATATAAACTCGGCATAAAGAAGAAATGTCGGTGAGAAAATCCGCGAGCTGTTGCCACGTAAAACCACGTACGTCATGATGTACAATTGGGGGCGTCGGATTTCGCTGAC
>DASZKX010000082.1:0-10002 GCA_035552735.1 Xanthobacteraceae bacterium
CGCCAGCATCTGGGCGCCCAGGCAGATGCCGAGGAACGGCTTCTTCGCCTTGAGCGGCACCGCGATCCAGTCGATCTCGCGGCGCACGAAGTCGTCCTCGTCATTGGCGCTCATGGGGCCGCCGAAAACGATCGCGCCGGCATGCTGGTCCCTGGTCTGCGGCAGCGGATCGCCATAGCGCGGCCGGCGGATATCGAGCGCCACGCCGCGCTCCCGCAAGGCATGCCCAAGGCGCCCCGGCGTCGAGCTCTCCTGGTGCAGCACGATCAGGCAAGGCAGGGTCATGATGCAATCATAGTGGTTGTTAGTTGCCAAATCATGCTCAAACGAAGTGCACAGCGCGACTGAAAGGTGAGCACGATCAGGGACGCACCGGCGTTTCACTCCCTCGCCCCGCTGGCGGGGAGAGGGTGGGGTGAGGGGGCCTCTCCGCGAGTCTGAGCCCGTCGAAGCGCCCCCTCACCGTGCCGAGTCCTGGTTTTCTGCTGTGCCGTGTCGCCCTCTCCCCGCACGCGGGGCGAGGAACGCTGCAGCGCGCGTAGAGCATTCTAATCAGCGACGCACCGCCTCTCGCTCCCTTGCCCCGCGAGTCTGAGCCCGCCGAAGCGCCCCCTCACCGTGCCGAAATCAGGTTTTCTGCTGTGCCGTGTCGCCCTCTCCCCGCACGCGGGGCGAGGAACGCTGCAGCGCGCGGGACGACGCGGAGTTTGCCTCCTCGCCGCCTCAGCTGCGCTCTTTGTTGCGGGCGCCGGCCATCTTGAGCACAGAGCTGCGCGGAAACAGGCCCACCAGCGTGGTGATGAGCTTGTTGGGAAATCCCGGCACCACCACGCGGCGGTTGTCCTTGAGGCCCTGGTAGCCGTCGGCCGCCACCCGCTCGGCGCTGCGCGTCAGCGCGCGGGGAAACTTCATGGCCTTGACGCCGGCGCGGGCCTGGAACTCGGTCGGCACCGGCCCGGGACAGAGCGCCGTCACCCGCACCCCCTTGGGGGCGAGCTCGTGATGCAGTGCCTGCGTGAACGAGAGCACATAGGCCTTGCTGGCGTAGTAGACCGCCATGCCGGGGCCGGGCAGGAAGGCCGCGATCGAAGCGACGTTGAGGATGCCGCCCTGCCGGCGCACCAGCGTGTCCGCGAAGGCGAGCGAGAGATCCGTGAGGGTGCGCACATTGAGGTCGATCATGGCGAGCTGCTCGCCGCGGTCGAGCGCGACGGCGTCGCCGACGAGGCCGAAGCCCGCATTGTTGACCACGATCTCGGGCTCGACGCCGTCCGCCGCCAGCGCCTCGCCCAGGCGGCGGCCGGCATCGATGCGCGACACGTCGGCACGCAGCACGGTCGGCTTGGGGGCGCCGGTCGCCGCGATCTCGTCGGCGAGCTGGGTGAGGAGCTGCTCGCGCCGCGCCACCAGCACGACCTCGTGGCCGTGGGCGGCGAACACCCGGGCGAGCGCGCTGCCGATTCCGGCCGACGCCCCGGTGATCAAGGTGACGGGGCGCAGCTCAGCCATGCTCAGGTGCTTCCGTCGGAGCCGGACCGGGCGCCCCCTTGGGCGCCGGCCACCTGGTGGCGCAGCTCGATCCGCTCGCGCGAGGAGATGCCGAGCAGGTCGGCGGCGCGCCAGAGCAGGTTGTCCTCGAACTCGCTGACGTGGCCGTCGGCGTAGACGATCTCCCACATCATCTCGACCACCCGGCGGCGGCCGACTTCGTCGAGGGTGCGGTTGATGAGGCTGGTGAAATGATAGAGGTCGACCGATTGCTGCTCGGCCGCCGTGGCCTCGGCCACCAGCTCGTCGGTGGCCTGCTCGTCGAGCTCGAACCGCCGCTTGATGACGGCATGCAGCTTGTCGCGCCCGGCCGGCGTGATCTCGCCGTCGATGGCGGCGGCATGCACCAGCAGCGCCGAGGCCGCCAGCCGATAATCGTCGTCGGCAAAGCGGCTGGGATGCTTGTCGCCGGCCGTGCAGTCGGCGAGGAATTTGCGGAAAGCGTCGAACATGCGGGGAGCCCAGATGAGGTTTCGCAGCGTGAATACCCAATCTGGGCCCCCGAAGCCAGACGACAAGGGGGCGGATGGTCGCCCGGCATTCCGGCTTCCCTCGCCCCCCGCAACGGCGTTCCTCGCCCCGCGCAACGGCGTCCCTCGCCCCGCGCGCGGGGAGAGGGAGACACGGCAAGACGGAAAACCCGATTTCGGCCCGGTGAGGGGGCGCTTCCGCGAGTCTGAGCGCGGGGAGAGGCCCCCTGCGTTTCACAAGCTCAGACTCGCGGAGAGGCCCCCTCACCCCACCCTCTCCCCGCAAGCGGGGCGAGGGAGTGAGAGGCGGTGCACTCCCAACGGTGTCAGCCGCGCCAGGCGCCCCGCTACTGCACGGACTTGCCGCTGCGGAAGCTCTTATCCAGGAGCTCGAGATTGTTCTTGATGTAGGGGTTCTTCGGGTCCTTGGCGGCGGCCGCCAGGAGCGTGGTGCGGGCGTGCGGGTAGTCGCCGCGCAGCATGTAGGAATAGCCGCGATTGTTGAGGAGCTCCGGGGTCAGCCCGATGATGGCGACGGCCTGGTCGTAGGCGCGGTCGGCGAGGTCGAAGCGGCGCAGCCGGTCGTAGGCGGCCGCGAGCCCGACCCAGGCCTCGGCGTCACGTGGATGGGTCTCGACGGCGCGGCGGAAATAGCGCTCGGCAAGCCCGAAATTGCCGGCCCGGTACTGCTTCTTGCCGAGCGCCAGGTCGTCGCTCGGATCACTGCCGAGGAGCGCCGTGTCGGCGGCCGTGATCTTGTCGCCGTCGATCGAGCCGGTCGTGTCCGGATCGGCAGGCTGGGTGGCGGTGGGGCTCGCGCTCGCGAGGGAGGAGGTCGCCGCGTCGTCGCTCTTGTGGAAGAAGTCGCCGAGCTTGGTCGATGTCTCGCAGCCGCTAAGTAAAAGGAGGCCCGCCAGCGCGCCCGCAACTCGACCCGTCACCCGACTCATCACAAACCTGCTCCGGGCGGCCCGGCGCCCGCCGCAACGACGGCGCGCGCAATCCGCGGACGGCCTTGGACCGCAGCCCCTGCGGCCAAGCTAGGCCACGATGGTTAAGATTTCCTCGCGCGGGCAGGGGCGGAAAGGCGAGTGGATTCAACGCAGAGAGTGGCGCAATTCCACTGGGGTTGAGCTCGCCGCGGCTAACGGCGTCCCTCGCCCCGCGCGCGCTACGGCATGCACACATCTTTCGTGATGCGCGAACGCCTCTCGACGCCGTCGTCCCTGCGAAGGCAGGGACCCATACGCCGTGTCCTCTCGATAGGCTGCGGCGTATGGGTCCCGGCTCTGCGGCCGGGACGACAGAGATGTGTGCGTGCCGTAGCCCGCGCGCGGGGAGAGGGCCACGCGACACGGCAGAAAATCCACATTCGGCCGGGTGAGGGGGCGCTTCAGCAAAGCTCAGACTCCTGGAGAGGCCCCCTCACCCCACCCTCTCCATAGCCCGTCGCAGACGGGCGTAAACGCCCTGATGGCAAGCGGGGCGAGGACTGAGAGGCCGTGCGTCCCTACCAAACAACGCGAAATGCCGGCTCAATAATGATGGGTGTAGAGCCGCACGATCACGGGCAGCAGGATCACCACGAACAGCACCGGGAAGATGCACACCATCATGGGGACCGAGAGCTTGGCGGGCAGGCTGTAGGCCTTCTCCTCGGCGCGCGAGAGGCGCTTGTGGCGCATGTCGTCGCTGTAGACGCGCAGCGCGTCGGTGATGCTGGAGCCGAGCTCGGCGGATTGCTGGATCAGGGTGGCGAAGGAGCGCGCCTCCTCGAGGCCGAGCCGGTCGCCGAAATGCTCGAGCGCGTCCGTCATGCTGCGGCCGGCCCGGATCTCGAGATTGGTCATGTGGATGTTGGTGCCGAGCGACGGATAGGTGTCGGCGAGCTCGCCGCCGACCCGCTCCAGCGAGGCCTCCATGCTGAGCCCGGAATCCGCGCATACCACCAGGAGATCCATGAAATCCGGGAAGCCGGAGCGATGCTCGTCGCACCGCGCCTTGATGCGGCGATCCACATAGAAGCTCGGGCCCACATAGCCGAGCACGCCGCCGACCAGCGTCGCCATCCAGAACACCGAGGATTTGACGGTGGGGAAGATCGCCGGAAGGAACAGGAACGCCGCGAAGGCGAGCGCGATCGCGAGCCCGAAGCGGCCGACGAAGAAGTAGCCGACCGCGCGCGGATCGTAGATGCCGGCCCGCACCAGGCGCTGGCGCAGCACCTTGGCGTCGCCCTGCTCGGCATTGCCGTAATGCTTGGTGGCGTAGTCGATAACCTTCTGGGCCGCCTTGACGCCGGATTGCGCCAGCGAGGCCTGCTCCTCGACCCCGGCCTGCCCGTTCCGGCCGGAGAGCGCCGCGATGCCGGCGGTGCGGCGCTTGACGGCGCCGCGCACCCGCACCGCCGCCATCACCCCGAAGCTCAGGACGGCGGTCGCCAGGAACACCAGCACGGCCAGCATCAGGGTCGAGCCGTCCGCGAACAGGCCGCCGAAAAAACCGGGATCGGAATCCATGGCGTCAGATCCTGAAATTGACCAGCCGGTACATGATGAAATTGCCGACCATCATCCAGGCGCCGGCAATCGCCAGTGCCTGCTTGGTCAGGGGCACGTCCCAGACGCTGGCGTAGAACTCGGGCGTCACGATCTGCACCATGGCGAAGATGCAGATCGGCAGCGAGGACAGGATGAGGGCGGAGGCGCGCGCCTCGGAGGCGAGCGCGCGGATCTTGCGGCGCATCTTGAAGCGCTCGCGAATGACGGTCGACAGGTTCTGCAGAATCTCGCCGAGATTGCCTCCTGTAGTCCCCTGGATCGCGACCGCGGTGACGAACAGCGGCAGGTCGTCCTGGCCGACGCGGAAATAGAGGTTGCGCAGGCCGGATTCGAGATCGGCCCCGTAGGTGATCTCGTCCGCGATGATGCCGAACTCGCTGCCGATGGGGTCGCGCATCTCGCGCGCCACCATGGAGATCGCGATCGGCACCGGATGGCCGGCGCGCAGGCTGCGCACGATCATGTCGAGGGCATCGGGGAACTGCGCCCCGAACGCCTTCTGCCGGCGCTTGCGCAGGAAGCGCAGCACCAGGATGGGCAGCACCAGGCCGCAGAGGAGCGCGATCATCAGCGCCTGCAGCACGCTGCCGCGCACCACCACGATGGCCACGAACACCAGCACGGTTCCGATCGCCACGAATGCCACCAGGCGCCCGATGCCGACGGTGAGGCCCGACTGCAGCACCAGCTGGTTGAAATTGACGGACTTCAGGCTGTAGCCGCCGGAGCTGGTCAAGCCGCGCTCGCGGCGCAGCTGGATCAGGATTCGCTCGCGGTCGGGCTGGTCCTTCTGCAGCTTCAGGCGGCGATTGACGTTATTGCGGTAGCTCGCGCCGGTGAAGCACAACAGATAAAAGCCCTCGGCGAACAAGCCGGCCGAGGCCGCCACCAGGACATAGATCAGATAGATCGGGTCGAAATTGAGCATTGCGGATCAGAGCGGTTGCGAGGGATCGAAGTAGCTGCCTGGAATCTTGACCCCCATGGTGAGCAGGTCGGCCAGGAAGCGCGGGCGCACGCCGGTCGCCTGGAAATGCCCGATCACCGTTCCATCCGGCGCCGTGCCGGTGCGCACATATTTGAAGATCTCCTGCATCTGGATGATGTCGCCCTCGAGCCCGGTCACCTCGGCCACGCTCGTCACCTTGCGCTTGCCGTCGGAGAGCCGCTGCAGCTGCACGATCAGCCGGATGGCGGCGGCGATCTGGCCGCGGATCGAGGCGACCGTCATGGGCAGGCCGGCCATGCCGATCATCTGCTCGAGGCGGGTCAGGGCGTCGCGCGGCGTGTTGGCGTGGATGGTGGCCATGGAGCCTTCGTGGCCGGTGTTCATGGCCTGCAGCATGTCGAAGGCTTCCTCGCCGCGGCACTCGCCCAGGATGATGCGGTCAGGCCGCATGCGCAGCGCATTCTTGACCAGCTCGCGCTGGCGGATCTCGCCTTTGCCTTCGAGATTGGGCGGCCGCGTCTCCATGCGTCCCACATGGGGCTGCTGCAGCTGCAGCTCGGCGGCGTCCTCGATGGTGAGGAGGCGCTCCTTCTCGGAGATGAAGGCCGACAAGGCGTTGAGCATGGTGGTCTTGCCGGAGCCGGTGCCGCCCGAGATGATGGACGAGACGCGCGCCTTGACGGCGGCGCCGAGCACCTCCGCCATCTGCGGCCGCAGCGCCCCAACGTCGACCAGCTTGTTGAGGTTGAACGGCTTCTTGGAGAACTTGCGGATCGAGACCAGCGGGCCGTCGACCCCGATCGGCCGCACCGCCACGTTGACGCGCGAGCCGTCGAGCAGGCGCGCGTCGCACATGGGATGCGATTCATCGACGCGCCGGCCGACCGCCGAGACGATCTTGTTGATGATGCGCAACAGATGCTGCTCGTCCTTGAAGCGCACCCCGCACGGCTCCAGCATGCCGCCGCGCTCCACATAGACGCATTCGTGGCCGTTGATCAGGATGTCGTTGACGGTCGGGTCCTTGAGCAGCGGCTCGAGCGGCCCCAGCCCCGTCATCTCGTCGAGGATCTCCGACACGAAGGCGTTGAGCTCCTGGGTGTTGAGCGGCAGCCGCTCGACCAGGATGTACTGGGTCACCAGCTGCAAGACATGGGCGCGGATCTCGTCCTCGGGCAGCTTCTCCAGCGCCTGCAGGTTGATCTCCTCGATCAGCCGGCGGTGCAGCCGCACCTTGGCGTCGAGCAGCTTGTCGCTGAGCAGCGAATTGGGCGCCGGCGTGGCCGGCTCCGGATCAGGCTCCGGAAAGACCGCCCAGGTCGTGCTCTCGGGCGGCGCGGGCTCGTCCTGGACGAATCCGGGATCGGCCTGATTGCCGCGGCGAAAGGAGAAACGACCGGCCATTCTGTTTCCTCGCTCGACCTAGCGCGCCCACGAGAGCTTGGTTTTCTTCATCCCGCCGGCGCCGGCGCTTACGGGCGCCTTCGCGGCGCCCAGGGGCAGCATCAGCCGCTTGAGCTGGGAGGTGATCTTGTTGCCGGGCTTGACCTCGTCGATCGGCACGCCGCGATCGATGGCTTCGCGCACCAGGCTGTATTGATTGGGGATGCAGCCGGCGAACGCCTCGCCCAGCACCTGCTCGATGTCGGCGCGGCGCAGCCCGGAGGCGAACATGCGCTGCTCGAAGCGATTGACGATGACCTGGGGCTTGGGCCCGTCGCCCAGCCGCTCGTGCACGGCCTCGACCAGCCGCTTGGCATGGCGCAGGCCCGGCACCGTCGCCTCGCAGATGACGAACAGATGGTTGGAGCCGAGCAGCACGCTGTCGGTCCACGAGAACCAGGTGCGCGGCATGTCGAACACCACATAGTCGAAGTTGGACGACACCAGATCGAGGAGCCGCGTCACCACGTCGGGATCGAACGAGCGCATCTCGGCCAGGTGATGGGGCGCCGCCACCACGGCGAGGCCCGAAGAATGATGCGACAGCATGACCTCGAGCAGCTGGCGGTCGAGCCGGTCCGGGCGCGGCTCGATCTCGGCCAGATTGAGCCGCGGCTCGATGTCCAGATAGTCGGCGCAGGCGCCGTGCTGGAAATCGAGATCGACCAGGCAGGTCGAGGATTTGCCGCGCGCGCCGCTGTTGTGCAGGATGAGGGCGCTCTGGATCGCGAGCGTGGTGACGCCGCCGCCGCCGGCGGTGGGCAGGAATGTGTAGATCTGCGCCTCGACCGGCGCCGTGGTGGCGGGCCCGTGGGAAACGCGCGCGCACGTGCGCACCAGCTCGACCGGCGATACCGGCTTGACCAGGAAATCGGCGACCCGCATCTGCAAGAGCGTGCGGGCCAGGTTCGCATCGATGCTGCGGGCGACCGCGACCACCGGCAGTCCGGCGCCCTCGCCCGCCATCAGGTGCTCGAGCGCCAGCAAATCCTCGGGCGGCGCGGCGTCGAGATCGATCACCGCGACGGTGGCGGTGCGGGCATCGATCTCGCCATCCAGGGAGGCGAGCGTGCCGGCGATCAGCCGCAGCGCGATCTGATCGCTCGCCCCGAAGGTCGCGCGCGCGAGCTCGCCGAACGCCGCATCGGCGGTCACCACGACCACCTGGGTTTGCTTCGTTTCGCTGCTCGTTCGACCGCTATTCATCCCAACCACTCAGTCACGCTTCTCAACCCGTTCGGGCTCGTTTTGCCGTGGCAGTGCCGCGCATTCCCTGCCCGAGCCGGCCCGCAGCCGGATCTATCCGACGTCGGTTATTTTTCCTGACGAAGCCGGAATAAATCCGGCATCGTGACCTCGCATCCGCATCACTTCACCGGAGCCGCCGGCGTCGCGGAGCCCGACGGAGTGACCGAGGCTGCCGCCGCCTGCTCGGCCGCCTGATAGGCCGCCGAGCTGGTGGTGACGTTGACGGGCGGCTGCGTCTTGCCGGTGCGGTAGCGCTCGACGGCGGTCTGCATCTTCTCGCCGTTGAACGCGATGTTGCGCCGGCCGACGTCGCGCGGCCACGGATCGATCATCTGGGCGACCCGGTCGGTGGCGCCGGCGTCATCTGCCGAGAGCGCGATGGTCTCGCGGCGGTCGAAGTAGATGTCCGAGCAGCCCGCCAGAATGGTGCCGGCCGTGACGACGAGGGCCAGGGTGACGCCGACGCGCGCGCGCAGCGGCTTAATTCTTGACCGCGACCACATTGGCTATTCCTTTCGAGGATTCTTTGGGAAGGTCGAGGATATGACCGGCATAGCGCTGCTGCGTCTGGCCGACCGCCATGCGGGCGTCGGTCGGGGTGATCTCCGACTTGCCCATGAGGAAGAAGTCGACGTCGTTCGCCGGCAGCGTGTCGTCGAGCGGCGTCTTGACGGGAGTGCCGGGGCTGATCGGCCGCACCAGGTGCGGCGTGACGACGATGGCGAGATCGGTCTCTTTCTTCTGATAGTCCTGGCTGCGGAACAGGGTGCCGAGCACCGGCACGTCGCCGAGCCACGGCAGTTGCTCCGTCGCGGTGGTGCTGGTGTTCTGCAGCAGGCCGCCGAGCAGGAAGCTCTGGCCGTCGCGCAGCTCGACCGTGGTGCTGGCGCGGCGCACGATCAGGGGCGGAACCGAAAGGCCGGCGATCTGGATTGGATGGGCGGTATCGAGCTGGCTCACCTCCGGCTCGATCTTCAGGTTGATGAGGCCGCCGTTCAGGACCGTCGGGGTGAAGGCCAGGCCGACGCCGTAGCGCTTGTATTCGAGCGTCACCTGTCCGAGCGAGCCCGGGATCGGGATCGGGAATTCGCCGCCGGCCAGGAAGCTCGCCGTATCGCCCGAGAGCGCCACCAGGTTGGGCTCCGCCAGGCTGCGGGCGAGGCCCTTCTCCTCGAGCGCGTTGAGGGCGACATCGACCGAGAACCCGCCGCGATTGAGCGCGCCGAGCAGGAACCCATAGGGGGTGGCGGACTCGCCGAGCACGCCGGCGGCCACGATCGGGGAGAGCAGCTGGCTGTTGTTGGCGCCGCCGCCCTGCAGCAGCTGGCCGGGCGCCTGCCGCGAGCCGATGCTGCTGAAGGTATTCTGCCCGAAGGTGTTCCATTGCACCCCCAGCGCCCGGTTGGCCTCGCGCGAAGCCTCCACGAAGCGAACCTCCAGCATCACCTGCTGGGCCTGCGACACCGTCACGGTGTTGATCGGGTCGGGCGCGAACTGGCGCGCGATGACCATCGCCCGGTCGAGCGTCACGGCGTCGCGCGCGCTGCCCGAGAGCATGATGCGGCCGTTGACCGACGACACCTTGATGCCGCCGTCGCTGAAGTGGCCGATCTCGGTCGCCAGCCGCGTGACGTCGTAGGTCACCTCGATGTCGAACAGCCCGATCTGCATCTTGCCTTCGCCGTAGAGGGTGACGCGGGTGGTGCCGATCTTCTTGCCGAGGATGGAGATGGTCCGGTCGGTCAGCGGCGAGATGTCCGCCACATCGGAATCCCCGATGGTG
>DASZKX010000083.1:0-17751 GCA_035552735.1 Xanthobacteraceae bacterium
AGCAACCCGTTGAGCACCAGATCCAGGTGGGCGTTGAAATAGGCCTTGAGGTCGAGCGGTTGCCTGGTGTCGTACATGATCAGCCACAGATCGACCAACGCGATCGGGGCGATGATCACCTGCGGGCAATCGATGATCGCGGAGCGGCGGATTTCGCCGCGATCGATTCCGCGCTGAATGGCCTTCTTCAGCAAATCGAGGCAGGGCCGATGGATCTCCTCGTAGTAGCGGTCGGCGAGCGCCGGAAAGCGCGGCGCTTCCGCGATCAGCATGCGCACCACCTCGCGCCGGCGGCGGTCCTCGACGATGTGCTGATAGATGAAGCTGAACTGGGCGCGCAAGAGATCGGCGGTCGAGCCCTCCTGCCGCTCGAACATGTCGTGCACCGTATCGAGCGTCGCCTTGGTGGCCTCCCGCACCATGGATATGAAGAGGTGCTCCTTGCTCTCGAAATAGACGTAGATGGTGCCTTTGGTCACGCCCGCCCGGTCCGCCACCTGGTCGAGGGTGGTAGCCGCGTAGCCGCTGCGTGAAAATTCCGCGAAAGCGGCTTCCAAAATCTCTTTCGGACGTTCTGCCTTGCGGCGGCGTCTGGTTTCCGGGGCGGTAGCGATCATATCTGTCATGCGAGGGCGCGTGCTCCACAAGCGAATCGAGCTTTATTATTGACTGACCGGATAGTAAATAAATATTATGGTTTTGTTAAGCGGGGTGCCCAGGTGTCGAACGAGTTTTGCGTGCAATATCGCTGGGGTGGTGGGGTTCTGGGCTCTCGTGCATCGGTCACCGGTGCGGCGCTCGCGCTCGCGCTGATGGCGCTCGGCGGCTGCGCGGTCGGTCCCGATTTTGTGTCGCCCTCGGCGCCTCCATTCGCCAACTTTACCTCGGATGCGCGGCTGCCGGCGACGGAGTCCTCTGCGGTCGCCGACGGCGAGGCGCAGAAGTTTCTCAAGGGCCGCGACATTCCGGGCGAATGGTGGAAGGTCTTTCATTCGCGCCAGCTCGATGACCTGGTGGGCGGCGCCATCGCGGCCAATCCGAGCCTGCAGGCCGCCCAGGCGACGCTGTGGCAGGCGCAGGAGAATCTCTACGCCCAGGCCGGCGTGCTCCTGCCCAATGTCGACGCCAACAGCTCGGTCACCCGCCAGCAGTTCTCGCCCGCGACCTTCGGCCAGCCCGGGTCGCCGAGCATTTTCAATCTCTTCCAGGCGACCGTGAATGTTTCCTATTCGCCGGACGTCTTCGGCGGCAAGCGGCGGCTGATCGAATCCACCGCCGCGCAGGCCGAGTATCAGCGCTTCGAGCTCGAGGCCACCTACCTGACCCTAACGTCGAACGTGGTGACAGCCGCCATCCAGGAAGTCTCGCTGCGCGGCCAGATCGAGGCGACGGAAGAGATCATCAAGGCGGAAACCGATCAGCTTGGCCTCATTCAGCAGCAATTCGATCTCGGCAGCGTGGCCAAGACCGACGTGCTGGCGCAGGAATCCGAGCTGGCGCAAACGCAGGCGACCTTGCCGACGCTGCAGAAGCAACTCGCCCAGCAGCGCCATCTTCTGCTGGCGCTGACCGGTCGTTTTCCGAACCAGGACCGCCGCGCCGCACTGACGCTCGCGGCCCTGCACCTGCCCACCAATCTGCCGGTCAGCCTGCCGTCGCGGCTGGCCGAGCAGCGCCCCGACATCCGCGCCGCGCAGGCGCAGTTGCATCAGGCCAGCGCCCAGATCGGCGTCGCCACCGCCAACCGGCTGCCGCAATTCACCCTGACCGGCGATTACGGCAGCGCGGCGCTTTCGCCCGCCGCGCTGTTCACGCCCGCCTCGATCATCTGGAGCCTCGCCGCCAGCGGCACGCAGCCCATCCTGCATGGCGGCACGCTGCTGCATCAGCAGCGCGCCGCGGAAGCCGCCTTCGAGGCGTCGGCCGCGCAATACCGCAACACGGTGTTGGCCGCCTTCCAGAACGTCGCCGACGTGCTGCGCGCCTTGCAGACCGACGCGGCCGCCCTGAAGGCCCAGCAGAAGGCCACGCAGGCGGCCTCCGAGAGCCTCGATCTCACCAGCAGCCAATATCGCCTCGGCTCCATCCCGTATGTGAACCTGCTCAATGCGCAGCGCACCTATCAGCAGGCGCGGCTCAATCTGGTGCAGGCGCAGGCGGCGCGGCTGGCGGACACCGCCGCGCTGTTCCAGGCGCTCGGCGGCGGCTGGTGGAACCGGGTGGACGTGAAGCCCGATCCGCTGACCCCGGAGGCGGGCTTCATCGATGCGGTGGTCGACACCGTGACGGCGCCGCCGCCGGCGCCGATCAGGGCCGGAAACCGCTGATGATCAAGCGCATGGTGATCATGCTGGTCGCGGTCGCGCTCGTGCTCGGCGGGATCTTCGGATTCCAGGCCTTCAAGGCCAGCATGATCAAGAAGTTCATGAGCCAGATGAGCGCGCCGCCGCAGACCGTGTCCACCGCCAAGGCCGCCTACGACCAGTGGCAGTCCACCATCCAGGCGGTCGGCAGCCTGCGCGCCGTGAAGGGCGCCGACCTCTCGCTCGAGGCCGCCGGCACCATCGATTCGATCACGTTCAATTCCGGCGACGACGTCGAAGCCGGTACCGTGCTGTTGAAGCTGCGCGCGGACGACGATGTGGCCAAGCTCGAATCCCTGCAGGCGACCGCGGCGCTCAGCCACATCACCTACGACCGCGATCTCAAGCAGGCCAAGATCCAGGCGGTCAGCCAAGCCACCCTGGACACCGACGCCGCCAACCTGAAGAACGCCGAAGCCCAGGTGGCGGAGCAAAAGGCCGTTCTCGACAAGAAGACCTTGCGGGCGCCGTTTGCGGGACATCTCGGCATTCGCGCCGTCGACCTCGGGCAGTACCTGGCCGCCGGCACCGTGGTGGTGACCCTGCAGGCGCTCGATCCGATCTATCTCGACTTCTTCGTGCCGCAGCAGGCGATCGATCAGGTGCGGTTGCACCAATCCCTGGGCGTGAAGATCGACGCCTTCCCCAAGGACGTCTTCGCCGGAGAGATCTCGGCCATCAACCCGCGGGTCGATGCCTCAAGCCGCAACGTCCAGGTGCGGGCGACCCTGCAGAACGCCGATCACCGGCTGCTGCCCGGCATGTATGCGACCCTGGACATCAAGGTGGGGCAGCCGCAGCGCTACGTCACGCTGCCGCAGACGGCGATCACCTACAGCCCCTACGGCGACAGCGTCTATGTGGTGGACGACAAGGGCAACGGCCCGGACGGCAAGCCGCAGCTGGTCGCGCGCCAGACCTTCGTCACCACCGGCGCCACGCGCGGCGATCAGGTGGCGGTGCTGACCGGCGTCAACGAGGCCGAGACAGTGGTGGTGGCCGGCCAGATCAAGCTACACAACGGCTCCACCGTCCTGATCAACAATTCGATCATGCCCACCGCCGACGCGGCGCCGCTGCCGGTCGATCGCTGAGCGGGCGCGCCCATGAAATTCACCGACATCTTCATTCGTCGTCCCGTGCTCGCCACGGTGGTCAGCCTGATGATCCTGGTGCTCGGCCTGCGCGCCTATGGGGTGCTGCCGATCCTGCAATATCCGCGCACCGAGAACGCCATCGTCACGGTCACCACGATCTATTACGGCGCCGATCCCGACGTGGTGTCCGGCTTCATCACCACGCCGCTGGAGAACGCCATCGCGCAGGCCAACGGCATCGACTACATGAACTCGGTCAGCCAGAGCGGCGTGAGCACGATCTCGATCTATCTGCGGCTCAACTACGATGCCGACAAGGCGCTGACCGAGATCAACACCAAGGTCAGTTCGGTCCTGAGCCAGCTGCCGACCGGATCGCAGCAGCCGATCCTCACCGTCAAGGTCGGCCAGACCATCGACGCCATGTATATCGGCTTCAACAGCGACGTGCTGGCCTCGAACCAGATCACCGACTATCTGGTGCGGGTGGTGCAGCCCAAGCTGCAGGCCGTGCCCGGCGTGCAGACCGCGGAGCTTCTGGGCTCCAAGGTGTTCGCGCTGCGCGCCTGGCTCGATCCGCAGAAGCTCGCGGCCTTCGGGTTGACCTCGACCGACGTGAGCCAGGCGCTCGCCGCCAACGATTACATCTCGGGCGTCGGCAATACCAAGGGCCAGATGGTCCAGATCAACCTGACTGCCTCGACCAGCCTGCACAGTGCCGAGGAATTCCGCAATCTGGTGATCAAGGAGAGCAACGGCGCCGCCATCCGCCTCAAGGACATCGCCACCGTTACGCTCGGATCCGAGGACTACGAATCGGAGGTCGGCTTCGACGGCAAGCGCGCGGTCTATATCGGCATCCAGGTCGCCCCCGCCGCCAACCTGCTCGACGTGATCGGCGGCGTGCGCAAGGTCTTTCCCGACATCCAGAGCCTGCTGCCGAGCGGGCTCAACGGCGAGATCATCTACGATTCCACCGAGTTCGTGAACAGCGCGATCAGCGAGGTGATCCGCAGCCTGACCGAGGCGCTGGCGATCGTCACCGCGGTGGTGTTCCTGTTCCTGGGCTCGCCGCGCTCGGCCGTCATACCGACCGTCGCGATCCCGCTGTCGCTGGTCGGCACCTTCTCCATCATGCTGGCGCTCGGCTATTCGATCAACCTCTTGACCCTGCTCGCCCTGGTGCTGGCCATCGGCCTGGTGGTGGACGACGCCATCATCGTGGTCGAGAACGTCAACCGGCATCTCGAGGACGGCTTGACGCCCATGGATGCAGCGATCCTGGCGGCGCGCGAGCTCGGCGGCCCGATCGTCGCCATGACGGCCGTGCTGGTCGCCGTCTATGTGCCGATCGGCTTCCAGGGCGGCTTGACCGGCGCGCTGTTCGCCGAGTTCGCGCTGACGCTGGTGGGCGCCGTCACGGTCTCCGGCGTGGTGGCGCTCACGCTCTCGCCGATGCTGTGCTCGCGGCTGCTCAAGCCGCATGCCGCCGGGCAGGGTGGCTGGGAAGCGCGGCTCACCGCCTTCATCGACCGGCGCTTCGGGCAATTGCGCGCGGCCTATGAGCGCCGCCTGCATGGCAGCCTCAATACCCTGCCGGTCACCCTCGTGTTCGCCGCCATCGTGCTGGGCAGCATCTACTTTCTCTACACCACAGCCAAGACCGAGCTGGCCCCGCAGGAGGACCAGGGCGTCATCATCACGCAGTCGATCGCGGCCCCCGATGCCACGCTGCAGCAGCGCCAGCTCTATTCACAGCAGGTCTACAAGACGTTCGCGGCGCATCCGGAGAACGAGCACGTGTTTCAGCTCGACGTGCCGGGCCAATCCATCGCCGGCATGGTGCTGCAGCCCTGGGACATGCGCTCCCTCACGACCAACCAGCTGCAGCCCATCATGCAGCAGGAGCTCAGCCAGATCGCCGGCGTGCGCATCGTCGCGTTTCAGCCGCCGCCGCTGCCCGGCAGCATCGGTTTGCCGGTGCAGTTCGTGATCGGCACGACCGAGCCGTTCCAGCGCCTCAACGAGGTCGCCCAGCAGTTCCTGCAGGAGGCCTTGAAGAGCGGCATGTTCATTTTCCTCGATTGCGACCTCAAGGTCGACAATCCGCAGGGGAATGTCGTCATCGATCGGGACAAGACCGCGCAGCTCGGGTTGAAGATGAGCGATGTCGGCGGCGCGCTCGCCTCTCTGCTGGGCGGCGGCTACGTCAACTATTTCAGCATGAGCGGGCGTTCCTACAAGGTCATTCCGCAGGTGCAGCAGCGCTATCGCCTGAACGCGCAGCAATTGCTCGACTTTTACATCCGCACCGGCGACGGCACCCCGGTGCCGCTGTCGACCATCGCCAGCATCTCGACCACGACGGTGCCGGAATCGCTCAACCATTTTCAGCAGCTCAACAGCGCCACCATCCAGGGCGTGACCATGCCGGGCGTGGCGCAGGGCGATGCGCTCGATTTCCTCAAGAATCTGTCGACCACGACGCTGCCGCAGGGCTATTCGATCGACTATGGGGGATTGAGCCGGCAATATGTGCAGGAGACGAGCGGCTTCGTCACCACCTTCGGGTTCGCGCTGATCATCGTGTTCCTGGCGCTGGCGGCCCTGTTCGAGAGCTTCCGGGATCCGATCATCATCCTGGTGTCGGTGCCGATGTCGATCGCCGGAGCGCTCGCGTTCGTGAGCCTGGGGATCGGGGGCGCCTCGCTCAACATCTATACCGAGGTCGGCCTCGTCACCTTGATGGGCCTCATCAGCAAGCACGGCATCCTGATCGTGCAGTTCGCCAATCAGCTGCAGAGCGAGGGCCGATCCAAGCGCGACGCGATCGAGGCCGCTGCCGGAATCCGGCTGCGCCCGATCCTGATGACCACCGCCGCCATGGTGCTGGGCGTCATTCCGCTGGTGACGGCGACCGGGGCCGGCGCGGTGTCGCGCTTCGACATGGGGCTGGTGATCGCGACCGGCCTCTCGATCGGGACCCTTTTCACCTTGTTCGTGGTGCCGGCGGTGTATCTGGTGATCGCGGCGGACCATTCCCGCGCCGGTCTGGCGGCCGTGACCGATGCCGCTTCGGAGCCGCAGGTGGGTTGACCGGCGGCAGAACGAGGCTGCCGCGGCAGCTTACGGCTTTATGCGCGACGGCGCTTGAGCCCGGATGTGGCGCCGAGGCTCGGCGTCCGCGCCTTCGGGATCGTCCGGTTGTAGCGCCGGCGATGGCTGCAAGCAGTTCTTGATATCTGCCATCCGGAACGGCTTGGGCAGCGAGGGCAGCATGGACAAGCCATGGTGCTTGCCGATCCGCTCGACCTCGAGCAGGATGCCGATGTCACGGCCGCTGATGAGCATCACCCGTCCCCTGAACTTGCGGGCTTCGAGCTGGCAAATGACCTCGATCGCATCCGATTGACCGAGCGCCAGATCCAGGAAGACCAGATCGGGGTTGCAGGCTTCGAGCGCGCTCAGGAAGGCGGTGGCTTCGACGAACGACCGCGCGTCGATGCCGAGGCCGGCCAGCATTTTGCAAAGCGCCACGCCGAGTCGAGCCTCGTCGTCGAGCACGAAGGCGAGCCGCACATCGAAATGATTTGATGCTGCATCCATGGCGAGGGTCCCTGAGAGGTCGAACGCAAAGCTTGCAGGTTGCGGCCTAATCATTGATTAGCGCTTTCAGTCAGATTGAAACGATCCGGGCGGTTGGGTAGCCTCGATACTCCATCCTGGAGTCACGCCGGACGTTGCCGCTGCGTGGCTCGATCGTCGGGCTTCGCGAGGGCAGTCGCATGTTCGTTGCGGGCAAGAGAATCGCCGCCATCATCGGCCTTGTTGTCCTCGGCATCGGGATTCCCGCCGCCGCGCAAGATCTCCCCTCGTTCAAGGGCAAGACCATCACCATGCTGACCGGCGACGATCCGGGCGGCGGCACCGACGCAGCCGGTCGGCTGATCGCGCTCCATCTGCGCAGGTATTTGCCCGGAGAGCCCAATATCGTGGTGCAGAATATGTCGGGCGCAAGCGGCTTGACGGCGATGAACTACTTCGTGCGTCGCACCGAGCCCAACGGCCTGACCGTGCTCATGGGCTCGATCTCGACCATCGATCCGGTCCTGTTCCGCAACGCCAATGCCCAATACGATCCCAAGACGTTCCGGTTCATCGGCGGGCTGGGGCGCGGCGGCTCGGTGATCTTCGTCAGCAAGGCGGCCGAGCCGCGGCTCTACGACAAGTCGGCCAAGCCGGTGATCATCGGCTCGGTGCAGTCGATGCCGCGCCCCGGAACCCAGCCGATCCTGTGGAGCATCGAATATCTGGGCTGGAACGGCGCCTGGGTCGGCGGTTATCGCGGCACCAACGAGACCATGTTCGCGCTCGACCGCGGCGAGATCGACATGACGGCGACCGGCAACATTTTCCAGATCCAGGATCGGCTCGACCGCGGGCTGCTCAAGATCATCTACCAGACCGGCGCGCTCAAGAACGGCCGCATCGTGGGCCGGGCGGATTTCGGCGCCGCCCCGCTGTTTCCCGACCTGATGAAGGGCAAGATCAGCGATCCGATCGCCCAGAAGGCCTTCAATCTCTGGACCACGCTCAATACCGGAGACAAATGGCTGGCGCTCGCGCAAGGCACGCCCGACGCCGTCCTGACGGCTTACCGCGACGCCTTCGACAAGCTCGCCGTCGACCCGGAGTTCCTGGGATTGGGCGAGAAGATCAGCGAAGGCTTTACCCCGATGTCCGCACCTGACGTGGAGGTCGTGGTCAGAACGCTGGCCGATACACCAAGCGAGGCGGTGGAGTATACGAAGGCGATGATGCGAAAGCAGGGCTTGCGAATTCAATAGCGCATGCGGCTTGAGGCCTAATTACGGATCGGCTAGACCGCACAGGTATCCCGTCCGCCCGCACCGGGGCGAGGTCAACAATCCGGAAAGGCCGCGTCAAGATCATGAAATTGCAGCTCAGCCTGGCCATCTCCTCCAATCCGCGAACGTGGCCGATCCTCGATGGCACGGTGCAGCCTGACGGTATCGAGCTTGTGCCCACCATCCTGCATCCGTCCGAGATGTTCTGGCGGCAATTGCGCTTTGCCGATTTCGACGCGTCCGAGATGTCGGTCTCCTCGTTGATGATGGCGCGGGCCGCCGGGGACGAGCGCTGGATCGGGCTGCCGGTCTTTACCACCCGGAAATTCTTCCATACCGAAATCCTGGTGCGGCGCGACTCCGGGATCGAGAAGCCGGCCGACCTCAAAGGGCGCCGGGTCGGTGTCCCGGAATATCAGCAGACCGCCGCCTTGTGGACGCGCGGCGTGCTGCAGCACGAATTCGGCGTGCCGGCGACCGATATGGAGTTCTGGATGGAGCGGGTGCCCTCGCACAGCCACGCGGGCGCGCTCGCCTTCAAGCCGCCGCCGGGAGTGAACATCCGCCAGATCCCGGCGGAGAAAAGCATCGGCTCGATGATGCTGTCGGGCGAGATCGAAGCCGTCATCCATTATATCGTGAACAAGAACCTGGTCGATCGCAGCACCGTCGATCTCAACAACCACCCCGACGTCAAGACCTTGTTTCCGGATCCGGCCGCCGAGGGGGTGCGCTTCTATCGCAAGACCAACATCTACCCGATCAACCACGGCATGGTGGTTCGACGCGTGCTCGCCGAGAAGCATCCGTGGCTGGTCTTGAACTTGCTCAAGGCCTTCGAGGCGGCGAACGAGATCGCCAACCAGCAGCGCGTGGAGCACGTGGACTATCACGCCACCGCCGGCCTGATCCCGCCCGAGGCCGCCAAGGCGTTGCGCCAGCCGGTCGTCCGTCACGGTATCAAGGCCAACCGCCATATCCTGGAGACCGCCGCAACCTATTCGATGGAGCAGGGGCTTACTCCGCGCCTGATGAAGCTCGACGAGATTTTTGCCGCCAGCGCGATGGATCAATGAGGAAGATGACGCGAATAGTGGGTGGTGAATGGCGAATAGGGGGCGCAACCCTCCTGTCTATTCGCTATTCGCTACTCGCTATTCGCCTGCTCGCGGTCTTGATGGTGGTACCTGCGGCCGCGCATGCCGACCAGCGCGCGGATTTTCTCGGCGGCCTCAGCCGCGACTGTCGCGGCTGCGATCTCTCGGGCGAGAACTTCAAGCGCCACGATCTCGCCGGCGCCGATCTGGCCGGCGCCAATCTGCAGAAGGCGAATTTTCACGACGCCAATCTGAGCGGAGCGCATCTCGGCGGGGCCGACCTGAGCGGCGCCAATCTCAACAAGGCCGATTTGCGCCGGGCCGACCTTGGCGGCGCCAAGCTCCACGAGGCCATGCTCTATGCGGCCGATCTCGACGGCGCGCGGCTCGCGGGCGCCGACCTCACCGATGCCCTGATGGGCACCGCCCGCCTCACGCGCAGCGATCTCAGCAAGGCGATCCTGCGCAAAGCCGACCTGCGCAAGGCGCGGCTCGCCGACGCGATCCTGGCGGGCGCCGACCTGTCGGACGCGGCGCTCGATTTCGCCATCCTGCGCTCAGCCAAGCTCGACGGCGCGAGCCTCGCGCAGGCGCGGCTGATGGGAGCGGAATGCAACGATGCGAGCCTGGTCGGGGCCGACCTCACCAATGCGGATGCCTCCGGCGCCAACTTTCGCGGCGCGAAATTCGCGCGCGCCAATCTGGCCGGGACGAGCTTCCGCAAGGCGGACCTGTACGACGCGCTGTTCGACGAGGCGATCTTCCGCGACACCATCATGCCGGACGGCACGGCGCAGCCGTAGCATTGGCAGCCTCAGACCGAGCCCTCCGTTGTCATCGTCCGCCAACGGGTCCGGCCTTCGGCCAGCCTGATGGTGAACTCCGGCCGGACGACCCAGTAACCCCCGCGCTTCAAAATGAAAACGGGCGTTTGCGACTACTGGATGCCCCGCCTTCGCGGGGCATGACACTTCAGAGATTGCGGGGGCCATCTTGCATTACGGCCCGCCGGTACCCAGCACCTCGAGCCGGGCCGAGCTCTCGAACTGGCCTTGGGTCAATTGCGTTGCCATCTGCGGATTGAAGGCGCTCTGGCCGGGCTTGCGGAAGAAATTGATCCGTAACGTGACCTTCTGGTTGTGCTCGGCATCGATGAGCTCGCAGGACTGCTTGATGAACAGGGTGCCGACCGCGCTCTCGCCCTCGGCCGGCGGTAGCGCGGTGCAATCGCGCTTGGAATCGATGTTGAAGCGCGAGGCCATGCGGCCGCCGAGCAGATAGGCGTCGTCGCGCCGGCGCAAATCCGCATCGGTGGTGTCGTCGCGATGGTCGGGGCGGGGATCGCTCACCACCCGGATGCCCTTGAGCACGCCGCTGCCCTCGAACAGGGCCGATACGATCACCGGGAAGGCGAATTCGGTGGTACCGGCCCAGCGCGCCACCTCGCGGTCCAGGTCCTTGGCGCGCGCGATGTATTCGAGCTCGTCGTCGTACTCGAAATAGACTTCGTGCAACCCGCTCGGCTCCGCGCCGCAGCGCGCGAAATCGCTCCAGCCGGTGAGCCGCTGCCGCGGCGGCCCGCCGTTGGAGCCGCAGGCGAAGCCGCGGAACTCGTTCGGGGACGGCTGCGCGGCGATCGGCTGCCCGAGCTTGAGATCCCACACCGAGGCGCGACGCAGCTCCTGCGCCCCGGCGGCGCCGGTCCAGCAGAGCAGGGCGGCTATGACATTTGCGATAGGCCGCATACCGATGTGCACTCGTTCGATTATTGGATTAAGTGTAGGATGAGTAGAGCTCTTGCGAAACCCATCGTGCGGCGGTGATGGGTATCGCAAGAACTCAACCCATCCTACGGACTTCCAGCTCATGAGGCACGTGCGTGTTCAACCATAACGATCGATTCTCGTGGCGCCATTTAAATACACCCTCGGCCTGCATTCTCGCGGTCTCGGCCTGCATGCTCGTCGCCACCGCGTCGGCGCGGGCGCAAAGCGCCGACCCGGCGGACATCGCCGCCGGCATGCGGCTGTTCCACCAGCAGGCCCATTGCCAAGCCTGCCATGGCTGGGCCGGCGACGGCCGCAAGATGGACAACCAGATGCCGGACGGCGCCGACCTGCGCGCCAGCACGCTCGACCGGCAGACCGTGATCCAGACCATCAAATGCGGCCGGCCCGGCACCGACATGCCGGCCTTCGACAAATTCGCCTACAGCGACGGCCGCTGCTTCGGCCTCAAGCAGGCCGATCTCGCGGCCCGGCAATTGAGCATGTTCGATCCGCCCGCCACCCTGGCGCCGAACGAGGTCGGCGAGCTGGCCGATTTCCTCCTGGCCAAGGTGGTCGGCAAGGGCCCGCTCACCCACGCCAAATGTATCGAGTTCTGGGGCTCCGACGTCGACGCCTGCAAGGAGTTTCCGAACTAAACCGAGTGGGCGGGCACCACCCACCCGGCGCAGCGTTCTCCGCGTCAGTTCAGCGCGAACACGAACAGATAGCTCGAGTCCAAGAGGTTGTCGTATTTGATCGGATGCAGGTGCCGGCCGCTGCTCTGCACCGCCAGGAACTGCTTGGGTCCGATCGAGTAGGTCACGGGCGCGCCCTTGAGCGGCGTGCCGAGATTGAAGCGCCACAGCTCCTCGAGCGTCTCGTCGTTGTAGGCGACGACCCAGCCGTCCTGCGTGGCGGTGAAGACCACCCCGCCCGCGGTGTCGAGCGCACCCGAGCGGATCTCGATATCGGTGATCGCCTTGGCCAGGACCTTGTTGTTGACGGTATCGTAGGCCGTGATGGCGCCGTAATAGAGGTCGCTGGTGAAGGTGCGTTTCTCGCTCGCCTTGGCGTCGATGCCGCCGTTGGGTCCCTTGAACGCGACCTTGGCGCCGTTTTGCGAGAAACAGCCCTCGGCGCCGACCCCGTAGGCGATGTGCTTGATCGGATTGTAGGCGGGCGGCTGATGGGCGACGCCGCCGTGCCAGGTCGGGCAGGTGCGCTTCATGCCGTCGCCGCGCAGCTGCCGCGCCTCGGGAACATATTTCTGCACGTCGAGCTTGGGATCGTATTCGACCGGCTTGCCGGTCTTGGGATCGAGGCCCTTGGTCCAGTTCAGGTCGTTGACGTATTGGCCGCCCTTGATGAAGCTGCCGTTGCCGCGATCGAGCGAGTAGAAGAAGCCGTTGCGCCCGAAATGGCCGACCACCTTGCGGTTCTCGCCATTGATGACGGTGTCGTAGAGCATGTGGACGCCGATCTCGTCGTAGTCCCAGCCATCGTTGGGCGTGTACTGGAAATACCAGACGAGCTTGCCGGTATCGATGTCGAGCGCCACCGCGGAGTTGGTATAGAGATTGTCGCCCGGGCGCGCCTGCGGATCCATTTGCGGGATCGGATTGCCGGTGCCCCAGATGGTCAGCCGGGTGGCCGGATCGTACGAGCCGGTCTGCCAGATGCCGCCGCCGCCGGTCTTCCAGGCGTTGTTGCTGTCCTTCCAGGTTTCGCTGCCCGGATCGCCCGGCTTGGGCACCACGTACCAGCGCCACAGCTCGTTGCCGGTCTTGACGTCGAGCGCCGCCAGCCAGCCGCGGGTGAGGCCGTCGCCGGCACCGTTGGCGACGATGACCTTGCCCTCCGCCACCAGCGGCGCGGTGAAGAACTTCTCCCTGCTGCCGAATTCGTTGGCGGTCGCCACCTGCTTGTCCCACACGATCTCGCCGCTGTCGCGATTGATGGCGATGACGCGGCCGTCGGGGAGATTGGCGATCACCAGGTCTTCCCACAGCGCGATGCCGCGCGTGCGCGGTACATTGCCCTCGTGCCGTACGCCCGAATTGCTGATCCAGACGTATTCGCCCTTGTTGGGATCGCGCGCGTCGATCTTGTAGACCGTGCCCCAGCCGTCGGTGGTGTACATGAAGCCGTTGTCGATCAGCGGATTGACCTCGTTCTCCGGCCCGTTCTGGCCGATGTCCTGCATGCCGCCGAGCGCGAGCCCCCACACCATCCGCAAATTCTTGACATTGTCCCGGTTGATCTGGGTGAGCTTCGAGTAGCGGCTCGAGGCGTAATCCCCGTTCATCATGAGCCAGTTCTGCGGCTCGTTCTGTGCATTGAGGAGACGGTCCCGGTTGACGGTGAGCTTGTAGGGGGCAGCCGGCGCGGATGCGACCATGGCGGCGATCGAGACACCCGCCAAGGCGGCGGCCGCGCAACCGAGCATGACCAGCTTGCGGACGCGATGCGGTGCGAGACGAGGGGTAGGATTCAGCATGAGCTCAAACTCCCTAGCGGGCGCCTCTTGCGAGCGCTCCATGGCACTGACGACGAGCCGAAACCTTATAGGCGAAGCGCAGGCAGGGCAATGCTGTCCCGGGCTTCGCCAGGAACAGGCGAATAGCGAATGGCGAATGGATGATCGCGGCTATTCGCTTTTTACCACTCACTACTCGCTATTCGCTCCCTTACTGCGCGGTCAGCGATTGAATGACCGAGCGCCGATAGCTGATGAAGGCCGGTACGGTCGCGACGATGAGGCCGAAGACGATCATGCCGCCCACCAGCAGCCATTCGTCTGGCCCGATCCGGGCCGGCAGGACGATGCCGGTCGCGCGCGTGATCATGTGCGAGATCGCGATGGCGGTTCCGGCTCCGAGCAGCAGTCCGCTCAAAGCGCCTGCGACCGCGATGACGGCGATCTGGGTCCAGACGCACAGGAAGATATAGAGCCGCGGCGCGCCGAGCGCGCGCAGCACCGCGAATTGCCGGCGGTGCAGCGTCAGGATCGCCATGACGCCGGCCAGCATTGCGATCACCACCAGGCCCTGCGTGGCCAAGGCGAGCCAGCCCATCAGCTCGCGGATATCGCCCAGTACCTCATAGAGCCGCAGCAGCGCCTCCGCCGGAAAGAACGCCATGCTCAACGGCGTGCGGTAGAGAGTGCGCAGCCCGTAGGCGGCGTTGATGGTGGTCGGCTTGATGACGATCGCCGGCACGCCCGGGACGCGGGCGGGGTCGAACGGCGGGCCGATGCGATCCTCGCCCTCGGCATGCCCGGTCGGCAGACCATGCACCTGCCAGACGAACTCGATCGGGGCGATCACGGAATTGTCCCAGGGCGTGCCGGTCGGTTTCATGCGCCCGACCACCGTCAAGGTCTGGGCGTGCTGGACGCGCGCCGTGCCGGCCTCGAGAAACGGATTGCGGCCATGGTCGGGGTGGAAGGTCTCTCCCATTGCGACCGACGCCGCCGCGCCCGCCACGGCTTCGCCTTCGACCGCGAACACGCGGCCCTCCGACAGTCCGCCCGACAGATAGTCGACGAAGGCCGGCACCGTGCCCACGATGGGAGAGCCGCGGATATTGTCGCCGAAGCCGAGCGGCGCCGAGATCTTGGCGCGCGGCTCCGCCAGCACTCGGCCCACCATGGTCGGGTCGAGCAATGGGACTGTGCCGGGGCGCAGATAGATCGCCGCCAGCACCACGTCGGTCTCGCTCCCGGGCGCCGCCACCATGAGATCGAACTTGTCGGCGGCGCGCGCGCTGCCGATCCGCAAAGCCGCCTCTTGGGTGGTGATCCCGACCCCGATGGCGGTCGCCAGCGCGACCAGGAGGATGAACAAGAGATAGGTGCCGCGGTGGCGCGCGATCGTGGCCCGCACGACCAGGAAGGGATTCATGGCGCTGCCTGCCTTTGCGTCATCCTGCCATGATCGAGCGCGATCGTGTTGGAGAACCGCCGCAGCATCTCCTGGTCGTGACTGATCGCGATCACGGTGCGGCCATCCCGCGCCGATAGCTGCAGGAGTATCTCGATGACGACATCGCCGGCCTTGGCGTCGAGGCTCGCGGTCGGCTCGTCGGCCAGGATCACGGGCGGATCGAACAACAGCGCGCGTGCAATGGCGACGCGTTGCTGCTCTCCGCGCGACAGGCTGGCGGTGCTCTTGCGCGCCTGCGGCACCGAGAAGTGCTCGAGCAGCGCGACCGCCCGCGCGCGGGTGGCGCGGTCGGCGGCGAAGCGCTCGAAGCTCGCCGGCAAGAGCACGTTCTGCAAGGGCGTGAGCTCCGCCAGCAGATGGAAGTCCTGGAACGCGAAGCCGACCGTGTGCCGCCGCCAGCGGTCGCGGGCCGATTCCGCCTCGGAGAGAATGTCGCGCCCGTCCCAGAGCACGCGTCCGCGCTGCGGACGCAAGAGGCCGCCGATGGCATAGAGGAAGGTCGATTTGCCCGAGCCCGACGGACCGGTGACGGCGAGCCGCGCGCCGGGCGGTACGCTCAATTGCTCGATCTCCAGCGCCGCCACCGCGCCGGCCCCGTTGGAATAGCTGACCTGCAGGCCCTCAATCTTAAGATCGGGCGCTCGCAGTGTCCCCGGCTTGGCTTCATTCAACGACGGTCAGACCTTTGTGTATTTGGCGTCACGCAGCCGCACCAGGCTGACGAAGCCGGTGGCTTCATCGGTGAACGTTCCGATCTCCAATATGCCGCTGACGTCGAGCAGGCGGTCATAGGCGAGCGCGCGCACCGGGCGGCTGAGATTGACCAGGACGATGTCGTCCGGCCAGCTGGCGGCCGCATCACAGAACGGGCAGATGGCGGTCGGCAGGCTGGTGAGCACAAAGAAATCGATCTCCGGCTTCAGGGGCGGCGCCATGTAGCCGTGCATCTCCACCATCGTGCCGGCGAGCTTTCGCGCCTTCTCGGTGTACTGATCGTCCGCGACCGTAAGGTCCGTGAACGTGACGAGCTCCGCTGCGCGCGCCGGCAGCGAGGCGAGCGGCGCCAGGCAGGCGAGACCGAGAAGCGATCGCCGGGAGAGGGCCGGGCGGTCCGTTTGGACGGCTCGAACCACGTTGCGGATCTTCATCATGGATCACCTCATTAGGCGGGATTCTCTGCCTTGCCCGCTGAATCGTCAAGCAGGCCCTTGTTGGATCGTGGAATCGTCAAGCCGGCTCCCCGCATAGCCTGTCGATCTCCCCCATGTCCTCCCGGGTCAGCGCCCAGCCGGCGGCGCGGACGTTTTCCTCCACCTGCTCGGGTTTGGTGGCGCCCACGATGGCGCAGGCGACCAGCGGATTGGCGACGAGCCAGCTCATCGCCAGCTCGATGAGCCGGTGGCCGCGCGCTTGAGCGAACACCGTCAAGCCCTCGAGGCGGCTCCAATTGGCTTCGCTGACGAAATCCGCCGCGTAGTCGCGGTCCTTGACGGTGGCGAAGCGTGATCCGGCCGGATAGGGCTCGCCGCGTCTGTACTTGCCGGTGAGGAGCCGCTGGCGAGCGGATAGTAGGGCAGGAGGCCGAGCCCATGCGCCCGGATCGCCGGCACGAGCTCTTTCTCGATACCGCGCGCCAGCAGATTGTACTCGTCCTCGCAGGCCACGAAGCCGGTGAGCCGATCCGCGCGCGCATGTCCGAGCGCGTCGACCACGATCCAGGCCGGCAGGTGGGAGCAGCCGACATGGCGCACCTTGCCCTGACGCACGAGGTCGTCGAGCGTCTTCACAGTTTCCTCGATCGGCGTGAGCGGATCGTAGAGATGATACTGGTAGAGATCGATCCAGTCGGTCCTGAGACGCTTGAGGCTGGCCTCGACCGCGGCAAGGATGTAGCGGCGTGAGCCGCCCATCAGGCGGCCGGCGTCGTCCATCCGGCGCCCGAACTTGGTGGTGAGGATAATGTCCTTGCGGCGGGACCCGAGCACTTCGGCCAGGATTGTCTCGGCGCCGCCGCGTCGGCCATAGACGTCGGCGCAATCGAAGAAGGTGATGCCGAGATCGAGCACCTTGTGGATGACCGGGCGCGACGCCGCGAGATCGAGCGAGCGGCCGAAATTATTGCAGCCGAGCCCGATCGTGGAGGCCCGCAGGCCCGATTTCCCGATGTTGCGCTGTTGTATCATGTCACTGCGTTCGGATCGTGTGGACGCGGTTTCCCGCCACGGGTGCAGGGCGGCGGCGAGCAGAATGCCGCAGCCTTGAAAAGTCCGGACCGCGGGCGCTGCTATTGCTGATCTCCAGAATTTGTGAAACCGTTTCGGCCCTCAGACGCGACATCGATCGGAATGCGATTGCGGCAGTGCACAATGCCGAATTCGCGGTAGAGTGATCGAGCTTGGATTGCAAGTGGCTTGGAAGTCGAGCCGGAACCGGTGCGCAAGTCATCGGCGGCCGACGGTAGGGAAGGGAAGGCATGATCACGAAAGCATTCGCGGCCGTAGCGTTGATTGCCGCCGGCGCCTTGGCGCCCGGCATCGCGCAGGCCCAGACACCGGCGCCCGTGACGGTGATCCAGGGTGGATTGTTGATCGACGGCACCGGACGACCGCCGAT
>DASZKX010000084.1:0-14245 GCA_035552735.1 Xanthobacteraceae bacterium
GTTGAAATGGGCCGTGCAGTATTCCGCCAGCACCATCTGCTCGAGCGCGCCAGATCCGGCATCGGTCTTGAGCGCGAGCATGCGCGAAAGCATCTCCCAGCCCGCCACGATGTAGCCGACCCGCAGCGCCGGCGCGATCGATTTGGAGAACGAGCCGATATGGATGACGCCGCCGTGCCGGCTCATGGCGTACAGGGCGGGAGGGCGCCGGCCGTCCCAGATGAGATCGGCGTAGCAATCGTCCTCGAAGATCGGCACCCCGTGTGTCGCGGCCAACCGCAGGAGCTCGAGACGGCGCTGCTCCCCCATGATGGTGCCGGTCGGATTCTGCACGGTCGGGATCGTGTAGATGTATTTGGGCCGGATGTTGCGGCCCTTGAGATCGTCGAGCGCGGCCGACAGCGCGTCCGTGCGCAAGCCTTCGCGGTCGAGCGGAATGCCGACCGCCTTGACGCCCAGGCGGGCGAGCCGCGTGAGCGCGCCCTGGTAGGTTTCCTGCTCGATCAGGACGGTGTCGCCGGGTGCCAGCAGGACGCCGTTGACCAGATCGATGGCCTGCAGCGAGCCGGAGGTGATCAGGATCTCGTCCGCGGTGCAGGAGATACCGGCATCGCGCTGGAGCTTGCCCACCAGGAAGTCGCGCAGCGGCCGGTATCCGAGCGGTCCGCTCGCGAGCCCGTAGGTGGCGAGCGTCGCGCCCTCGCGCCGAAGCACCGCCGTGGCCGCCGCGATGAGGCCCTCCACCGGCAATTGCTCGGCGTCGTTGTTGCCGCCGATGAAGCTGTACCGGGATAGTCCGGACCATTTGGCGGCCGGTGGCGGCAACCCGGGCCGCAACAGCGGCGCGAAATCGAACGATCCGAAGGTCATCGGTAGGTCTCCGTGGCGGCGCCGAGTTTAAGGGAATTGGAAGATCCAGCTTGCGGGCAATGATCCGCCGCGGGCGCGGCCCGATCGTGGGTCGCGCCCGAAGGGTTTCGAGCTCTCGCTGGGGCGCCGCTCTAGCGGGACGAGACGGCGGCCGGTGGCGCCAGATCGTTGCGGATCACCTTGCCGCCCTTCATCACGAACTTGACCCGTTGCAGCTCGGTGATGTCCGCCTGCGGGTCGCCCGCGACCGCGATGAGATCGGCGAACTTGCCCTTTTCGATCGATCCGACCCGGTCCTGCCAGCCGAGCGCCTCCGCGTTGATCACTGTTCCGGATTGGATCGCCCGGGTCGGGCTGATGGCGCCGCGCCGCACCAGGGCCTCGAATTCGAGCCCCTGGGTCCCGTGCGCAAAGGTGGCGCCGTCGACGCCGCTGCCGGCCATGAGCTTGAGGCCCGGGGTGGCGGCCGCCATCGCGACCGCCTTCGTGAACACGGCGCTGATCTTGTACTTGCCGCCGGTGCTCTTGGCATCGTTGTCGTCCAGATAGGCCTCGGTGTACCGCACGACGGTCGGATCGTAGTAGAGCCCCTTCTGCACCATCATGCTGATCTGCGCTTGATCGAGGCCGAAGCCGTGCTCGATCGTGTCGCAGCCCGCGATGATGGAATTCTTTTGTCCTTCGCCGCCGTAGACATGGCAGCCGGCCTTGTGGCCGAGCCGGTGGGTCTCGTCGATCATGGCGGCCAGCACCGGCATCGGATAGGTCACCTCATATTGGTCCTCGCCGGTCGCGGTGAAGGAATAGCCGCCGGCCGGAAACAGCTTGATCCAATCGGTGCCGTGCTGGATGTGCTCACGCACCGCTTCGCGCCCTTCCTCGACCGAATGCACCACCACGCTGGTCAGCGGATTCGGCGGCGCTGTCGACGCCAGCGTCATGCCGCCCCACACGATGCCGCGTCCCGACACCTGATAGCGCGGGCCTTCGAGCCGGCCTTCGTTGATGGCGTTGCGGATGTCGACGTCGCCATAGCCGTTGCCGTGCGTGCTCATGTCGCGCGCGGTGGTGATGCCGGCCCGCAGGTCGGCCTGCAGATTGTGGATGGCGATGAGGGTCGACGTTTCCCGCGACATGCCGGGCCTGGGGACGTTGAACATATGGGTATGGGCGTCGACCAGGCCGGGCAGAACGGTGGCGGGGCCGAGATCGATCACTTGCGCGCCGGGCGGAATCTTGATTTGGGCCTCCGGCCCGACGTCGGTGATCCGTTCGCCCTGAATGAGCACGATCTGCCGGATTGCGATCTGGCCGGTTTTGGTGTCGAGCAACCGGCTGGCCCGCACCGCCAGCACCTGCGGGGCCGGCGGACATTGAAAGACCCCGCCGTCCGGCCCGTAGCAGGGTTGCGGCCCGGCGCCCCGCCAGGGCGTGCCCGGCCCGCCCGCGCCCTGCGCGTAAAGCGTGGTCGCCAGCGCCAGCGTGCCGAACAGGCCGAGCGCCCCCGCTTGCAACACCGATTTCGATCGCATCGCGTATTTGCCTCGCATCGCGTCATCCTCCCGAAAGGATTCTCTGACGCCCGGCTTCCGCTTCGCCGTCCGGGCTCTGCCCAACTATACATCGCGGCCCGACCAGCGGCGCCTGATTTTTTGATCTTCTGCGTTCACGGTCCCTGGCAGGCGGCGAGCCCGGTTTCCTCGGTCCCCGATGCGTCCGACAACGCTCTGGCGCTCCCTGCCGCGCTCAAGTATTATTGCGGGTGGGCTTATTGGTTGACGCGATCAGGCCGTCACACCGGAGCCTGCCGTATCCTCAGCCGGGACAGCAACGAGCTGAAACGCGTGGGGCGTTACGTCCGGCGTTGCAAGCAGTGGCCCTCGCGCCCGCACCACAGCCCGTCATTTCCGGCGCGGCGCGCAATCCATAATCACAGAGCAATCAAACAGGTAGTCAGATGGCTGGCGACAGGAGATTTCGGACAAGCGACCCGCGGCAGGCCGCCGAGGCCGCGTTCAAGGCGGCGACCACCAAGCCGGTCGAGCCGTTGCCCAAGCCGCCGCCCTCGCTCCCCGGCGCCAAGGAGCTCGTCTCCTTGCGCATCGATCGCGACGTCCTCGATCACTTCCAGGAGGCGGGGCCGGGCTGGCAGGATCGGATCAATGAAGCGTTGAGAAAAGTGGCCGGAAAGTAGGCTTTCAAGGGTCGCCACCATGAGGGCGGGACCGGGGCCGTGGGGATAGGGGTAGGGCTGGTGGAGTTTGCGCTTTCGCCGCCGGACGTCGTCCGGTCGATCAATCAATCGTGGCTGTTGAAGCGCTGGATGCGATTGCGGGCCTCGAGCCAGCTGCCGCCTTGGGACGGGCTGGCGGCCGATGAGCTCGCCGGAATTTCAGACAACCTGGCGTACGCCGATGTGCTGAACCGAGACGATACGGTTCGGTTCCTGATCCGCTTCGCCGGCATCCGCATTGCGGAATACGTGGGTGCTCGCTGCGACGGGCAAGGCCGATTCCTCGACGAAGCCCTCCCGCCGGCCTATCGGGACGCCGCGCTGTCGACCTTTCATGAAGCCCTGGCGGCGCGCGAGCCGGTGTACACCGTCGCCGACATGCGGGATCGTGGCGGGCGCATCGTCCACTTCGAGCGATTGTTGCTGCCGTTCGGCCGCGATGGGACGTCGGTCGATCGGATCCTTGTGTCCATCGAGGCCGTCAGTCCCGAGGGTGTCTTCGACGGTCTCAATCTGATCATGGCGCCCGCGGCGCCGCCCGCCTTCGCGTTCTGCGCCATCATCGACACGCGCGCCGTCGGCGCGGAAGCTCGTCGATGAACCCTCGTCGGTGAAATGCGGCTTGCGTGTTGCGGCTCGCCGGCCGCTGTCGGCCGACGAGCGCTATTTTCGAGCGTTGCTCAGAACAGCCGCGAGAAGATCCAGTACAGGCTGCCCGAGATCAGCATGGCGGCCGGCAGGGTCAGCACCCAGGCCATGGCGATGTTGCGGATCGTCGACAGCTGCAGCCCCGATCCGCTGGCCGTCATCGTGCCGGCAACGCCCGACGACAGGACATGCGTGGTCGACACCGGCAGTCCGAAGCCGTCGGCGGCCGCGATGGTGGCGGCGGCCGTGATCTCGGCGCAGGCGCCTTGCGCATAGGTCAGGTGGGTCTTGCCGATCTTCTCGCCGACCGTGACCACGATGCGCTTCCAGCCCACCATGGTGCCGAGCCCGAGCGCGATCGCGACCGCGATCTTGACCCAGTTGGGAATGAAGCGCGTGGCGTTGTCGAGCGAGCCCTTGTAGGCGTTGAGCTTGGCCACATCGTCCTTGCTCAGATCACTTTCCTTGTCCTTCATCAGGAACCGGATCGCTTCCGATGCCAGATACATGTCGTTGCGGGTGTTGCCGACCGCTTCGGCCGGCATCCTGGCGATCGAGCCGTATTGATTGACCTGGCTGGCGATGTCCTGCACCAGCACCGCCAATGACGGGTAGGTTCCCTCGTTGATCTTGTGCTGTGCCACGTAGCCGGTCACCGCCGGCCGCGGATTGCCCAACACGTTGAAGCCCGCCGCCTTGGCGACGATGACATCGCCGGCGGCCTTCGAGCTCGCCTGGAACTGCTCCATCTGGCTCGGCGGCATGGCCCGGTTGAGCGCATAGGCGGTCGGCACGGTGCCGATCAGGATCAGCATGATCAGGCCCATGCCTTTTTGGCCGTCATTGGAGCCGTGGAAGAAGCTCACCAGCGTGCAGGTGAGGATGAGGATGCCGCGAATCCACCAGGGCGGCGGCTGGTCGCCCTGCGGCTCGGCGTAGAGCGCAGGAATGCGCACCACGGCCTTCAAGACCACCAGCAGGATCGCCGCAAGCGCGAAGCCGAACAGCGGCGACGCCAACAGCGCATAGCCGATCTCGGTCGCCTTCGACCAATCCACGCCCGAGGTGCCGTCGCGGCCGTGCAGCAGCGCATTGGTGACGCCGACCCCGATGATCGATCCGATCAGGGTGTGCGAGCTCGATGCCGGCAGGCCGAAATACCAGGTGCCGACGTTCCAGATGATCGCCGCGATCAACAGGGCGAACACCATGGCGAAGCCCGCGCCGCTGCCCACCTGCAGGATCAATTCGACCGGCAGCAGCGACACGATGCCAAAGGCCACCGCGCCGGACGACAGCAGCACGCCGAACAAATTGAACATGCCGGACCACACTACCGCGATATGGGCGGGCAGCGAGCGGGTGTAGATCACGGTCGCGACCGCATTGGCGGTGTCATGGAAGCCGTTGACGAATTCGAAGCCGAGCGCGATCAGGAGGGCGACGAACAGCAGGATGAAAGGCGCGTAGCTCTCCACCCGCGCGCCGGTGGCGTCGAGATCGACATAGATGCTGTAGGCCACGAACAACAGCCCGGCGGCCAGGACCCCCAGCAGGATGATGGCGGTCAGCGGATGATTGCCGCGGTCGAGATCGGGGCCCTTGTGCGTGGCAGGCTCGATCAAGCCCGGTAATGCGACGTCGGTCATTTGTCCCTCTCCTCGCCCAAAAAAGCGAATTTGCGCGAGCTGTGTGACAGGCGGATGAAAACGGCGCGGCGGGGGCGGACGGAGGCGAGCACCGCAACGGACTTGGACCAACGGACTTGGACCAATGGAGTTGACGAGGACGTGGCGCCTGCGCGGTGGCAGCTGGGCGATAGCAGGCGGGGGAATCCGCTGATCGTTTCACAGCGGTTCGAGGCACCGCGGTCGCGCGTCTCCGCACCCGGGCCGAGATGGCCGGCCCGGCGTCAGAGCATGCACACCCATTGCGTTCCGGACATCCCGATGGCGCGGGCGGCGCCGCTCGCCAAATCGAGCGTCACCCCCTGTGTGAACGGGCCGCGGTCGTTGATCAGGACCGTGACGGTTTTTCCGTTCCGCGGATTTGTCACGGTCACGTGCGATCCGAACGCCAGGGTGCGATGCGCCGCCGTATAGGCGCCGGCATTAAAGGTCTGTCCGCTGGCGGTTCGGCGGCCGGAGGAATAGAACGTGGCCACGATGTGCTGGCCGGAACAACCGCCCTCGGGGTGCTGGTGGGCAAAGAACCAGGCGAAGCCGCGACTGCTGGCGTCGGTCGGCAGCGCGGTGAGCAGCACCAAGGTCAATCCAAGAATGAAGAACGATGAGCGCATGAATGTCCTCTCGGCTTTAAGGCGATTCCCGGACCGGGCCCGTCCTATTCCGGAATGCCGTTCGCCAGGAACAGGGCGCGGCCCTCCGGGGAGGCCAGATAGGCCATGAAAGCCTTGGCGCCATCCGGGTCGGGCGCCGCCAAGATCACAGCGGCGCTGTAGTTGGCGTAGTTCTGGATCTCGGCCGGCAACGGGCCGACCAGCCGCAATCCGCGCTCGCGGTAGAGCAGAATGTCGGTGATCCCGCCGAAACCGAATTCCTTGGCCTTGCCCTCCATCAGACGGTGCATCACCGCGGTGCCGTCCCAGAGCCGGATCAGCTTGCCTTGGATCTGATCGAAAACGCCGAGCTTCTTCAGCATGCCGTCGATGTAGGTCCCGCTCGAAGCGGTGTTGTAGACCACGGCCTCGGCATCGATCAGCGAGCTCCTCAGCGCCTGGGTGCTGGACACGTCCAGCAGCGGGGCGCCTTCGCGCACCACCACTCCGACCCCCACCCGCCCGAGATGCATCTGGCCGTCGCCCAAGACCTTGCCGGACTTGGTCAGGTCCGCGATCACGGCCGGAGACGACACCACGATGTCGGCCACCTCGCCGCCGGCGACCCGCTTGCCGAGATCGACCGGAGGCTCGTAGGTGAATTTGGCCTCGACCCCGGTCTTGTCGCGGAACACCTTGGCGGCAGCATTGAGCCCCGGCTGCATCCCGCCGGCGGCCAGAACCTTGAGCTCGGCGGCGTTTCCGGCCGTGCCGAAGGCAAGACAAGCTGCCGCCAGCGTCCCGAGGAAAAACTTCGTCATGGCGACCTCACCGGCTTCAAGGGCATTTTATGGACGAGCCCCAGGTAACCATTTTACCCCGGCCCGGCGCAATGTTGGTCGCAGGCCTTGGTTGTCCGGGCCGGCCGAACCGACGGGCATCGCGGAAGCGGCGCAGTCTGAGATGAGCGAAAACGCGCGAAATCGAACGGTTTCCCTCCCGTCAGGCTTTCGATATAATTTTGCAACGGGTTGCAAAGGTGGAGTCTTGCAACGGCAAGCTCGCCCAAGAATAGCCAATAGCGAATTGCGAATTGCGGACTGACAGGAGCAAACATGGGTTTCGGGCACAAGGATTTGGCGGACAAGATTCTGGTTTCCCTCGCTTTGACGGCGTGCCTGGGGTCGGCCGCATGGGGGGCGACCATCACCGGCAGCGTGATTGGTCCAGACGGCAAGCCCTTCATGGGTGCCTTCGTGGTCGCCGAGAACGCCCAGAACAAGATGACGGTGAATGTGCTGTCCGACCAGCAGGGCCGCTATCACATCGACCACCTGCCGGCCGCCACCTATACGGTGAAGATCACGGCCATCGGCTACCGGAGCGATCCGCGCAGCGAAGTGAAATTGACCGACGACCAGAAGGCTTCATTCGACTTCGCGCTGCAGAAATCAATGGTGCGCTGGGGCGATCTCAATACCTATCAGGGCCGGCAGCTGCTGCCCAAGACCAAGAACCACGATCTGAGCCATCAGGATCCGTTTTTCACGACCTGTTTCCAGTCTTGCCACTCGTTCCAGACCCGCATGACCCCGACCGCCTTCGACGAGGAAGGCTGGCGCCAGCGCGTCATGTATATGCGCGACACCATGATGGCGGGCGAGGGCAACCGCCTGAGCGACGAGAAGCTCGAGGACTTCGTTTCCTACCTGACGACCGCCTTCGGGCCCAACTCGCCGAAGCCGAAATCTCCCGAGGAGATGCCGCAATACAAATCCCTGGTGCGTCCGTTCAGCCCGGCCGCCATGAACATCGCCTATGTGGAATACGACTTCGCGGGTGCCAATGGGCTCGGCCCCTGGAGCGCGGTCGAGGACAAGGACGGGATGATGTGGATCCCGTACTACGGTCGCGGCAACGAGGTGGTGCGGCTCAATCCCAAGACCGCCGAGCTCACCCGCTTCCCGCTGCCGACGTCGCAGACGGCCGGCGTTCATTCGGTCATTCCCGCGCGCGACGGAACCGTCTGGTTCACCGAAGCCGCGCAGGGCAAGATCGGGCAACTCAACCCGGCCACCAAGGAGATCACCGAATATCAGAATTCGCCGCTGCCCGACGGCAAGCGCACCGGCTCGCACACCATTCGGGTGGATGAGCGCGGCATGGTGTGGGTGAGCGGTGGTCCGGCGATCTCGATGTTCGATCCCAAGACCGAGGAGTTCAAGCATTTCGATCTCGGCGGAACCTACGGCAACGTGGTCGGCCAGAACGGCGACCAGTGGTTTACCTCCTTCCGCGACGACGGCCCGCTCGGCCGGGTCACCCGCGACGGCATCCTGACCAAATTCTATCCGCCCACGAAGGGCAAGCCGCAGCGCCTGCAGGTGGATTCCGACGGCACCGTGTGGTTCAGCGAACGCCGCGGCGGCAAGATCGGGCACCTCGATCCCAACACGGCGGAGTTCAAGGAATTCCCCCTGCCCGGGCCGGAGCCCAGTCCCTACGCCATCGGCATCGATCGCGACCACATGATCTGGTACTCCTCGCACGAGCAGGACACGCTCGGCCGTATGGATCCCAAGACCGGGCAGGTCACCGAATATCCGTTCCCGCACTCGGAAATTTCGATGCGGGAGCTCTTCCTCGATTCGCAGGGACGCATGTGGTACGCGAGCTCGGTCAACAACAAGATCGGCTACTTCTACCTCAATAACGGCGAGGCCGCCGGCAAATAGCCGGGGCCGCCGGACCATTCTTCTTTGGTACGTTCCTTGTTTGGTAGCCTTGCGGTCGGGTGTCGGCGTTCGGTCGCCGACACCCTTCGCGCGTCCGGGCGGATTATTGCGTCCGCTGCACGTCGGGCAGCAGCGCCGGCTGCGGGCCCATGACCTTGGTGAGCGCGCGCCAGGCGCAGATTTCGTCGCTCCATTCCGGAAGCTTGGGCGCCGAGCCGCCGACCCCGATGGCGCCGATGAACTGGTTGCCGTTGATCACGATCGGCAGGCCGCCGGAATTGGCGAAATTGCCGAACGACTGCTGGCGCAGCTCCGAGGAGCGGCCGGACAGCACCGCGTTCATGGTCGCCTTGCTGGGCTGGCGCGTGTTGAGGACGGTGCGGGCCTTCATCATCGCGGTGTCGACCGCGACCTTGGTCTGGCCGTCCATGCGGTACAGATAAACCAGCTCGCCGAACTGATCGAAGACCGAGATGCTGACCTTGACGCCCTGCTTGACGGCTTCATCGACGCACGCCTTGCTGACGGCCTCGGCGGTCGCGACGTTGATCTCGTTCTGCTCCAGAATCGTCTTGGTCGCGTCGCCGCGAATGACGAAGTTGTCGCCATCGGCCGCGAGACTGGTGTTGACCAGGCCCGGACCAATGAGCGCGGTGGCGGCAGCCGCCGCCAGCAGTCCGATATAGAGTTTCATCTTTGGTTCCCTCCAAACGCGATGCTCGCACGGGCATCCGGGCCCAACTTGCCTGATCGCAGGGGCGGTTACAACTTTGAATCCGGCCCCGCGGGGGTTCGCGCGGCGCGCTCATCGGCGTGGCGATTTATCTCCCCGGGCGAAATTGTACGCCGCGGTGGTCGCGCGAGGAGGCTGGGACACGAGCCCGGTTCCCACTTCCGCGTGCGTCCGCAGGTGGTGTAGCTTCATGCGAGAGCGATCGGGCCGGTGCAAGGCCCTCGCATCACAAGCCGCGAGCCTGGCTGCTTCGGGCCACTAACAAGCGGCGTTCGCACAAGGGAGGATGGCGATGCTTTATGCAAGCACGTTGCGCGGCTTTGCGCTCAAAACGGCGGCGCTGGTCACGGCCGTCACGATCGGTTGCGGGGTGGCCGCAGCCGCCGAGGACGGTAAGTATCCGGACTGGAAGGGGCAGTGGAACCGGCAACGCGTGCCAGGTATCCCGGGCCAGCCGTCCTTCGATCCGAACAAGCCCTGGGGCAAGGGACAAGAGGCGCCGCTGACACCGGAATATCAGGCAATCCTGGAGGCCAATCTCAAGGCCCAGAAAGAGGGAAGCTTCTTCGACTGGCGCGGCGCATCCTGCCGCGGCTTCGGCATGCCACTCATCATGTATCCGTTTCAGCCGATGGAATTCGTGGTCACGCCGGAAACCACCTATGTGCTGATCGATTGGGTCGAGCATACGCGCCGCGTCTACACCGATGGCCGTGACTGGCCCAAGGAGATCGATCCGACCCTGGTCGGCTATTCGATCGGCAAGTGGCTCGATACCGACGGGGAGGGGCGCTTTGACACCCTCGAGGTCGAGACCCGCGGCTTCAAGGGCCCGCGGCACTACGATGCTGCCGGCGTGCCGTTGCACCATGACAACGAGTCGATCTTCAAGGAGCGCATCTATCTCGACAAGACCGACAAGAACATCATGCACAACGAGATCACCGTGATCGATCACGCCTTGACGCGGCCCTGGACGGTGACCCGCGGCTATGTCCGCAATCCCGATCCGCGGCCGGACTGGGGCGAATTCATTTGCGCCGAAGGCAATTCACACGTGGCCATCGGCAAGGAGAACTACTACCTGAGCGCCGACGGCCTCTTGATGCCGACCCGCAAGGGCCAGGAGCCGCCGGATACGCGGTATTTCACGCAGGCGAATGAGAAGAAATGAGAAGAAATGAGTCGCGAGTGGTGAAGAGGGATTGGTGAATAACGAGTGCTTCCTACTCACTACTCACTACTCACTACTCACTACTCACTATTCGCAGCTGAAATCGCTCGCCCCCACCGGCCGGCACTGGGGCGGCCAGCCGCGGGCGGTCCAATAATCGACCAGGCCGAGATCGCGTGCGACCTTCTTGAAGCCCGCGGTCTTGCGCACCGCCGCGTAGGTCGGATGCCAGAACCAGGTGGTCGAGATCGGCTGGAAATAGTTGCCCTTGACCTCGTCCTCGTAGAATTCCAGCACGCGCTCCGGCGCCCCCACATGCATGTAGGCGAAGCTCAGATTTCCGAGCCGCGGCAGATCGGCCGGGACGGCCGCCTTGGCGGGCGCCGAATCGAGAATCCTGGCGGCCGCTTCGGTCAATCCGGGCGGATAGCTCGTTGCCGGCATTTCGCGGATTGCCGCCGCCGCCTCGGCGTAGCGTCCTGCCGAGGCCTGCACCAGCGCGAGCTCGAGGGTGCGCCCGGGCCGGAACGGCTGCAGCATTGCGACCGCTTTCTCGGTATCGCCGTCGAGCCAATAGATCTCGGCGGTATCCGCCGTGTAATTGATGATGGACTGCTCGATCGCCTGTAGATGGCCGCGCATCGCAAGCGATTCCTTGATGCGTCCCATGGCGGCGAGAAGCTGGCTCAGGCCATGCAGCCCGTCGGCCTGGTTCGGGTTGAGGGCGAGCGCCTGCTTGAAGGCGTCCTCGGCCGCCACCATCCTTCGCTGCACCATGTTGGCGTAAGCGAGCGCCACGAATCCGTCGGCGCTCTTGGGATCGATCTGCGTGGCGTGCCGGGCCAGCGCCTCGCTGCGCGGGATCGTGCGCTCCACGATCTTGCGCTCCGCCTCGGGCATGCCGCCGCGCAGCGACGGCGCGAACAGCGGGGTCAGCGCATAGTCGTAGGCGAGCAGCGCGGCGGCGGGCGCGAAATCGGGCGCGCGCGTCACCACCGGCTCCAGGAGCACCGCGGCATCGGCCAACGCCTTGCCGCCGCGCTCGCGCGCCGCCACCTTGGCACGCAGAAAGTCCAGATAGGCGTCGAAATCATCGGTCCGGCTGCGCACCAGCGCCTCGCCGGGACCCGTCGGCATCTGCAAGACGCCCGCGATCTTCTCGGCGATATCCTCTTCGAGGTCGAAGACGTGGGAGCGCTCGGCGTCATATTCCTTCGACCACAGCGCCACCCCGTTGCTGGCCTGCACCAACCGGACATTCATGCGCACCCGCTCGGCCGCCATGCGGGCCGATCCTTGCACCAGATAGCTCGCGTTGAGCGTCTGGCCGATGCTCTTGAGGTCATGGTTCGACGGCGGCAGCCGGAACGAGGACGAGCGGGCCACGACGTCAAGGCCGCGCACGGCGGTGAGCGCGGAGGCGATCTCGTCCGTCATGCCGCCGGCGAAGAAATCCTGCTTGGGATCGCTGGAGTTGTTCTCCAGCGGCAGCACCGCGATGGTCGGGGGCCGCACCGCCGGCGCCTGCGCGGCTGCGATCGAAAGCGCGCCACAGAGCGCGAGCGCCACTGCGCCCGCAATGCCGAGACATCGTCCCGTCAGGTCTGCCAGAAGTCTGTTCATGCGCACGCTCCCGGTGGCGGCGCGAAACATAACATGAAAAACGACTTGGGAGGGGGGCCGTCGACAGCCTGCGTCGCCGGCTGGCTCATGGTACCGGCGGCACCTCGCAGAGGTGAGCGCCGCCCTGGGTCAGGTCGCGCGCGACAAGATGAAGAACGCCGCCCCGCTATTGCTTGCGCCAGATCGTGCCGTTCGACCATTGGATGCGGTTGTCCGGGAGAATGACGCCGAGCATGTTCCAGGGTGCACCCACGCTGAGCGTGGCATTGCTGGACAACAGGCCTTGCGCGACATCGCCCTTGTCGCTCTTCATGTCCAATCGGGTTCCGGTCTGCCCGACCGTGAAGGTCTGTCCCGACCATTGGCATGAGCTCGGCTCCGGCTCGCACTGATAGGTGCCGCTCAGGTTCGGCGCGGCCCCCTGAGCGAACGCTTGGCCCGACAAGCCGATCGTCAGGAATGCGACGGCGGCGAGTGTGATCGACCTCGTCGATGCGGTCATCGTTTGCATCGTTTACTTCCTGTTTGATCGCGCGCCCCGCGGCGCCTACGTCCACCGTAGAAACCCTCGGCGCAACTCACATGCGTTCACGACGCCGTGACCGCAGGCGGCGTTAGCGCAGACATTGATTGGAAGCATCGTGCTCTTACAAGAATGTATGGGTCCGGAGACCTCTGCACGGGATTGGAGGACTATCGCCTAATCGTGATGCGGCAGAACCGAATAGGCAACAGATCAGAACAGGAGATGACCATGAGCGGCAGAACAACCTCGATGGCGATTTCCGCTGCCATAGCTCTCGGTATCGTCGGCGCCGCTACCGCGGCTCTGGCGAATGATTCGGGTGAAAACAACATGGGAGGCTACGTAGTCCCGGGCAGCATGGTCGGCGTCAATCCGGTGGACCACCCCCGCTGGTTCGGCAGCGCCAGCAGCGTCGGTCCCGCTGGCAATGCCTATGGCTATGCCGTGGTCCCGATCCAAACGCACCGTCCGGTGCGGGCGCGAGACCGAAACCGCTGAGCCATCGCGGTTCATTCTATCGAAAGGCCGCTGGCCCGGATCGGTGCAGCCCACTTCGCGATGTCGGCCGGCAGGAAGCGCTCGAGGATTTCGGGCGTACGGCGTTCGGGCGCGATCATATTGATGCCTAGGGTCTCGATGCGCTCGCGCACGGACGGAGTATCCATCGCGGCGCTGGCGGCGCTGCTCAGCCGGCGCACGATCGGCTCGGGTGTTCCCTTCGGCAGGAACAAGCCGTACCAGCCGGAGATGGCGACCTCCGGAACGCCCTGCTCGGCCGCGGTCGGAAGCTCGGGCAGCACGGCGCTTCGGCTCGGCGCCAGGACCGCGATGGCCCTGACGGTGCCCGACTTGATCAGCTGCGCGGCGCTCTCGACCGCGTCGCAGATGAAGTCGATTCGGCCCGCCAGCATGTCGGGCAGCGCAATGGAGGTGCTGCGATAGGGCACGTGGGTGATGTGGGTGCCCATCGCGGCGCCGAGCAGCGCGCAGACCATGTGCGAGGTCGAGCCGGCACCTGCAGAAGCGTATTGCATCCTGGACTGGTTGACCTTGGCATAGGCGATGAACTGCGGAAGCGTGGCTGCCGGGAAGTCGTTGTTGGTGATGAGCACGAAGAACGATTGCGCCACCAGGCCGACCGGCACGAAGTCGGTCGCTGAATTGTAGAGCGGCCGCTTGTAGAGCGTTTGGCTGATGGCCTGCGTGCCGGCATTGCCGAGCAGGAATTGATAGCCGTCGGCCGGCGCCTTGGCGACCCGGGCCGCGCCGCTCATGCCGCCGGCGCCGCCGACGTTCTCGATGATCACCTGCTGGCCCAGCAGCTCCGACAAGCGCGGCGCCAGCACGCGTGCCATGGTATCGGTCGCGCCGCCGGCCCCGAACGGGACCACCATGGTGACCGGCCGGATCGGCCACGTCTGTGCC
>DASZKX010000085.1:0-3801 GCA_035552735.1 Xanthobacteraceae bacterium
GGTAGCCCAGCGCGTATGGCCGATGCCGATCTTGCCCATGAGCGGCTCGGCGCGCAGCTTGTTTTCGAGATTGCGCAGCTTGCCCTGGGCGCGCCGGCGCGTCAGCCGCCCCGCCTCCAGGGTGGCGACGCCGGCGGAATCATAGCCGCGATATTCGAGGCGCTTGAGCGCGTCGACCAGTTGCTCCGCCACCGGCTCGCGTCCGAGAATGCCGACAATGCCGCACATCGTGCTCATATCCTCCCGGAGGCCGCGCCGATCGTGATTCGGGCATTGGTGTAGGCGGCGTGAATGCTGGGCAGAAAATCACTATCCGTGTCAAATTGTGTCAATTAAGGCTAACGCGATCAGGCAGGCCGTTTCCTGAAGGGACTCTGCCGCCGACCGCTACTCCGCGGCTGGATTCTTTTTCTTGAACGCCGCCTTGAGGCCGCGCAGGCGTGCCGCCCGGTTTTCCTTGACCACCTGTCGGCTGCGCCCGATGGCGAGCGCATCTGCGGGGACATCGTGGGTGACCACCGAGCCGGTCGCCACATAGGCGCCGTCCCCGATCGTGACCGGCGCCACCAGGGCCGAATTCGAGCCGATGAAGACGCCCTTGCCGATGTCGGTGCGGTGCTTGGCGGCCCCGTCGTAGTTGCAGACGATGGCGCCGGCCCCGAAATTCGAGCCCGCGCCGAGCCGTGCATCGCCGATATAGGCGAGATGATTGACCTTGGCGCCGGCCTCGATCGTCGCCTCCTTCACCTCGACGAAATTGCCGATATGCACGTCCTCGCCGAGATGAGCGCCCGGCCGCAGCCGCGCATAGGGCCCGACCAGCGCGCCCTTGCCGACATGCGCCCGATCGAGATGGGAGAATGATCGGATCACCGCATTGTCCTCGACCGTAACTCCGGGGCCGAACACCACGAAGGGCTCGACCACCACGTCGCGGCCGAATTTCGTGTCGGCCGACAGGAACACCGTCTCCGGCGCCACAAGGGTGACGCCGTCCGCCATGGCGGCGCCGCGCAGACGCTGCTGCAACGCCGCTTCGGTCTCCGCCAGCTGTGCCTTGGTGTTGATGCCGCGCACTTCGTCCTCCTCGGTCTCGATGGCGACCGCCTTGAGATGCATCGCCCGGGCGATCGCGACCGCGTCGGTGAGATAGAATTCGCCCTTGCGATTGTGGTTCCCGATCCGCTCCAGGATCGCGAGCGCGGTCGCCCCGGCCAAGGCCATCAAGCCGCCGTTGCAGAGCCCGATGGCGCGTTCGGCCGCGCCAGCATCCAGCTCCTCGCGAATGGCGGCGAGCTCGTCGCCCTCCAGCACGAGCCGGCCATAGCCGGTCGGATCCCGCGGCCGAAATCCCAGTACCGCGACCGCGGCGCCCGCCGCGATGGCGTCCCGCATCCGCGCGAGCGTCTGCGGACGGATCAGCGGCGTGTCGGCGAAAACGACCAGAACATCGTCGGGCTGCCGCGCGATGGCCGCCTTCGCGGCCAGTACCGCATGGGCGGTGCCACGGCGGTCGGTCTGCACGAAGATCTCCGCGCCTGGCCAGACCCGCTCCGCCTCCGCCACCACCGCACCGGCGGCGGGCCCGACCACGACCGCGGCCGAGACACCGCCCGCCTGGCGCAGCACGCCGAGCACATGCCCCAAGAGGGTGCGGCCGGCGACCTCGTGCAGAACCTTCGGCCGCGCCGCACGCATGCGCGTGCCCTCGCCGGCTGCGAGCACGACTGCAAGGCAAGTCCGATCATGCATGGGGTTCAACCATCTTGGGGTTCAACCATCTTGGTCTCCGCGGCTCGTCTTATCCGAGGCCGCCGCGGCGGAACAGTCGAATGCACGGGCAGCGCGGCAAGCTGATGGGATTCTGCTAATCTTTTCAATGCAGTGATTCGCGAACAAAAGATGCCGTCCTGGCAGAGCAGTTAAGGCATGGCGATGGCGGATGCAGCATATAGCGCCGAGTGGAACGCCGAGCCGCCGCAACTCGGCATGTGGACGCTGTGGCGATTGGCGATCTGGGGCGGTGTTGCCACTTTTGCGCTCTTTGTCGCAGTTATATCGGCCTTCATTTCCAGCCCCGGATCGCACCGGCAGACTGCTGCGGCCGCCACCGGCCAGATATCGACGGCTCAAGTCTCTTCAGCCGAGGGAACCGCAGCCCAGGGAACCGCAGCCCAGGGGGCCGTGCAGCCACGAACCTTCGCCGGGGAGTCTGCGCCTCGGGCGGGCGATACCGCCGAGGAAACACGGCGCTTGGCGGAAGCCGTTCGCGCCCTCACGGTCGATCGGGATCAGGCGCTCGCGCGCATTGCCGCGCTCGAACGCAATTTTGATGGCGTTACCGGGACGATCAAGCACGACCCCACTCTGCCTCCGCCCCCCATGCCATCGCCGCCGCAAAGCCCATCGGCCGCAACCGGCCCGGCGCCCCCCGCTCGGCCGGAAACGCCGGCCGCGCCGGAAGCCGCCGTCACCCCAACCCCGATCCCCGCGTCACAACAATCCAATGTGGGCGACACCGCCCCAATAGCCGCAGCGGCGGCCGATGCAACCACTGCGCCTGCAGCCAATCCGATGCACGTGTCAACGCCAGCCGAGCAGGCGCTCGCGGCGGCCGGATTGGGGATCGATGTCGGCGGCGCGGGCAATTACCAAGGCCTGCGGACACTTTGGCATGCGACCAAGAATAGCGACCCGGCGCTGCTGGAGGGGCTTTATCCGCTGGCGGCGGTGCGGGAGAACGGCAAAACGCATGGCGCCGACCTGCGACTCGTCGTCGGTCCGATCGCCGATGCGGAGACGGCCGCGCGCCTGTGCACGACGCTTGCCGCCTCCCATCACCACTGTCAGCCGGTCGCCTTCGAGGGCCAGCGCCTGTCGATGATCGATGCGGGGTCGAGCAAGGCCCCGCCCGCGCCGCCGCGCTCCCACTTCCAGACTATCTTGGAGAAGTGACCAAGCCTGTGCGTGACCGGTGCGGGCCTGCTGGCTCTACGGCACCTTCCGGCTGGTCATCATCCTGTTCAATCACGTGGTGTTTCCGCGGCGGAAGAGCCGGCTGGCACGTCCGCGTGTGCCGCAGCAGCGCCAAGATGACGGGATTCTGCTAATGTTTTCAATGCAGCGATTCGCAGGCGAGAGACGCCGCGGAGCCGTTAAGGCATGACGGAGCAAGCAATTAGCGCCAATTGGAACGCCGAGCCGCAACTCGGCGTGCGGACGCTATGGCGGCTGGCGATCTGGGGTGGGGCTGCCATTTTTGCGCTGTTCGTCGCCACAATATCGGCCTTCTTTTCCAGCCCCGGATCACACCCGCAGACCGCTGCGGTCCAAGTGTCTCCAGCCCAGGGAGCCGCGCAACCCGACACCTCCGCCGGGGACTTCGCGCCTCGATCAAGCGAGACCGCCGAGGAGACACGCCGCTTAGCGGAAGCCGTCGGCGCGCTCGCCGCCGACCGGGATCAGGTACTCAGCCGCATCGCCGCGCTCGAACGCAATGTCGATGGCGTCACCGGCACGATCAAGCAAGACCGCGCCACTACCCCGCCGGCCGCCTCGCAGCCGCAGCCGAGCCCGTCAGCCGCCCTCAGCGCGAAGCCGGCCGCTCGACCGGAACCGACGGCCGTGCCGGTGACAGAAGCCGCCCTCATGCCGGCCCCGCCCCCCGCGTCACAACCATCCGGTCCGGGCGACCCCACCCCGGTGGCGGCGTCGGATCCCGGCGACCAAGCCGCGGCGGCCGCGCCCAATCCGCCACGCGTGTCGGCACCGGGCGAGTTTGTCGCGGGTGCCGCAGGATTG
>DASZKX010000086.1:0-2096 GCA_035552735.1 Xanthobacteraceae bacterium
GGATGCAGCGCGGTCGCCATGTCGATGCTGCCGTAATAGTCGTCGAAGCAGTGGAAGGCCACGTATTTGGCGGTCAGGTCGGCGCCGACGGATTCGAGAAAGCGCCGCAGGCTGACCCCCGACCATTGCCCGATATAGTCCCAGCCTTCGACGCAGACGTGCCGGATGATGATTTCCTGCTCCGGCATGGCGTAGATGTCGGGCGCGGTCTTGGGCCGCTTGTCGGAGATGAGGCCGCCGAGCTCGAGTTTCCAGCTGGCCACGTCGACCGGGGTGAGGTCGGACTGGTTGTAGACGCCGTTGTAGCGCGGCGGCTTGAGGACTTCGGCTTCGGTGAAGGTGGGCGCCAGATGATCCTGATCGAACAGAAGCGCCTGGGCGCGGTCGTTCCAGGCCGAGACCGCCGTGAGCACCTTCTGCATCGTGTCGGTATCGGTCACGTCGCAGCCGCCCAGCAAAGTGAGCGCCCCCAGGCTCAGCGAGCCGCGCAGCACCTTGCGGCGATCGATCCGCTCGACGAGCGCCTTGTTCTCGGACAAGAGGCTTTGATCGATCGGTCCTTCGGGACGGAATCGCGATCCGGTCGGCGGGCGAATGCGCATGGTCATTCTCCGGGTTGAGGTGCGAGCTTGACGGAAGCGGGCGCTTTGGCGACACGCGGGGCGACACGCGGGCCGCCCGTGATCATGGCCAGCAAGGTCTGCGGCACCAGCAGCGCCAGCAGCACATGCACCACCAGGAACGCCACGATCGCGGTCATGCCAAAGAAATGGACCAGGCGGGCGCCCTGGAAGCTGTAGAACAGCGCGGCCAGATGGGAGAGCTGCACCGGCTTCCAGATCGCGAGGCCGGCCAGCACCTCGATGATGGCGATCAGGATGATGCCGACATAAAGCAGCTTCTGCACCCCGTTGTAGACGGTGAGGTCGTCGTGGCTCAGGTGAAACCGCATGGCGTCGCGGATGGTAGCGATGACCTCGCGCGGGCGGATCGGCAGCAGCATGCGGCGCAGGCGGCCGGTGACGATGCCATAGATCAGATAGGCCAAGCCGTTGATGACCACGATCCACATGCCGAGGAAATGCCATTGCAGCGCGCCGCTCTGGCCGAAATTGCCGTGCATGCGAAATGCGGTATCGGGATCGCCGCCCAGCGTCAGGGCGTTGGGGAACGAGAGCCAGCTGAAGACCGGGGAGTCGCCGTAGATCTTGATGCCGCTCGCGATCATGATGATGATCGCAATCGCGTTGGTCCAATGCATGATCCGCAATCCCAACGGGTGCAGCCGCTTGGGCGGTGGCTCGATATGCCGCGGCTGGCGCGCCGGCGCCGGCGTTTCGCCGGCTGCGGGTGGTTGCTCTGTCGTTTCAGTCATGCGGCCGCCCTCTTGATTGCTCGACATCAGCGTCGGCTGATCGAGATGGTCTCGGCGCCCGCCAGGGTCTCGCTGTCGGATCCGTACCAGGTCGCCGATTTTTGAAAGCGGTCGGGCGGCATCTCCACCACCATGACCTGCGCGCCCGTCAAGGTGACGCTCTCGATCGGGACGCCCACCAAGCGCTCGCCGAATCCGAACAAGCCGCCGAGCGGCAGCAACAGCTGGATCTTGCCGTCGCCGGCCCGAACCACGGCGCGGATGCGTCCCATGACGGACCTGTTCTCATCCAGAATGGGCCGATCGATCAAATCCGCGACGCGCACCGGATTGGTCGCCGTCTTGGCGGCCGCCGCGGCATTTGCAACTGGCGGCGAGGGCGTCTGCGCGTGGAGCGGTGCCGCGAGTCCCATGAGGGGCAGCATCAGCAAGAGCGCTTTCGTCCGCGAGGGTTTGCGATCGTCAGGCATCATCGGGATCCTCTTGCGCGCGTGCGGAGCGCTGGCCGGAGGCCGCGACCCGCCAGAACGTCGCCAGGATGCGCAGGCCCGCCCGTAGGGTCCCGCGCAGGCTGCCGGCCACCTTCGAGGTGCCGCCGGTCCGGCAATGGTAGGGAACGGGAATTTCCAGAATGCGCAATCCGCCCTGCGCGGCGCGCATTTGCATTTCGATGTTCCAGCCATAGCCCATCTCGCGCATGCCGAGATCGAGCAGGAGCTGG
>DASZKX010000087.1:0-9339 GCA_035552735.1 Xanthobacteraceae bacterium
GCCGCACCCGCTGCAGGCCGCTTTCATGGCGGAGCAAGCGGCGCAGTGCGGCTACTGCATCGCCGGCATGATCATGTTTGCCAAAGCGCTGCTCGACCGCATTCAGCAGCCGAGCGAGGCCGAGGTCCGGATGGGGCTTGCCGACAATTTGTGCCGCTGCGGGGCTCATAACCGGATTGTCCGCGCGGTCCTCAAGGCGGCGCAAGCGGGCGGGAGGATCTGATGAACGCGGTCGCACGGCGATTTTGCCGCCAGGCTGGGCGGCATCACGCTCGCCCCGCGCCGTCTGTCCGCGCCATCTTGCGCCGCAAGCCTGACTGCGTCATGTTTTAGATGGTTCCAGCGCGTTGGTCGCGTCACAGGACCGGCGGGCACTCGAACAATGGGGCGTAACATGATCAACAATCACGTTCCGACTGTTTCCGGCGTTCTGGTCGCTCTCGGCTTTCTCGCCGCACTGGCCGCGCCGGCAAATGCCGCTGATTCCATTCCAAGTCCGAGCGGTCAAGCAGAATTCGGCGCCAAGTTGCTGGTTTGCAACACATGCCACGGCCAGAGCGGCGCACCCAGAAATGCGACCATTCCGGTCCTCTGGGGCCAGCAGGAAAGTTATCTCGTAAAGCAGCTGCATGACTTCCAGACCGGAGATCGAAAATTCGAGGTCATGTCGTGGATGGCAACCACCCTCTCGCAGCCAGAGCTGGCGTCGGCGGCGACTTATTTCGCGAAAAAGAGCTGGCCGGCGCGGCCCGCCGGCGCCGCCTCCACGTCGCCGCCCGCCATGGTGGCTGTGTGCGAGGTTTGTCATCAGCAAAACTTCGGCGGCGGCCTGCCGGCGCCGCGGCTGGCCGGCCAAAGCTACGACTATCTGGTCGAGGCGATGCGCCGCTTTGCCGAAGGCGAGCGGACCAACAATGCCGACATGATGAATATGATGAAAGCGATTTCGCCCGCCGAGCGGGAGGCGATGGCGCGTTACATATCCAGCCTCTGATCAGCTCCGACCTCTGATCGGCGGCGCGATTGTGCCGATGCTCCGGCGGCGGTTCCGATCGATTGGTTCAGGTATTTATCGGACATCACGTCTTGCAGCAGGAGGTAACGACACCGTGCCGATGAAAATCCGATGCAGACGCGACGAAGACGCGGTCGATTGACACCCTGACGATTTTACTGGACACTACATGATTGTGCTGGCGGAGACATTTGCGCCAAGGCAAAGCTCAAAAAACAGAAATTCGGGATCACGGGAGGCAATCTATGGATTCGAATCCATCGGGCCGGAGGCGGTTCCTGAAACACGCTGCTGCACTGGCTGGTGTGGCGGCTGGCGCAGGCGCAGGCGCAGAATGGGCCGCGAGAGGCCAGTCAGCCAAGCCTGAAGCCGCCAAGCCTGAAGTCGCCAAGCCTGGAGTCGCCGAGTCTGATAAAGGTCCTCATTTTGGACACGGCGAGCCCTCGCGTTTCGTGACGTCCGGCCGCGGGGCCAGACTGAGCATTGATCACATCACTTACTACACTCCGCTTCAGGACTATGCGGGCATCATCACACCGGCCGGGCTCCACTTCGTACAACAACACTCGTCCCACCTGCCCGACATCGATCCGCAGCAACATCGCCTCACGATCCACGGCATGGTGGATCGTCCTTTGAGCTTCAGCCTCGACGATCTCAAGCGCCTGCCTTCCGTATCCCGGATTCATTTCGTGGAGTGCCATGCGAACGGCTCTCCCATGATCCATAATGCCGGCAACGAGAACATGGGGTTGCCGGTCCAGTTTATCTGGGGGATGACCAGTTGCAGCGAATGGACCGGAGTGCCGCTTTCCGTTTTGTTGAACGAGGCCGGCGTGCAAAAAGAGGCGAGCTGGCTGGTTTCGGAAGGGGCGGATCCCGGCAAGTTTACGCACACCCTGCCGCTGGCAAAGGCCATGGACGACGTGATCGTGGCCTACGGCCAAAATGGCGAGCCGGTGCGTCCCGAGCAGGGTTACCCGTTGCGGATGATCGTTCCCGGCTGGGAAGGGCCCTTCAACGTGAAGTACCTGAGACATATCAAGGTGGTGGACCAGCCCTACCATACCTGGAACGAAAGCATGAACCACTCCATCGTGAGAGCCGATCTGGGCGGCAAATCGCGCTGGTACCATTTCGAGTGGGCGCCGAAATCCGTGATTACGCGGCCTTCAGCTGGAATGAGGATACCCGGCCCGGGATATGTCGAGATTACGGGCTTGGCCTGGTCCGGTGGGGGCGCGATCAGCAAGGTCGAGGTATCCACCGACGGCGGCCAGAGCTGGAAGGAAGCGAAGATTCAGGCGCCGGTGCTTCCCAAGGCGCACACCCGGTTTAATTTCGACTGGGCTTGGGACGGACAAGAGGCGATGATCCAATCTCGTTGCACGGATGAAACGGGTGAAGTCCAGCCGTCGCGAGCGGAGTTGTATAAAGACTGGGGCATCACAGAAGCGGACAAACCTGCCCGCGCCATTCATTTCAATGCCATGCAGCCCTGGAAGGTGGCGCGCGATGGGAGTGTGCACGATGCGATGTTCTCTTAATCTACTCGTGTCGGTGATCGTCCTGGCAGCCCCTGCGGCGGGGCTGGCGCAGTCGCCGACCTCCAAGCCGGTCTATAATGTGGGCACGCCCCTGAGCCAGGACGACATCCGCAGCTTCGACTTCATGATCGGCCCACAGGGACAGCAACTTCCTCCCGGGCACGGAACCGCCAAGGAAGGCGCGGTGATCTTTGCCAACCGGTGCGCGGTATGCCACGGGCAGAATGGAGAAGGAGGGATCGTCCGGCATCTGGTATTGGGCAGTCCCGGCCACCCTCATCGCGGCCCTTTCAAAGCTAATGAAACGGACGGTCCGAGCTACTACCCGTATCCGACGATCGCGTGGGACTATATCAACCGCGCGATGCCCGCCAGCAAACCGGGATCGCTCACCGCGGACGAAGTTTACGCGCTGGTCGCATTTCTGTACTATCGGAACGGCATCATCCAGGAGAACGATGTCCTGGACGCCACGAGTCTCCCGAAGGTCGAAATGCCGAACCGGGATGGATTCGTTCCGGCAGTGCCGGTGTATCCCCCGGATCCCAAGAATCCCAAGTGGTGGTGAGCAAACGGACCGTAGCCGCCGCCGTCGCGCTTGTCGCGGGGATTGGCGGCTACTTCCTCGCCGTCAAGCCGCCGGCGGATGCGCATCGCGTGTTCTCGCGCGACCAGCCGGTCTGGGCCGAAGGCGCGTGGCCGTTCCCCATCGACCAGTGGGGATCGGGGTGGGCTTTTCAATGCAAGGCGGCCGACTGCGGAATTGACGTCAATCTCTATCTGCGGCCGAAAATCGGCTTCTGCAATTGTCAAACCGGAGTGGCCGACGACGAGGAGCTCGATCGTGTCGGCGACATCGACCTTGTCGGCAGCGAAAGATCGGCACTCGGCCCGGGCCGGCCCATTTTGGTGCACGGGATGAAAGGCCGCAGCCGCGGCTATACGGTCGGCGCCCCGTCGGCGAAATCGGTGCTGTCGCTCGCCTTCAACAACCGTTGCGATGTGATCGTCGCCACTGTGGTCGCCGGCGATGAGCCGGTCGCGCAAGAGCAGGCCGTGCTTGAATTCCTCAACGGCGATTTGATGCTGCACTGGGCTGAAGAGGTGCTCGGGCTTTAGTCCAGCCCCGCCGGCGAATGACCCTGCGGTGGGACGCCGACGAGCCCAAGCCCTGTCTCAATAAGCGAAAATCCTGGCCCCTTTCAGAGGCGCGGGAACTCGGATAGCTTCGGGTGTGGCTAGAGGACACGCCGTGAAACTTCCGCGCCGTCGATTTCTGGGTCTCGCAGTGGGCACCGTGGCCATGCCGGCGGTGGCGCGCGTCGCAAGTGCGCAGGCCTATCCGTCGCGGCCAGTGCGCATTGTCGTCGGTTTCGCCGCCGGCGGCTCGACCGACATCGGCGCGCGCTTGATCGGGCAATGGCTGCAGGAGCGGCTGGGCCAACCGTTCGTCATCGAGAACCGGCCGGGCGCCGCCACAAATATCGCAACCGAGATGGTCGTGCGCGCGCTCCCCGACGGCTATACGCTCCTTATGGTCGGCCCGGCGAGCACGATCAACGCGACGCTCTACGAGAAGCTTGATTTCGTGTTTCTTCGCGATATCGCGCCGGTTGCGAGCACGATTCGGCAACCTCAAGTCATGCTGGCCAATCCGTCGTTAGCGGCCAAAACCGTTCCCGAGCTGATTGCCTACGCGAAGGCCAACCCAGGCAAGATCACAATGGCATCCGCCGGCACCGGCTCGAGCGGTCATCTGGCAGGCGAATTGTTCAAGATGATGGCCGGCGTCAATATGCTCCACGTGCCTTATCGCGGAGCCGGGCCCGCATTGACCGATCTTCTGGGCGGGCAGGTCCTGACTGCCGTCGTCGGGATCGCCGGATCGATTGAGCAGGTCAGGGCCGGCAAGCTGCGCGCGCTTGCGGTCACGACGACACCGCGCGCGATGGCGCTGCCGGACGTTCCAACCGTGAGCGAATTTGTGCCTGGCTTCGAGGCAAGCGATTTGCTCGGGGTCGGCGCGCCCAGAAATACACCGGCCGAGGTTGTCGACACACTCAACAAGGAGATCAACGCCGCGCTCGCCGACCCGAAGATCAAGGCGCGCTTTGCTGACCTGGGTGGTACAGCGCTTGCGCTCACCCCGGCCGAGTACGGCAAGCTTCTTGCCGATGAAACCGAGAAATGGGGCAAAGTGATCCGATCAGCCAACATCAAGCCGGAGTGATCAAGGATCTCCCGACCAGATATCCGATCTGGCTTGATCCGCGGCAGCCGACGGGACGGGGTCGAGGGGTCGATCACCTTCTTGAACATGTACCCGGCCGGTATCATCGCTCCGGCTAGTTCTCGTTGCCCGCGCCGGTGAGCGCCATCGCCTCGTTGGCGGCCTTCACGACGTCGGGCGGCAGCGCAAAGGCGCTTTGCAGCAACCGGGCGATCTTGTCGCCGTCGACGTCTTGGATCTCGAGATGCTGCCGGTCGGCTTCAGCGATGAAGGCGGGATCATTCATCGTGTCATGAAAGGCCTTGCGCAACGCCGCCACGGTGCCGGGCGGCGTGCCGGGCGGCGCCAGGATCGGCCGGTCCATGCCCATCGGGGCCAGGATCAGCTGCAGGACGGCCTTGGTGCGCTCGTCCTTGGCGAACTCGATCACCGCCGGCGAATCGGGAAATTCGGGATCGCGCTCGAGCGCGATCTGGATGGGCACCGATACCTTCTTCTGCGGAAACCAGCTCGGGCGCGTCGACTTGATGGAGGAGATCAGCCCGCCGCAGCGGCCCTGCACCTCGCCCCGCTCCATCGCCAGATAGACGTCGTTGCCGCCCTTGTAGCCCGAGATCACCTTGATGCGGGTGCCGAACAGCTTGTTGAGCATGGCCGGCATGGTTTCCATCTGCGAGCCCGCGCCGGTGCCGCCGACGATGAACTCCTTGTCGAGCAGATCCTGCCAGGTGGTGATCCCCGAGGCGGTCCAGGACACGCAGATGCCGGTCGCCGCATTGATGCTGCCGATCCAGTTCATTTGGCGAGGATCGAAGTTCGCGCCTTTGATGCCGTAGAGCGGGGCGAACGGCACGCTCGAATGCACGAGCCCGATCGTGGTGCCATCCTTCGGCGCGACGCTCTGCAGGTAGAGCATCGCCCGGATACCGCCGGCGCCGGGCATGTTCTGGACGATGATGTGCGGATTGCCCGGAATGTGCGCGCTGAAATGCGGCGCGAAGGCGAGCGCATAGGCGGAATAGCCGCCGCCGGCGCCGGCGCTGAGGATCCAGTTGATCTGCTTGCCCTTGTAGAAATCGGCGATCGGATCGGCGGATGCCGCGAACGAGCCGAGACCGAGGCCCAAGAGCGCGGCTGCGGCGAATGCGGGACATCTCCAGCGCATCATCGAATCTCCTGCGGTTTTCCGTGCGCTTCCGATGGCGGCGCTCCTTCAGTCCGCCATCACATCGATCAGGACGCCGTCCGGATCCGCCAGGCAGTGCTGACCGAGCGAGCAACTGCGGGCGAACAGCTTCTCCAACGCCGCGCCTTCCCGGCCGGTGCCGACGGGTGAAGGCGCCAGGCGGGGATTGTCGTCAGCGATCCGCTGGACGTCCGCCTTGAAGGCCTCCACGCTCTCCACCTTGAAGCCAATGTGATCCATGCCGGGCGTGATGATGCCGGTCGCGTCGTAATCCGTGATGTCCCACGGCATGACGACCAGCGTCACGTGCCCGTCGGTGAGATAGTGATTGGCGTCGCCGGGTTGCTTGTCCACATTGCTCGGCGCGAGCTCGAACACGTCGCGGTAGAATTCGGCCATCGCGTCGGGCCGCATGGTGCGCATGGCCACGTGATTGATGTGGCGCGGATTGGCCTTGCCGTCGTTCTCGACATAGATCGAGGTGCGGTTCGCCATGTCCTTCTGCGAGATGTCGAATACGTTGCCGTCCGGGTCATGGGTGGTGATACCGGCGAACGGACGGTTCGACGGGCGCTTGAGCCACTTCACGGTCGGATATTTCTTGCGCATGCGCTCGAACACCGTCTCGCAATCGTCGACCTGGATGCCGAAATGATCGAGGCCGGCCGAGCGTCCGGCGCGGCGCGGATTGATATTGAGCCCGACATAACCGTCGCCCACCGTCACGGCCCGGCCAGGACGGGTCTTGGGTGAGGTCTTCATGCCGAACACCGCCTCGTAGAACTGGGCGAGCTGTGCGTAGTTGTCGCTGACGATGGCGACGTGGTTGATCTTGGAAAACATGGGCGGTCTCCGGAGCGGAACAATTCGGCCTTCGCGGCGCCGAGCCTATGGCTGATATTGCAGAAGTTTGCCCGATTTTCCAGGGGCGCAGGCGACGGGAATTCGCCGCGCCGCCGATCCCACGGGCCGGGGAACCTGATGGCGGCGGCCGGCGTTCCGCGCTTGACCGCGGCGCGGCGATCCGATCATTTTGGCGTGAATTGCCGCTGGAGAAGACCGATGGCCCATGCTCCGTCGCCCTGGCGCAAGCGGTTTCCCGCCTTTTTGGTGCTGGCCCTCTCGGGCATTTGCGCGGCGACGTTCTCAGGGCCGCGCGCCACCGCCCAAACGGTCGAGCAGTTCTACAAGGGCCGCACGATCACGCTGTATGTCGCGAGCGCGCCCGGCGGCATCAACGACCTGACCGCCCGGCTCATCGCCAAGCACATGCCGAATTTCCTCGCCGGCAGACCCACTATCGTGGTGCAGAATCTCGCCGGGGCCAACGGCCTTGCGCTCGCGAACCGCCTCTACGTCAACGCCGAGAAGGACGGCTCGGTGATCGCGATCCTGGAGCGCGGCACGCCGCAGCTCGCCGTTCAGGGCGATCCCAATGTGCGGTTCGATCCGCTGAAGCTGACCTGGCTCGGCAGCGTGTCGTCCTACACTAATGATGCTTATCTGTTGCAGGTGAATGCGAGCTTTCCGGCAAAAACCGTCGCCGACCTCAGGAAGCCCGGAACTCCGGCCCGGCTCGGGACCACCGGCGCGGGCGCGACCAATCTGATCTTCTCGATCATCTCCAGGGACGTTCTGGGCCTCAACGTGCAGATCGTGCGCGGCTATGCGGGCGCCGCGGCCGTCTTCCTGGCGCAGCAGAGAGGCGAGGTCGACGGGCAGATCAATGGGCTGAGCGCCCTCAAAGCCGGGCAGATGGCGCTCTGGCAGGCCGGCGCCTTTCGCCCGTTGGTGGCGTTCAGCCGCACCGCCCGCCTGCCCGAGCTGCCGGACGTGCCGATCGCGCGCGAGCTGACCAACGATCCCAAGGCGCTGTCGCTGATCGCCTTCGCGGAGGCTCCCTTCTTCATGGCCTTGCCGATCGCCGCGCCGCCCGATCTGCCGCCCGATCGCGCCAAGGCCCTGCAAGGGGCATTCATGGACATGAGTCGAGACCGGGCCTTCGTGGCCGATGCGCAAAAGCTCGGGCTCGATGTGAGCCCGGTGGACGGCGATGCCGTGGTCAAGCTCATCTCCCAAATGGCCGCGACCCCAAAGGACGTGATCGCGCAATTCAATGAGATGGTCGCGCCGAAATGAGGAGCTCGTGTCCGCAGCGTCGGCTCAAGAAGCCGACGGCGCGTCCTCCCGCCAGCGGCTGCGCAGCCAGAATGCGAACCAGACCGCCAACGCTGCCGCCAGACCGAACCAGGTGATCGCGTATTGCAGGTGGTCGTCCGGCAGGTTGACCTTGAGCGGACCCGGGACCGGCAGGCCGCCCGGCGGCTGCGGGCTCTCCAGCTCGATGAAGAACGGCGCTGCCTCGCCCCATTTCTTGGCTTGGGCGATGGCGAGCGGATCACGCACGAACCAAAGGTTATGGCCGGGATCCGCTTGCGGCATGAACCATCCGGCCGCTTCCGGCCAGCGCATGACGCCCACCATCTCGAGCGGACCCGCGACCTCGCCGGCCAAGCGGGTCGCCTTGTCCTGCCGGCCTTCCGGCACGAAGCCGCGGTCGACCACGATCAGGCCGCCGCCGGGAAGCCGCGCCGGCGCGAAGACCCAGTAGCCGGAGCCCGACACGTCGGGACGGAAAGCCGAGCCGCTGGTGAAGACCAGCGCTTCCTCATTGGGCAGGAACGCGGCCGTGAAGCGCACGCGGCGGTATTCGTCCTGCGACTGAACCAGGCTCGGCCAGCGCTCAGGCGGTGGAAGCTCGGCCGGCGCCGCGGCGAGGCGTTGGCCCAACGTGTCGATGAGCCCTTCCTTCCAGGCCTTGCGATCGAGCTGCCAATTGCCGAGGCCGAGGAGACCCGCGAACACGATCAGCGCCACGATCCCAGGCCCCACCACACCGGCGAGCCGGCGGCGCGGTCGCGAACCGCCGTTCATAGTGGCTCGCCCGCCTTGTGGTGATACTGCAGCGCGATCATGAGACCCTTCATGGCGCGCAGCGGCCAGAGCGTCGTGATCAGGATCAAAGGTCCAAAAAACAGCGCGTCCACCCAATAGGGCGGCTCATACTCGGTTTGCACCACGAGGGCGGTGCCCGCCACGATGAAACCGGCGATGAGAATGACGAAGATCGCCGGGCCATCGCCGGAATCGGCGAACGAATAGTCGAGCCCGCAACGCTCGCAGGACGGCGCCAACGTCAGAAAGCCGCGGAACAGCTTACCCTTGCCGCAGCGGGGGCAACGGCAGGACAGTCCCCGAAGGATCGGCAGATGTGATGCGGAGCGATCTTCATCCGGCATATCGAGGATCCAACAAACGGCTCGCCCCTGTCCGGCTTGCGGCGGCCGGGGCGCAGATTGCA
>DASZKX010000088.1:0-3619 GCA_035552735.1 Xanthobacteraceae bacterium
TCCGGATCGTTCTTGTTGGCGAATTGCCGGCCGCCCGAATGGAAGAGATCACCACCGGCCTCCGGCGCGAGCGGGTGCTTCAGCAGCCGGCTATCGGCCGGATCGTTGGGAACAACCAGGCCCGAGACACTCTGGAAATTCTTGCGGGACTGCTCGTCGGTCCAGAAGTTGGCGCCCGCCGGGAGCCTTTCCAAGTGGAAGGCGTTGTTGTTCTCCGAGTGGCAGACGTAGCACCGCACGTGTCCTTCGCGGTGCTCCAGGAAGATCGGCTCGATCTTGGTTTTGAACGTCTCGAAGTCGAGCGGCTTGGCTTGCGAAGCCACCTCCGACACGGACGCAGCCGCCAACGCGGCCCCGGCGGCGACGGCGACTGACAGAACTCGAAGCAACATTTCGTCCTCCCGTTTATTTGCGATTACGAACAGCCTTTTCGATGCCCGATATTAGCAGAACCGCGGCGCCATGGCGATCCGCATTGGGCACTTCGCCCGGCCCTCTCGGCGGGGTAGGATCGAATGGGGGTGCATGACGCCCGCCGCGCGCCCAACCACCATGGCGGGTGCCCGCATTGAACTTCGCAAGGGAGGAGATCCATTATGCCGACCATCGATCCGCGCACGAGCCGCCGTCATTTCCTGCAATTCCTGGCCGCCAGCCCGTTCTATGCCTCCAGCACGCTCGCGGCCTTCGCGGCCGAGACCCCCTCGCGCCTGCCGGACCCGATGATCTGGGCGCCACGCGACCTCGATCACCTCATCTCCACCCCCAAGGAAGCCATCAACGTGTTCGATTTCGAGCCGGTGATGCACAAGAACGTCCCGCCCGGGCATTTCGGCTACATGGCTTCGGGCATCGACGACGAGGTGACGCTGCGCGCCAATCGCGAGGGCTTTTTGAAATTTCAGCTGCGGCCGCGCCGGCTGGTGGACGTCAGCAAGGTCGACATGAGCGCCGACATCCTGGGCGTGAAATATGCGAGCCCGATCATCATCGCGCCGACCGGCGGGCACAAGGCCTATCATGCCGACGGCGAGATCGGCGTCGCCAAGGCCGCCAAGAGCGGCGATCATCTGATGATTCTCTCGACCCAGGCCTCGACCTCGATCGAGGACGTGACGGCGGCGCGCGGGCGGCCGATCTGGTATCAGCTCTATGCCACCAACAAGTTCGAGGTCGCCAAAAGCCACGTGCAGCGCGCCGAGAAGGCCGGCGCGCTGGCGGTCGCCGTCACGGTCGATCGCAGCGGCGGCCGCAACCAGGAGACCCTGTTCCGTATGCAGCGCACCGACCAGCGCCAATGCTCCGACTGCCACGACAACAGCACGCTTGCGAAAGCCCAGATCGACAAGCCCATGTATGACGGCGTCGACCTGAGCGGGCTCCGCAACATTCAATCCTCCGCCATGTCCTGGGACTACATCAAGCGGCTGCGCGACGTGACCAAGATGAAGATCGTGCTCAAGGGCATCCAGGCCTGGGAGGATGCCAAGATCGCGGCCGATTCCGGCATCGACGCCATCATCGTCTCCGACCATGGCGGGCGTGCCGACGAGGCCGGCCGCTCGACCATCGACATGCTGCCGGAGATCATCGAGGTGTCCGGCAGCATGCCGGTCCTGATCGACAGCGGCTTCCGCCGCGGCACCGATATCGTCAAGGCGCTGTGCATGGGCGCCAAGGGCGTGGCGATCGGGCGGCCTTATCTGTGGGGACTGGGCGCCTTCGGCGAGCCCGGCGTCGAGCGGGTGCTCGAGCTGCTGCGGATCGAGCTGCTTGCCGCCATGCAGCAGGTCGGCGCGCCTTCGCTCAAGCAGCTCGTTCCCGCCATGGTACGGCGGGCGTAAGGGTTCCGCGACGCGGCAATAGCGTCGAGGCGGTTGGAGCCGCCTCGACGCTGCTCGACCTCAACCCACACAGTGGAATATTTGAAATGAAAACAGCCGTCGTGGCCGGCTCTTTGCTTCTTCTCGGTATCTCCATCACGCACGCTCAGCAGGCCGGCAAGACCTCGACCGCGAGCGGTGTCTTCACCGCGCAGCAGGCCAAGAACGGAGAGAGCGTCTTCCAGGCGAAATGCGCCACCTGTCATGGGGCCGATCTTCACAGCACCGAGCCCGAGGCTCCGGACCTGACCGAAGGGGCATTCCGGTTTGGTTGGAACGGAAAGACGATCGCCAACCGGTTCGAGGAAATTCGCAACACGATGCCGTATGGAAACGCCCACAGCCTGGATGATCAGACCTATATCGACATCGTAGCCTATATTCTCCAGTTCAACGGCATTCCGTCCGGCAATCAGAAGCTGGAGCCGGACGTTCCGGCCTTGGAGAAGATCGTGATCACGGTCCCGCCCGGGTGAGCCGCGCCCGCTACGATGGCGGGGTTGCGGCCGGCGTCCTTTCCTCCGGCGGCTTGATGTGCCGGAAGGACATCAGCAGCGCGAGGTCGTAGACGATTTTGAGGCCGCCGCAGATCACCAGCGGCAATCCGGAGAATGACGACGCCAGCAGAACGCCGCTCAGAGCCGGGCTGAGCGAAGACGCCAGGCTGCGCGGCACCGCGGTCACGCTGGCGGCGGCGGTGCGCTCGGCCGGCGTCACCACCGCCATGACGTAGGACGTGCGGGTCGGTACATCCATCTGCGACAGCGCCGAACGCACCAATAGCAGGGCGATGACCGTGGTGATGTCGGAGGCAAACGCCGCCAGGATCAGGCAGATGCTCGAGGGAATATGCGTGAACACCATGGTATTGACCAGACCGACCCGCTTCGCGAGCCACGCGGCCACCGGATACGAGAAGGCGCTCAACACGCTCGACCAGAAGAAGAAGCTGCCGGCCGCGGCCAATGAAAGGTCGAAGCGCTGGAACAGCCACAGCGCGAGCAGCGATTGCACGATGAATCCGCCCGCAAAGGCATCGAGGCTGAACAGCGCGGCAAGCCGGTAGACGACGCCGCGCGAGGGTCCGAGCGGCGCGTGGTGCGCTTCCTCGACCTGACGGCGCGGCAGGCGGCGGTACAGGACCGCGGCGACCAGCCCGAGCAACGCATAAGCATAAAACATGAGCCGGAGCGCGGCGATCTCGCCGACGCCGGCGGACGCCAGCACGTCCGGGATCCCGGCGCCGAGCGCGCCGGCCGCCGCCGACAAAGCGCCGATCAAGCTGTAGCGGGCGAAAACGCTGGTGCGCTCGCGATCCGGCGCGCCACGCGCCAGCATGGCGTGCTCGAGCGGCACGAACATGCCGATGTCCCCGGCCGACGGATTGATGGTGCCGATGAAGGCCACCATGGCCACGAACACGATGTGCGCGGAGGCCGGAAAGGCGAGCCCGGTCGCCGCCATCAGGCCCGCGGCCACCAACAAAAGCCGGCGCAGATCGTGGCGGGGCGCGATCCATCCGATCGCAAGCGTCAAGACCGCCGAGCCGAGCAGCGAGACGGCCGCCACGATGCCGATGTCGATCGGGCCATAGCCGACCGCCGACAGATAGGCCGGCAGCAGGATGACCGCAAATCCATCGCCTACACCGCGCAGTCCGCGTGCCGCGTAGAGCAGGCGGATGTCGGAACGCCCGGGCGGCGCCGGATGCTCAGCAGTATTCAGCGCAACGGCGG
>DASZKX010000089.1:0-12128 GCA_035552735.1 Xanthobacteraceae bacterium
GGACGGCGAATTCGTCACCATCGTGGGCCCCTCGGGCTGCGGCAAGAGCACGCTGCTGATGCTGATCGCCGCGCTCATGCGGCCGACCAGCGGCGCGGTGCGGCTCGACGGCGCCCTGGTGACCGCGCCGGGCTCCGACCGCGCCTTGGTGTTCCAGGATTTCGCCCTGCTGCCCTGGCGCACGGTGCTCGCCAATGTGGAGCTCGGCCTCGAGCTCAAGGGCGTCCCGGCGCCGGAGCGGCTTGCGATCGCGCGGCGGCATATCGCCATGGTGGGGCTCGGCGCCTTCGAGCGATCCTATCCGCATCAACTATCGGGGGGCATGCGCCAACGCGTCGGCATCGCGCGCGCCTTGGCGGTCGAGCCGCAAGTGCTGTTGATGGACGAGCCGTTCGGGGCACTCGACGCGCAGATCCGCCAGGTGATGGGCTCCGAGCTCTTGCGCGTCTGGGAACGCGGCCGCAAGACCATCCTGTTCGTCACCCACGACATCGACGAGGCGATCTATCTGGCCGACCGCACCATCGTGATGAGCGCCTCGCCGGGCCGGGTCATCGCGGATATCCCGGTGACGCTGGCGCGGCCGCGCCCGCTCGACATCCGCAACGATCCCGCCTTCACGGCCTACCGCCAGCGCATCTGGGATTTGCTGCAGAGCGAGGTGATGGCCTCGAATTCCTGGGAGCAGCCGCAGCCGGCTGCCATCACCTGAGATGAGCGTGGCCGCGCAGGCACCAGCCGGTGGCGGCATGGCGTGGGCATCGCTCGCGCGCCACCGCTCGGCCCGAACGGTGGTTGGCTTCGTGGCGGTCGCGCTGTTCCTGATCGTGTGGCAGATCGTCGGCGCCAACGAAATCATCCGCTCCGACCTGATTTCCTATCCGTCCGAGGTGGCGCAGACGCTGTTCGCGATGACGGCCTCGGGCGAGCTCGGCAGCAATGTGGCGGTCAGCCTGCAGGAATTCATCCAGGGCTTCCTGCCCGCCATCGCGGTCGGGATCGCGGCCGGGACCGCCTTCGCGCTCAGCCGGCGGCTGCACTACCTGTTCGAGCCATTGATCGTGGCGCTCAACACCTCGCCGATCATCGCCTTCGTGCCGATCGTGGTGGTCTGGTTCGGGGTCGGCACGCAATCGAAGGCCATCATGGTGTTCCTGGCCGCCGTCATCCCGATCGTCATCAACACCATGACGGGAATCATCCAAGTCCATGAATCCTGGATTCGCGCCTGCCGGGCGTTCGGGGCGAGCAAGTCCCAGGTGATCGTCAAGGCGATCCTGCCCGGCGCGCTCCCCTCCGTCATGGTGGGGGTGCGGCTCGCGGTCGGGCGCGCCGTCGTGGGGCTGATCGCGGCCGAGATGTACGTGTCGGTGCGCGGCATCGGCCGGCTGATCCAGGTCTATTCGACCAGCGACCGGGCGGCCGAGATCTTCGTGCTGGTCGTCGTGGTCGCCACCTTCGGGTTCTTGCTGGTGACGCTGCTGCGCCGGATCGAGAGCCTGATCGCGCCCTGGAGCCTCGAGCCATGAGCCAGATCGGCATTGCGCCCGCCGTCCACCGGTCGCCGACGGCGCCGCGCCGCGAGCAGCTCGTCCTCGGCATTATCGGGACGCTCGGCTTCCTCCTCATCTGGGAGGTCGCGGCGCGCTTCGATCTGATCAATCCGGTGGTGGTGAGCAATCCCTCGCGCATCGCGGCCGCCTTCGTGGCACAGCTGCGTTCGGGTGAAATCGTGGCCGACCTCGCGGTCTCCTTGATCGAGTTCGCGGCCGGTTTCGGGTTGTCGCTGGTGGTCGGGATCGGGCTCGGCATCGCCATGGGGCTCAACCGGCTGACCGAATACGCGGTCGATCCCTTCGTCTGGTTCCTCTATTCCTCGCCGCTGATCGCCTTCTATCCGCTGATCATCGTCTGGCTCGGCTTCGGCTTCGCGACTGTCGTCGCCATCACGTTCCTGTTGAGCTTCGTATCGGTGGTGGTCAACACGGTCGCGGGCGTTCAGGGCGTCGATCCGCAGCTCATACGCGCGGTGCGGGCATTCGGCGGCACGCGCCTCGATGTCATCCGCAAGGTGATCCTGCCGGCCGCGGTGCCGATGATCATCGCCGGCATGCGGATCGGGCTCGGCCGCGCTCTGCATGGCGTTGTGCTGGGCGAGATGTTCAGCTCCAATGCGGGGCTCGGCTATCGGATCACGTTCTATGCGGCGCACCTGCGCACCGCCGACGTGTTCGTGCCGCTGATGATTCTGGTGGTGATCGGGCTCTTGATCAATCAGCTCGGCAATGCGGTGGAGGCGCGACTGCAGGCGTGGCGGGCGTAACGATTGCACTCAAGTGCGCGAAACTAAGCGGCACTCGTAAATCGGAGCAACACCATGACGGCATCTCGGATTTCCCGCCGCGCCTTGTTGCGAACGGGCGCCGGCGCCGGGCTCGCGGCCCTGGCGCGGACGCCGCTAACGGCGGCGACCACCGGCCCGCTCGAGAAAAGCAAGCTCATCGCCGCCCTCCCGGTCGATGCCGCGAGCTTCCTGCCGATCTATCTGGCGGCCGGCCGCACCTGGAAGAGCCAAGGCCTCGACATCGAGCTCACTGCGTTTCGGGGCGACGCCGAGGTCTCGCAGGCGCTCATCGGCGGCTCGATCGATTTTTCCATTCAATCGGCCGATGGGCTGATCAACATGATCAATGCGGGCCAGCCGGTCATCGCGTTCTACGCCGGCTTTCATCAATCCGATTATGCCTGGCTGTCGCAGCCCTCCGTCAAGAGCTGGGATGCCCTCAAGGGCAAGACGGCGGGCGTGTCGACCTTCGGCTCCGCGACCGACCAGCTGACCCGCTATGCGCTGCGGCGCCACGGCCTCGTTCCGGAAAAGGATGTCCAGATCGTGCAGGCGGGCCCGCCGGCCAGCATCGCCCAGGCCCTCAGGGCGGAGCGCCTGGCGATCGGGATCCTGGCCCCGCCGATGAACTGGATGGTGGCCGATGCCGGGTTCAACATGCTGGGCAACCAAGGCGAGGAAATCGCACCGCAATGGCCCAAGCACGTCTTCGTGGCGAAGAAATCGTTTCTCGACCTCAATCCCAACACGGTGCGGGCGATCCTGGCCGCGCACGTCGCCGCCATCCGGTTGGCCCGCGCCGATCGCGCTCTCGTGGTCGCGACCTATATGGAGCGGCTGAAATTCCAGAAACCCTACGCGCAGCGCGCCTACGACGCGATCCTGCCCGGCTACGACGAGCGCGGCTCCTTGCCGGACACCAAAAGCATGGAGGTGTTCTGGTCGCTGCAGATCGAGCGCGGCGAAGCCAAGGAGCCGTGGCCGAGCGCCAAGATATTGGACGACCGTTTCATCCGCACCTTCGCCGACTGGGCGCCGTAGCACGGCGTTCCTCGCCCCGCGCGCGGGGAGAGGGCCTCACGGAAAAGAAGAAGATCCGAACTCGGCGCGGTGAGGGGGGCGCTTCCGCGAGCCTGAGCATGCGGAGAGGCCCCCTTCGTTTCCGCGAAGCCCAGACTCGCGGGAAGGCCCCCTCATCCCGACCTTCTCCCTGCGCGCGGGGGAGAAGGAGCCTCGGCGGCCCGGCGGTCGCAAAAAATTGGCGGTCGGATTTGTTGAAGAAGAGACGGCTAAAACTGATACCTTCGCAACCCGCCATCCACCGGGATCACCACGCCGGTGAAGTAGGCGGCGCGCGGCGAGGCCAGCATCGTCACGACCAGCGCCACGTCCTCGGGCTCGCCGTAGCGGCCGACTGAAATTTCTGTGTCGGAGAGCGCTTGGCGCTCCGGCTCCGGATAGAGGCGGCGGATCTGCTCGCTCATGATGCGGCCGGGCGCCACGCAATTGACCGTGATGCCCTGCTTGCCGATCTCCTTCGAGAGGCCCTTGGACCAGGCATGTATGCCGGCCTTGGCCGCAAAGGCGGCATTGAGGCGATCAGGCTCCGATTTGCCGGTGATGTTGACGATGCGTCCGAAGCGCCGCGCCTGCATCTGCGGCAGCACCGCATGGGTCAGCTGGCGCACGCGGGTGAAATTCAGCATCATCGCCTCGTCCCACCTCTCGTCGGGCGCATCCACCGGCAGCGGCTTGCTGGCGCCCGCGCAATTGATCAGGATATCGATCGAGCCGAGCGCCGCCAGCGCCTCGTCGCGAATGCGTAGCGGTGAGGCCTGATCCATCATGTCGGCCACGATGATGGCCGGCGCGATGCCGCCCGCCGCCACGATCTCCTGGGCGAGCTGCTCCAGCAATTCGCGCCGGCGCGCCACCACCGCCATCTTCACGCCTTCGGCCGCGAGCGTGCTCGCAATGGCCCGCCCGATCCCCATGCTGGCGCCGGTGACGAGCGCGGTCCGCCCCTTGAGCTGTAGATCCATGTCCCTGCCCTCGTTCCTTTCCCCGCTCCCTCCCCCCGCAATCGGCGGAGGGTCCCGGGCGGGGCGCGAGCTTTGCCCGTTCGCCCGCCAAACATCAAGCCAGCCGCGATATGGCCGATTTCGGCTTGCCGGGCCGCCTGCTAGGATTAGCGAACAGCGAGTAGCGAATAGTCGATCGAGAAGCCGCAGCCCTATTCGCCACTCGCTACTCGCCACTCACCCGAGACCCCGCCATGACCCTCGAAGACCGACGCGTCCTGATCGCCGGCGGCGGACCGGTCGGGCTGTTGTGCGCCTGGCTGCTGGCGCGGCGCGGCGTGCCGGTGCGGCTGTTCGACGAGAATGATGCCCCGCAGGCCGATCCGCGCGCCGCCACCACCCATCCGGCCACGCTCGAGCTCCTGAGCGAGGACGGGCTGGCGCACGACATGGCCCGTGTCGGCCTGGTGGCGCCGATCTTCCAATTCTGGGATCGGCCGAGCGGCGCACTGGTGGCGCAGTTCGATCACGCGCTGCTGGCGAACGACACCCGCTTTCCGTACGTGGTGCAATGCGAGCAGTTCAAGACCGCCGGGCTGATCCTCGGCCGGCTGCGAAGCTATTCCAATGCCGAGATCATGCTCGGCCAGGCGGCGGTCGACCTGCGGCAGGACGGCAAGGGCGTCAGCCTCGACGTGCGCGGCCCTGCCGGCATCACGACCCATCGGGGCGCTTATCTGATCGGCGCCGACGGCGGCCGCAGCACGGTGCGCAAGCAGTGCGGCATCGCATTCGATGGCTTCACCTGGCCGGAACGGTTCGTGGTGCTGACCACGCCGTTCGATTTCGAGGCGCGGCGCGGCTACTGCTACCGCAGCTATTTCGCCGACCCCGGCGCCTGGTGCAATTGCTTCAAGGTCTCGGCCGACGGCCCGCCCGGCCTTTGGCGCACGGTGTTTCCGACCGCACCGGCGGAGACCGACGAGGAGGTTCTGAGCGAAGCCGGCGTGCAGGCGCGGCTGAACAAGTTCTTCCCCGCCGCGCTCCCCTACCCGGTCGTGCACCGCAACCTCTACGTCACCCATCAGCGCGTGGCGGCGAGCTTCCGCCGGGGCCGGGTGCTGCTGGCGGGCGACGCCGCCCATGTGAACAATCCGATCGGCGGCATGGGGCTCAACGGCGGCATCCAGGACGCGGCCAATCTGGCCGACAAGCTCGCCCGCATCCTCGTGGGCGGGGAATCCGAGCGCCTGCTCGATCTCTACGACCGCCAGCGCCGCACCGTGGCGGTCGCGTTCGTGCAGGAGCAGTCGATCGCCAACAAGAAACGCCTGGAAGCGGCCGATCCGGGCGAGCGCGAACGCAATCTCGAGGGGCTGCGGGCGATCGCGGCGGACCCGGCGCGCGCCCGGGCGTTCCTGCTGCGCAGCGCGATGATCGACAGCCAGCGCCGGGCCGACAGCATTGCGCTGGAGGAGGCGTGATCATGCGGCGCCGCACGCCCAGACGGGACGGATCGCTTCGATGAAGCTCGCCGTGCCCGACATGATCTCGAACTCGTATTTCCCCGCCATCGCGGCGATCGAGCTCGGCTTCTTCAAGCAGGAGGGACTCGACGTCGAGCTCGAGCTGATCTTCCCGGTCGACAAGGCCTATGCGGCGCTGCGCGACGGCGCGGTCGATCTGGTCGGCGGATCGGCGCATTCGGCGCTCGCGGCCTTTCCGCGGTGGCAGGGCGTCAAGCTCCTCTGCGCGCAGGCGCAGGGCATGTATTGGTTCCTGGTGATGCATACGGATTTCGGCGCCCGGCGCGGCGATGTCGGCAGCGTCAAGGGCCGGCGTATCGGGGCGGCCCCGTGGGTCGAGATGGGATTGCGCGGCCTCTTGATCGCGGCCGGCATCGATCCGGCGCGCGACGGCGTCACCATCGCGCCGGTGCCGGGCGCGCAGGGCGTCGGCGTCAATTTCGGCGTGACCGCCGCGCAGGCGCTGGCGGAGCGCAAGATCGATGGATTCTGGGCGAACGGCATGGGGGCCGAGGTGGCGGTGCGGCAGGGCGTCGGGTCGATCGTGCTGGACGTGCGCCGCGGCGACGGGCCCAAGGCCTGCTTCAACTATACGATGGCGGCGCTCGCGGCCGCCGATCGGCTGCTCGAAGCCTCGCCCGCCATCACGGCCGCCGCGATCCGCGCCATCGCCGGGACCCACGCGGCCCTGAAGGGCGATCTCGCGCTCGCCACCGCGGTCGGCCGCAAATTATTCCCGCCCGCGCAGGCCGAGCTGATCGCCGATCTCATTGCCCGCGATCTGCCCTATTACGACACCGCGATCTCCGAAACCTTCGTGACCGGCATGAACGCGTTCGCGCGCGATCTCGGAATTCTGCAGAGCGATGTGCCGTACGAGCGGATCGTCGCCGCCCGGTTGGCGGCCACTTGAGCTGATCGGCGCCGCTGGCGCGCCAGGGGCATGTGCGAGCCGATGTCGCGGTGGCTGATGACCTGCGCCATCTGCGCGGCACGGCCGCGAAAGCCTCAGCGCAGGTAGAGCGATCCCAGATAGGCGGTCAGCCGCCCCCCGATGGTGACGGCGGCCCACAGCAGGCAGGCCGCCGCCGTGATCTTGATGCCGCGCGACGTGACGGTCCCGGCGGCTTCCCAGGCCGCGACCTCGCGCCGGAAGGTGCTGTGGAAATACCCCATCACGATGCAGGCGATGATGACGAGCGTGAACTTGCTATCGAACATGACGTCGCCCAGATATTGCGCCGGCTTCGTCACCCACAGCGTAAATCCGCTGATGGCCTGGAACCCGACCGCAATCCAGATGAGCGGGATCAGCCTGCCCAACGACGTATAGGGAATCGTCGGGAACGCTCCCAAGAGCCGCAGCCCGATGATGAACATGAGCCCCACCACCACCGCCATCCCGAGCGCGTGGATCGTCAGCGCAAGCGGCCAGCCCCACGATTCATCGACCCACATCGCGAACGGAGAATTCGCCAGCCATTCGAGCACGTTCACTCTCCTTGGTCGTTATGTTTGATCGCCGGGTTTGGTCACCAGGTCCACCGCTAGGGATCGAGCTCAGCGCGGGCTCTTGTCGAGCGCCCTGTTCAAGAGGAACGTTCCGGCCAGGACCGCGCCGATGACACATGTCACGACCGAGATGACCATCACAATGACGTCCAAATTCGCCATGGGGATTCTCCGTCCTACACGTAAGGCAGCAGCCGGCCGCCGATGATCACGCCGGTCCAGGACAGCAGCACCAGGGCGGCCACCCACTTGGCGCTCATGGGTGCGTCCTCTCCGGCCTTGACGTCCCAAAGTCGCTCAGACAGCGAGAAATACAAGACCGCGATGGCGCCGATCGTGATGAACGTGACCTTCGGCACGAACGTGATCTCGTTCAGGTAGCGCGACGAATCGGCCTGCAGGATAAGCATGCCGCTGAAGACGTTGGTCACCACGCCCAGGACTCCCAACGGGAGTATGCGGTGCACGGCCGCGAACGACACGGATTTCCAGAACCCCAGCACGCGCAGCGACACCGTGAAGGCCGTGCCGAAGATCAGCGCAAAGCCGAAGAAGTGCACGGTTTGCCAGGGCACGAACCAAAGCACCTGGTTGATCTCGTGCTCGACCAGGGGGCTCAAGCCGGCGGTCGGGTCGGTCGGCAGCACGTCCGTCGCCACGCGGATCTCCGGATGATTGATCTGGCCGCCGCGATGGCCGGTCTCGGCCAGCACGCCCAGCGTGATGACCGCGAAAATCAGGATCAGGGTCAGCGAGCGGTTGGAGAAGCGCCCGAGGTGACGAAACCGCCACAATGCGATCCAGGAGGTGACGCCGGTGAAGGCCAGGCCAAAGAGCGAGTACAGCGCAAAATCGCGGTGGGCGTTGATCACCGCCTTGGAAATCCCGGCCACCGGCGGATCGGTCAGCGCCCACATCGAGGCATTGCCGGTGACGAAGGTCGGCACGCCCAAGATGGCGCAGATCACGAACAGGACGAGGCTGCTGCGCTTCATGACGACGTTGTTCAACACGAGCGCCGAAATGTAGAGCACGAGCGCAAACACGAACCCGACCGTCGGGAGGTGATTGAGGATGATGTGGACGTGCGACCAGATCTGCGGCGTCTTCTGGGTCGGCAGCCGGATCTCGGTGTGATTGATCTCCCAGCCCAGCTCACCGACCACGACCATGAGGCCGAGCGTCACGATCGCGAGACCCAGGACCAGGTGCAGCGCATTGTCGGACAAAGGCTTGCCGCCGCGAAACCGCCACAGCGTGATCCAGGCGGTGAGGCCGGTTATGGCCAGGACGACGAGCCCTGCCACGGCCCAGCCGTAGTGCGCACTCACCATGTCGTCGGAGAACTTGGGATTCTGCGACAAATCCTGCATCGAGCCGTCGCCGCTGAAATAAGTCGGGATCGCCAACAGGCCGAGCACCCCGAAGGCGACGAGGCCGCTTCGCTTCATCCCATCGTTATCGGTGAGGAATCCGGTGACGTAAAAACCGAGCGCGAATATGAGCCCGACCGACGGGAACACGCTCACTAGAATATGGAGATGCGCCCAAGACTGCGGTATCAGATGCATGTATGCCCCCCGGCATTATTGCGGATATCAAGTCGTTTTCGGCACGTCAACGGGATAGAGTCCGGAGCCCGCACGGTTTACGCCGTCATCGGCTGACGGGCCGGGAGCCCGGTGGTGGACGACTGAAGCGTGCGGCCTGTTCGTGCGCCTGCACCTGCGGGCGCCAGCCCTTCGGCGAATCCGTGCATTTCCACTCCCCGTTGCGCGTCGTGTTCTTCTGTGGAGCGACCTTGGCGCCGCTCTTTGCCGTCACGTTAGAGTATTTTCCGGAAAAGTGAAATCCGGCAGTCCGACGCAGAGCCGGCAGAATAAAATCCGCGTAACGATCGCAACCCCGCCCGCAACGGCGGCCGCCGCTTCCGGCTCGGCCTTGATTTCCGCCGCAAGCGCCGCCGCTATTTCTCTCGGGCATGCACACATCTTTTGTCGGCGTGGCGCCGGCCATGCCAACGCTCGAGACGGCAGCCAGCGCAACCGCTCGCAATGAGGCTCGGCGTGGCATGACCACCCGCCCGGCGTGGCGGCTACTTCTTCGCCGGCGGCTTGAAGTATTTCAGGTCCGGGGCCGGCTGGCCCGGGCGCGTGGGCGACAGATAGCCCTGCTCGCTGATGAGATAGTTCTCCTTGCCGAGCATGACCTGGTGATTGTCCTCGGAGCAGACGAACTCCGACCAGACCGGATTGGGCTCGCGGTAATAACTCCTGATCACGGTCCACGGATGGGTCAATGCGTGATCGAAGGTCGTGACCTCGTCATGCAGGAGATTGAGATCGTTCTTGTCCAGATAGATCCGTTCCTTGACCACGGTCTCATTGTCCTGGTGCAGCGGCAGGCCGCTCGCATCGAACGTGCGGGGGCCCTTCAAGCCGCGAGTCTCGACCTCGAGCACGTTGTAATGGCCGTCCTTGCTCTCATCGACCCAATGGCCGATCGAATAGCCGGCGTAGGACGGCTCGATATCCTCCGGCCATTTGCGGCCGTCGGTATAGATGCGGCGAAACTCGCTCATATAGGTGATCATCAGGTAGGTGGTATCGGGCATGACGATGATCTCCATCGGCTCGTACATCACCATCGTCCGCGGCATGCCGGGCGGAAGGCACGTCGTTGGGTCCTTCACGCCGCCAGCATGGCTCGCCAGGATCTTCTGATAAATCGCCTGATATTCCGGCGTCAAAGGCGCCTGTTGTCCGGCCCCTGCGGGCTTGCCAGGGTCCCAGGCCGCGTCCGCGGCGGCTCCGACGCCGACCCACTGGCCTTTCCAGTTCGGATAGCTCGATGCGTCGTCGGCGCGCGCACCGGCGTGGGCCAGAAGCGCGGTCGCCAGCGCGATCGTGGTGATGGAGTTTCGAAGCAGCATGTTGTTCCTCCCGTGATGACGCTCGCGGCGCGGATTTGAGCGACCTTGAATTTTTTGCCGGGGCGCCTGCGTCCCGTTTCTTACTGTTGCGGTTGACCGAAGCCCTCGAGCGCCGGCACCGGCTGGTTCTTCTTGGTGGGCATCAGGTAGCCGTCCGCGCTGATGAAGTAGGTCTCCTTGCCGAGCGAGACATAGTGGTTGTCGGCGCCGCAATTGTTCTCGACCCAGACCGGATCGGGATCGCGATTGTAGCTTCTGACGATGGTCCACGGCCTCGTATAGGCATGATCGACGGTCGTGACCTGGTCATGCAGAAGGTTGCGATTGGCCTGATCGAGATATATCCGCTCCTTGACGATGGTCTGGTTGTCGGCGTGCAGCGGCAGGCCGCTGGCGTCGAGCGAGCGCGGCCCCTTGAGCGAACGGGTCTCCACCTCGAGCACGCCGTAATGCCCCTCGGCATCCTGGTCCACCCAGCGGCCGATCGAATAGCCGACGAAGCTCGGCTTGATCTGTTCCGGCCAAGGCCGGCCGTCGGTGTAGATGCGGCGAAACTGCGCCAGATGGTCGCTGCGGATATAAGTGGTGTCCGGCGTGACGATGAATTCGAGCGGATCATAAGCGATCATCACCCGCGGCATGCCGGCCGGCAGGCAATTCACCTGCGGATTGTATTCCTGGCCGCCGGACTTCGCGATGTCGAGGTTGGTCTCGAACAGGGTCTGATATTCCGGCGTGAGCGGGGCCTGTTGCCGCAAGCCCGCGGGCTTGGTCGGGTCCCATTGCGCCGCACCCGGTCTCACCCAGGTGCCGCCGATGTCGGGATACTTCGCGTCGTGGCTCGCAGGCTCGCGGGCCTGGGCCGCGGTCGTGGCAGCGCCGAGCGCCGCCACCAGCACGATTGCGGCAAACCAGTATCGGTCGCGCATGAGCATCCTTTCGCCGTCCGCGGCGGTTTCGCCGGAAAGAGAAGCCGGCCGATCATTTTATACCGTCACGTTTTCGCACGGAAAGCCCAATCCCGCCCTGGATCAAGTGCGGTACGGATTAATTTCCTGAAAATTCTGCAAGCGGGTGGCGGCGGAAATGGCCTGATATTCCGGCGTCAGCGGCGGCCCGGGGCTCATTGGCGATGACCAATTCCCCCGAGTCCGCAATGCGTCGTCGCTTCAAAAGCGCGAACGGCGGCGCTCGCTAGCACGAGCCCCGCCGCCGGCGTAATCGCGCCAATCAGGCATCGGTCGGGCACGACCGCCTCCCAGACCGGCATTCGGTCGCGAATTCAGTGCGTGACGGGCACTGGGACGACCGGCTCTCCGCTGGAGAAGCTGGTCTTCTTCTCAGACCAAGCACCGCCGGGCGCGCCGCTGCGCAGCGGATTGATGGTCATTTTCAGCTCGTCACCCGCCTTGAGGGTCTTGCTGGCCCAGCCTTCACGGACCAGAGCGCTCGGGCTCGCGCCTTCGAGGTTCCAGGTCGTGGAGCTGCCGTCCGTTCCCTTCACTTCCAACAGAATGAAGGTATGCGGGCTGGTGAACTTGAACTCCGTCACCGCGCCCTGCAGCTCCATCGGATGATCGGTATCGAACATCGCGAAAGAATGGTGCGCGAACACTGCGCCGCCCGTCACCACCAGTGCAACGCCTGCCAACAAAGCCGTGCTTATCCGTCCCATGCGCTTCTCCCGTCTTGCTGCGACACGATTGATGTTGATTGGGGCCAGTCTGGCCGTATTGGGCCAACCTGGCCACGACTTCCGTCTTTGGACGTCGCTTTTCTACCACATTCGCGGA
>DASZKX010000090.1:0-30759 GCA_035552735.1 Xanthobacteraceae bacterium
TGATGTTGTAGACGGTGCCGTCCGCCCCATTGATGGTGAGACAGGGCGCCGTGACCCCCGCATGCGGACAGGCCGTCAGGGCGACCCGCTCGCCCACCCGCGGTGCCGCCGGCGCCGCGGCCGCCATCATCGTTCCCGCCATCATCGTTCCGGCCAGCAGCACCGCGATGGCCAAGACCAGGTTGGCGCGCGCTGCTGCGCTCATCACGCGATCCCGGCGCAGCTCGACCAAGCCGCGCCCGTCAGAACGGAATCTCGTCATCCATGTCGCCGCCCTTGCCGCCGGCGCTGGCCATGGCGGGCTTGCGCGGCGCGCTCGGGCCCGAGGAGCCGAAATCGCTCCCGGAGGATTCGTCGCTGCCGAAGTCGCCGCCGCCACCGCCACCGGCACGGTCGAGCATGGTGAGCTGCGAATTGAAGCCCTGCAACACGACCTCGGTGGAATAGCGGTCCTGGCCCGACTGGTCCTGCCATTTGCGGGTCTGCAGGGCGCCCTCGAGATAGACCTTGGCGCCCTTTTTCAAATATTGCTCGGCGATCTTGCAGAGCCCCTCGTTGAAGATGACCACGCGGTGCCACTCGGTCTTTTCCTTGCGCTCTCCGGTCGCCTTGTCGCGCCAGCTTTCGGAGGTCGCCACCCGCAAATTCGCGATCGGCCGGCCGTCCTGGGTACGGCGGATCTCCGGGTCCGCACCGAGATTTCCGATCAAGATGACCTTGTTCACTGAGCCTGCCATGAATCTCTCCTACCGCCGCTCGCCCGCCGGAAGCTCTCCAGAAGAAGCTCCGCACCCTAGACCGCAGCCGCGCCCCCGCAAGCACGTTCTGGGGTTTCCCCACCCCGGTCCACAAGCCGCGTGGCGCGCCGCACGTCTGTTCTCTTTTTGTTCTAGCATGCCCGCGGTCGACGCGCAAGCAGATCGCGAAACAGGAGTGCGCCCCTACAGCGCCTCCCCCAGAAACCGCAGCAGCCGCGGGGCGGTCGTGGCCCCGTAGCCGCCGGGCTCGCCTTCGAACGGGTCGGACGCCCAGAAATGTCCGGCACCCGGGATGACGATGCGGCGCGCCGAGATGCCGGCCTGGTTGAGGGCGAGCCAGAACGCTTCCGACTGGGTCGCCGGATCGGCGATGTCGTCATTGGTGCCGTGGATGAGCAGGAAGCGCGTGCCCTTCCGGTCGATGGTGGCATAGCTGATGGGCGAGGACTCGAAGTAGACGCGCCGGTTCTGCATGGGCGCGGCGCCGAGATATTTCTCGGCGATCTGGTCGCGCGGGCGCGCGATCTGGTCGTGGCTCCATTGCGCCAGCATGTCGTAGACGCCGTAGAAGCCGACCACCGCCTTGACGTTGACCGGTACCGCCGCGTTGGGGTCGTCCCGATAGGCGGACGAGAACAGCGGCTCGCCGCCGGCGAGCCCCAGCAGCGCCACCAGGTGCGCGCCCGCGGAATCGCCCATCAGGCCGATGCGATCCGGATCGACGCCGAGACTCCCGGCCCTGGCGCGCACGAACTGGATCGCCGCCTTGACGTCGTAGACCGAGGCCGGATACGCGCCCGCCTTGCCCAGCCGGTAGTCGATGCTCAACACCACGTAGCCGTTCTTGGCCAGGTACGTCCCCCAATACCGGTAGCCCGCGCGGCTGCCATTCTGCCAGCCGCCCCCATGCACCGTGATGAGCGCCGGCGCCTTCGCCACTCCCTTCGGCTGATAAAGATCCGCGACCAGCTTGGTCCCGTCGTGCTGCGCATATTCCACATTGGTCTGCGCAATGACTTCGTATTCCGCCTTGGCGGCGGGCGCGGCCACAAGCAGAGCGGCGGCGGCCAGCACGAGCACACGCCAGGATTTCATGGAATTCTCCTTCCCGGATTCTTGGATTCTTGGATTCTTGGAAATTTAGATTCTTGGATTCTTGGATTCTGGATCGCCATCGTATCGTGCCGATTGCGCGGTTGTCCCCAGGCTTCGACCGTTAGAATGAACGGCTAGGCGCCCAGGGCTGGCGAAATCCTCCCGTTCTTCCTATGTTCCGACCGGGCCCCCTGTTCCGCCAGCGATCGCGAGACTCATGAACGACCTGTTCGACAAATCACGCGCCGTCCGCCGCCGCGCGAACGTCCCGGACGCTGGCGCGAGCCTCCCGCACCGCGACGCCCGCGTCATCACGATCCGCGGCGCGCGCGAGCACAATCTCAAGAACATCGACGTCGAGATCCCGCGCGACCAGCTCGTGGTGTTCACCGGGCTCTCGGGCTCCGGCAAGTCGTCGCTCGCCTTCGACACCATCTATGCGGAGGGCCAGCGCCGCTACGTCGAAAGCCTTTCGGCCTATGCCCGGCAATTCCTGGAGATGATGCAGAAGCCGGACCTCGACCAGATCGACGGCCTCTCCCCCGCCATCTCCATCGAGCAGAAGACCACCTCGCGCAATCCGCGCTCGACCGTCGGCACCGTCACCGAGATCTACGATTATATGCGGCTGCTGTGGGCGCGCATCGGCGTGCCCTACTCGCCGGCGACCGGCCTGCCGATCGAGAGCCAGACCATCTCGCAGATGGTGGACCGCATCATGGCGCTGCCGGAGGGCACAAGGCTCTATCTGCTGGCCCCGGTGGTCCGCGGCCGCAAGGGCGAGTACCGCAAGGAATTGGCCGACTGGATGAAGCGCGGCTTCCAGCGGGTGAAGATCGACGGCGTGTTCCACGAGATCGCGCAGGCCCCTACCCTCGACAAAAAATTCAAGCACGACATCGACGTGGTGGTGGACCGCGTGGTGGTGCGGGGCGATATCGCGACCCGGCTGGCGGATTCGCTGCAGACCGCCCTGCAGCTCGCCGAGGGCCTGGCGGTCGCCGAATTCGCCGACGCGCCCACTTCAGCTCCCCCTGAAAGAGAGGGACAAAAAGAGAAAAAAGGCGCCAAGATTCACGATCAGAGCGGAGCGCAACGCCTGATCTTCTCCGAAAAATTCGCTTGCCCGGTGTCCGGCTTCACCATTCCGGAAATCGAGCCGCGGCTGTTCTCCTTCAACAATCCGTTCGGAGCCTGCCCGGCCTGCGGCGGGCTCGGGATCGAGCAGCACATCGATGCCGATCTGGTTATTCCGGACAAGGACGCGAGCCTGCGCAAGGGCGCCATCGCGCCCTGGGCCAAGTCGTCCTCGCCTTATTACATGCAGACCCTGCAGGCGCTCGGCAAGCATTACCGGTTCGCGCTCGACACCAAATGGAAGGATCTGCCCAAGAAGGTGCAGGACGCGATCCTGCACGGCTCGGGCGAGGATGCGATCAAGTTCGTTTACGACGACGGGCTGCGGGCCTACGAGACCAAGAAGCCGTTCGAGGGCGTGCTCACCAATCTGGAGCGCCGCTTCCGCGAGACCGAGAGCGAGTGGGCGCGCGAGGAGATTTCCAAATACTTCACCGACATCCCGTGCGCGGCCTGCCATGGCTATCGGCTCAAGCCCGAGGCGCTATGCGTGAAGGTCGGCGGGCTCCACGTCGGCGAAATCTCCGAGATGTCGATCAAGCGAGCCGGCGAATGGTTCGCGGAGCTGCCGGACCTCCTCACCGTCAAGCAGAACGAGATCGCGGTGCGGGTGCTCAAGGAGATCCGCGAGCGGCTGAAATTCCTGGTCGATGTCGGGCTCGAATATCTCACGCTGGCGCGCGCGTCCGGGACCTTGTCGGGCGGCGAGAGCCAGCGCATCCGGCTCGCCTCCCAGATCGGCTCCGGCCTCACCGGCGTGCTCTATGTGCTCGACGAGCCCTCGATCGGGCTGCACCAGCGCGACAATGCGCGCCTGCTCGAGACCTTGAAACGGCTGCGCGACCTCGGCAACACCGTGATCGTGGTGGAGCATGACGAGGACGCCATCCGCACCGCCGACCATGTGCTCGACATCGGCCCGGGCGCCGGCATCCATGGCGGCCACGTGGTGGCGCAGGGCACGGTCGACGACATCTTGGCGAATCCGCATTCCCTGACTGGGCGCTACCTCAACGGCGAGCTGACCATCCCGGTGCCCAATCGCCGCCCGCGCAATCCGCGCCGCGCCCTCAAGGTCGTCAATGCGCGCGGCAACAATCTCAAGAACGTCACCGCCGAGATTCCGCTCGGCCTCTTCACTTGCGTGACCGGCGTATCGGGCGGCGGCAAGTCGACGCTGCTGGTCGACACGTTCTACAAGGCGATCGCCCGCAAGCTCAATGGCGCCTCCGAGGGCCCTGCTCCGCACGACCGCATCGAGGGCCTCGAGCATCTCGACAAGGTGATCGACATCGACCAGTCGCCGATCGGCCGCACCCCGCGCTCCAATCCGGCGACCTATACGGGCGCCTTCACGCCGATCCGCGAATGGTTCGCGGCGCTGCCGGAATCGAAGGCGCGCGGCTACGAGCCCGGCCGCTTCTCGTTCAACGTCAAGGGCGGCCGCTGCGAGGCGTGCCAGGGCGATGGCGTGATCAAGATCGAGATGCACTTCCTGCCGGACGTCTACGTGACCTGCGACGTCTGCAAGGGCAAGCGCTACAACCGCGAGACCCTGGAGGTCACCTTCAAGAACAAATCGATCGCCGACGTACTCGACATGACGGTCGAGGAGGCGGCCGACTTCTTCAAGGCGGTGCCGCGCGTGCGGGACACGTTGATGACCCTGCACCGGGTCGGCCTCGACTACGTCCATGTCGGCCAGCAGGCCACCACGCTCTCGGGTGGCGAGGCCCAGCGCGTCAAGCTCGCCAAGGAGCTGTCGCGGCGCGCCACCGGCCGCACCCTCTACATCCTGGACGAGCCCACCACCGGGTTGCACTTCCATGACGTCAAGAAGCTGCTCGAGGTGCTGCACGAGCTCACCGACCAGGGCAACACTGTGGTGGTGATCGAGCACAATCTCGAGGTGATCAAGACCGCCGACTGGATCATCGACCTCGGCCCCGAAGGCGGCGACGGCGGCGGCGAGATCGTGGCCGCCGGCACGCCGGAGGACATCGTGCGCGAGAAACGCAGCTATACAGGGGCATTCCTCGCCCCCGTGCTGGCGCGGCGCGAGCCCAAACGCAAGGCGCGGACGGAAGCGGCGGAGTGAAGTTCGTAGGGGCGCAATCGCTTCATTGCGCCATCAACCCTCGCCAAGCGGCGCAATAAAGCGATCGTGGCTCGTTGCCGGATCGGGGACGCGCAGCTCGTAGGGCGCAATCGGTTTATTGTGCCATCAGCCTCGCCAAGCGGCGCAATAAAGCGATTGCGCCCTACGCGTCCGGAACCCACGAATCACCCCGCGAAAACCGCGGAGTGACCTCACTCCTCCAGCATCGTCTTCATGAATTCCGCAGGCGCGGTCCAAAACTCCCGCATGATCCGAAAGTGCTCCGTGTCCTCGAGCGCCACCGGTTCGAGGCCGTATTTCGACAGCCGCAACAATCGAGCACGCGGGTAGGCCATCAGCATGGGTGAGTGGGTCGCCATGATGACTTGATTGATTTTCGATTCATCCATGCGGCGCAGGAGCTTGAGGAACTCGATTTGACGGACCGGAGACAGCGCCGATTCCGGTTCGTCGAAAATGAAGATGCCCTGCCGCTGGCAGCGTTCCTGGAAGAACCGCAAGAAACCTTCGCCGTGCGAGTGGGAGAGAAAATCCGGTGGAGCAGCCCCGGCGTCGATTGCCGCCTCGTCAAGATAGCGAGCCACCGGGAAGAAGCTTTCCGCCCGAAAGAACCACCCGTTGGTGATCTTCGGCAGCCAGCTGGCACGCAGTGCCTTGGAAAGACGCCCGCCCATGGCCTCGACCGCACGCGAATGATCGACGGGCCGATAACCCTTGCCGCCACCGGCTTCGTCGTAGCCGGCCAGGACCGCGATGCCCTCGAGCAGCGTCGATTTGCCGGTGCCGTTCTCGCCGACGATGATGGTGATGCCGTGGTCGAATTCGAGTTCGAATCCATTCCGCAGGAACGGCAAGCAAAACGGATATTCCTGCGTCTCATTAACCAAAGACGCGTCGAGCCAAACGCGCTTGAGATATGGTGCCGGCAGATTGATGGGTCGGGGTCGCTTGCTCATGCCGTGATCCAACCGCCAAAGTCTTGGTCCCTCGCAGAATTATTCCGGCCAGGCTCGTAGGGCGCAATCGCTTTATTGCGCCATCAGCCTCGCCAAGCGGCGCAATAAAGCGATTGCGCCCTACGGGTCGGCGCCCGACCGCCCCATCGGACCGACGCCCCTACTTCACCTGCCCCTGCATGGCCTTCCAATCGAACTTCTTGGCGAGCCCGAACGCCTCGTCCTCGTCGATCCCCGTGTACGACAGGGTGAACACCGCAGCCGGCCCGAGCGCCACCATGATGGCGCCGGCCTTGTTGCTGACCGTATAGGTCTTGGTCACCTGCAGGCCGTCGATCGTCATCGTGTTGATGTGCATGTCGGCGGTCTCGATCTTGATCCCGGCGCTGGTGGCCGCCAGCGCCCCCTGGGCCGCCATGCCGGTGAGGACCGCGGCGTTGACGTGCGCCGCGCCGCGCTCGTAGGCGCGCGTGGCGGTGATCATGTTGCTGCCCGCCAATTCCATCGCCATGCCGTCGGGCTTGTTGGCCTTCCAGCCCGGCAGCTCGACCAGGAACGGAACGAAGCGTTGAAAGCTGTGCTGGGCGCGCGCTGCCGACGCCAACCAGACGGCCGGCAGCGCTGCGAGCACGAGGCGGATGGCATGGCGACGATCGATCATTTGGCTCTCCGATCCATGGAATCGCTTGCTGCGGCATCGTAGCAATCGGCAGCCCGGCGGGGAACGCCGCGGATGCCCTCACCTCCGCTTTGCGCCCTTGCGGAACCCCGGATAGAAGCGCTCAATGTGGTCATTCTGTGCTCCCGCGAGCGCCCGATGGAGGAGGATGGCATGCGCGGTTTGTTGACGACCGTGGCCACGCTGGCGGCCCTCCTGCACTTCTGCGTCGGCGGCATGGCGCGGCCGTTCACCGATCCGCGCTCCGAGCGCAGCGACGCGATCGACCAGGCCGCCGCGCTCGAGCCGCGCGATCCGGCCTGCCATGCCCGCACGCTGGTGTCCGCCGGCGGCGCCTTTCCGCACAATCCGCATACGCTCGCGGTGCGCTGGGTCGGCTTCTCCAATTTCGAGCTGGTCTACAACGGCCGCATCATCCTGCTCGATGCCTATTACGATCGCGGCAGCGAATATCCGCCGCTCGGCGTCGCGGCCGCCGACATCAAGACCGCCGACGTTATCCTGATGGGCCACGGTCACTTCGATCACATGTCGGACGCGGCCTCGATCGGGGCGCACACCAAGGCGCTGCTGGTGGGCGCCGCCGTTACCACCGACAAGCTGCGCACCCAGCCGATCCCGCTGCAGCAGGTCAAGACCGTGACCGGGCGCGGCGGCGAGATCCTGAAGTTCGATAATTTCACGGTCGAGCCGATCCTGGGGCGCCACGGCGAGCCCGCCAAGGAGGTGACCGCCGTCATGGACCGCACCCTGACCGAGCTGATGCCAGCCCCCACGGCCGAGCAGAAGGCCGAGGCCGCCACCATCCGCTCGCGCGGCACCAACAGCCCGCGCGTCATCGACGAGGGCACCATCGTCTATCTGATCACGCTCGACGACGGCTTTCGCATCCTCTACCGCGACAGTGGCGGGCTGGTGACCGATTACGAGCGGGCCGCCATGGCGCGCGTCGGCCGCGTCGATCTGGCTTTGGTCGCCGTCTCGGGAGATTATCTCAATCCGCTGATGGTCAAGCTAGCGCTCGAGCATGCCCGCACGTACAAGCCCGACGTCATCATGCCGGCGCATCACGACGCGCCCGTGACCGCCGGCCATGTGGCGCAATGGCGCGCGACCGAGCCCTTGTTCCAGGCCATGAAGGACGAGAATCCCGAAATCGTCACGGTCTCGAAGGAATATCGCGAGCCGGTGTGCTTCAACACAGAAATGAATATCCAGCGCGGCAATTGACGCGCACCGCTGCGTCTTGACGGCGACCGGAACAATTTGGAGGCCCACGTGCCCGGCACCGTTCGCGACAATCCCGCCCTCAACCGTTTCGAGCTCGAGGTCGATGGCCACCTGGCGCTGGCCTATTATGAGCGGTCGCCGGGTGTGATCACGTTCAGGCACACCGAGGTCCCGTCGGAGATGTCGGGTCACGGGATCGGATCGGAGCTGGTGCGCGGCGCGCTCGCAGCCGCGCGCGCGCAAGGCCTCAAGGTGGTGCCGAAGTGCCCGTTCGTGGCCGCCTACATGGCCAAGCATGCCGAGTTCAACGATCTGCTGCTTTAGTATCCATCCCGCCCCCAACCCCTTTTCGATCGTTTGGCCGGAAGCTTGCAAAGCGCTTCCGGTGATTTCATCTCCGGGTGTCCCGGAACGTTGTTTTCGACGGCATACGTGCTTGGAGCGTTCTCCTGGGTGCCGGCTTCATGCTGCGGGGTGTCACTTTGGCGGACGCCCCTGTCGTCAAAACGGACACCCAGTCGGGGTCGATCCTATGCGCTCGCTGCGGACACGTCTGATCGCGCTGTGGGTCATGCTGGCGGCTTCTGCCCTGGTGACAGGCTTCCTGCTGCTGGAGTCCTACCGACAGTCCGCCAATGTCCAGGTCGCGCAGGCGGAGAATTCCGTCGTGCGGGCCTGCCGCGACATCGACGACCGCTACGCCTTCTTTGTTTCGGGATGGAAAGGCGGCAATGCCAATATCGACGAACGTCTCAGGAGCGAGCTGCACGACGTCGTGCAGGCGGCACTCGGCCGCAGCGCCGGCGTCGAAGGCGGTATCTGGCAGTCGGCTTCCGGTTCGCTGACCTACGCGTTTCCGACCTACGAGGGGACCGGGCCGAAGACCGATCTTCCGGCCGCGGAGCTGCCCAGCATCCGGCAGGCCAACCTCGATGCGCTCAGGAACGAACGTCCCGTCACGGTCCGGCAGGATGGACAATCCCAGGTCCTGGTGCTGCACGCATGTCCGCTGCCGGGACCCGTGGCGGAAGCGACGGCGTGGACCATGACGCGCGTCTTCACCGGCCAAGGCCGCGCCTATAACCAATTTCTGGCGGGCCTGGCGGTGCTGGCCTTCACGGTGCTCGGCTCCGCCGCCTGGCTCGGACGCATCCTGGTCGGCTGGTCGCGCAAGATCGCTCATCTGGAAGGAGCACTGGCGGCGCGCGAGGGCGGCGGGACCGATCTGCCGGCGCTCCAGCCGACCGGCGAGCTCGAGCTCGATCGGCTGGTGGCCGCGCTCAACACGGTCGGGGCGCATTTGAAGGATGAGCGTCAACGCGCCAACGCGGCCGAACGGCTCGCCGCGGTCGGGCGGCTCGCCGCCGGGCTCGCGCACGAGATCCGCAACCCCATCGCGGCCATGCGGCTCAAGGCGGAAAACGCCCTCGCGGGCAACGACGATGCGCGCCGAGAATCGGCTTTGCGCGCGATCCTCGATCAGGTAGGAAGATTGGATGCGCTACTGCGCGACCTGCTCGCCATGACCCAGCCGGCCCAGCCCCAAATAGCCGATGTGGATGTGGGCGCCTTGCTCGGCCATGCGGTCGAGGCTCACGCCGATCTGGCGGCATCCCGGGGGATCGGGCTCGCGGTGGGCGGGGTCGACCTGCCGACTGGTCCGGCCCGGATGGATGCCGACCAAATCCGCCGCGGCCTGGACAACCTCGTCCTCAACGCCATCCAGAACACGCCGTCGGGCGGCGCCATCACTCTTTCTGCGAAACGCCAGAACCGGACCCTATGCTTGCGCGTTAGCGACACGGGCCCCGGCGTCCCGGCGGCCATCAGGGAGCGGCTGTTCGAGCCGTTCGTCACCGGACGTCCGGATGGCACCGGGCTCGGTCTCTCCATCCTGCGCGAGACCGCGCGCCGGCACGGCGGGGAGGCTCGTTTGGTCCCCAGTCCGCAGGGCGCCGTTTTCGAGATTGAGCTGCCATGGCAGGCATCCTGATTGTCGATGACGATGCCGGCCTGCGCGACGGCTTGGCCGAGACGCTCGCCGATCTCGGTCATCGCCCGCAGCTGGCGGCCACCGGCAACGAGGCCTTGCTTCATCTTGAAGCGCACCGGTTCGATGCCGTGCTGCTCGACCTGCGCATGCCCGGTGGCCTCGATGGGATCGAGGTCTTGCGCCGGATACGCGCCGGCACGCGTCCTCCGCCCGTCGCCGTGCTGACCGCATATGCCAGCGCCGAGAACACGATCGAAGCGATGCGGCTCGGCGCCTTCGATCATTTGACCAAGCCGATCGGCCGCGCCGAACTCAAATCGTTGATCGAGCGCATGCTGCTGGGGCGTGAGCCCCTGCCCGGCCCGGACGATGCGCAGCAACCGGACCCCGGCACATTCATCGGCGCCAGCGAGGCCATGCGCCGCGTCCAAAAGACCATCGGCCTTGCGGCCGACAGCGACACCACCGTGTTGATCCTCGGCGAAACCGGCACCGGCAAGGAGCTGGTGGCGCGCGCCTTGCACGAGCACAGCCGGCGTGCCGCCAAGCCGTTCGTGGCGGTGAATTGCGCGGCTATTCCGGCGGAGCTCCTGGAGAGCGAGCTGTTCGGCCACGTCAAAGGCGCATTCACGGGTGCCGGCGCCGATCGCTCCGGCGCCTTTCGGGACGCAGCCGGCGGCACGCTTTTCCTGGATGAAATCGGCGACATGCCCCTGGCGATGCAGGCGAAGATATTGCGGGTGCTGCAGGAGCGAGTCCTCACGCCCGTCGGCGGGCGGCCCATGGCCATCGATGTTCGGGTGGCGGCTGCCACCCACCACGATCTGCCCGGTCTGGTTACTTCGGGAGCATTCCGCGAGGACCTCTTCTATCGCTTGAACGTGGTTCCGATCGTCTTGCCGCCGGTGCGAGAGCGGCTTGCCGATATCGTACCGCTCGCCGAGCATTTCCTGCGCCTGTCTGCGCGCTCGGGCATGCCCAAGCGGCTCACTGCCGGCGCCGCCGCACGCCTGCTCGCGCATTCCTGGCCCGGCAACGTGCGCGAGATCAAGAACATCATCGAGCGGGCAAATGTCTTCGTGCGCGGCGACATCATCGACGCCGACGACCTGGAGCTCGCATCGGCCGCGCATGCTGATCTTCAAACTGTTCCGGCGCAGTGGCTCGAATGCGATCTGCCGACCGCGCTCGCCAAGCTCGAGAAGGCGATGATCTGCCACGCGCTGGCGGCCTGCGGCGGCAATCGCGCCGAAGCCGCGCGCCGTCTCAACATCAATCGGCAGCTCCTCTACGCCAAAATGCAGCGCTACGCCTCCAGCGAGAAGCCGGCGTCGGAAATCCCGACACGAGCTGTCGGGAAAGCCGACGGCGAGACCGCGGCCGATTGAAATCCTTCAATGCTTTCAAGTTCGCGCGTACTGGCACGCGGGTTGCTGTGCCGGTGGTCGTGGGCGACGACGCCTTCATGGCAAGGAGAAAGAGTCAATGAGCTGCAATCGAATTCGCGCGCTCGCGGGCGCGCTCATGGTCACGACCGCGCTCGGCGCGGGGGCCGCAGCCTATGCGCAGAACGCCGGCTCGGTATGGGATGCATCGCAACTCCCGGAGACGAAAGGGATCGTCAAGCAGTACACCCTCACGCCGCGTGGCGACGTCGATGGATTGATCTTCAACGATGGAACCGAGATCACGCTGCCGCCGCATCTCAGCGCGCAGATCGTCTATGCGGTGCGGCCCGGCGATGCCGTTTCGGTCCGCGGCCTGAAGGCGCGCGCGCTGCCGCTCGTAGATGCGGCCTCGGTGACCAATATCGCGACAGGCGCGACGGTCGTCGACAACGGCCCTCCTGATGGACCCGGCCGTGACGGCGCCGAGACCACGTTGAGCGGAAAGGTCGCGGCCGCGCTGCACGGCAAACGCGGTGAAGTGAACGGCGCTGTGCTGGAGAACGGAACCGTTCTGCGGATGCCGCCGCCCGAGGCGGAAGCCCACCAGTCAATGCTGCAGGCGGGGCAAACCATCTCCGTGCGCGGAAGCAGTCTGGTCACACGGCTTGGAACCGTGATCGACGTGCGCGCAATCGGAACGTCGCCCGAGCAACTCACCGAGCTGGCGGCGCCGCCTTTCCGCGGCGGACCGAAGGGCGAGCCCAAGCCCAAAGGGCCCGGTCGTGGGCCCGCTGAGTTCGCCCCGCCTCTGCCGCCGCCGCCCGGACCGCGCGGCTGAGACGCCTGCCCTCATCTATCCATCAAACAAACCGATAAGGAGACAATCATGCACTGGATCGACCCCGAATGCCTGCCCGAAACCGAAGGAACCGTCGCCCCAAAGGGCGAATTGCGCGGCGCGCTGCTGCAGGACGGAAGCACAGTGCGCATCGGCCCGAAGGAGGCTCAGCGCTTTGCGAACCTGCTGCGGCCGGGCGCGTCCATGGCAGTGCGCGGCGACGGCATCGAAACCCCGTATGGCCGTGTCATCGAAAGCCGGGAGATCGGCTGCGATCTCGCGCATCTCGAGCCGGCCAAGGACCCGAATCACGAGAAGCACCTCGCGTCCCCTGCATGAACGGACCAGCTAAATGACCGGCAGCGCTCTCATGCCCGACACGGCACCCCGCAGCCGCTGGCTCTCCATTACGAGCGTCCTCTTGGTCGCGCTCGTGGTGGCGACAGCCATCGCAGCCGCGGTGGCGCCGCGCCTGCTTGCGTCGGGCGATCGACTTGACGGAGAAAGCCGCAGCCTCGCGGCCGGCGTCATCTTCGTCGGCAGCTATCTGGCGCTGGCGGTCGGCCGGATTCCCGGCCTCAACATCGACCGCGCCGGCATCGCGCTGGTCGGCGCCGGCCTCATGGTCGCGTCGGGCGCGCTGCCGCTGGAAGATGCCTACAAGGCGGTGGACCTCGACACCATCACGCTCCTGCTCGGCATGATGATCGTGGTCGCCAATTTGCGGCTGTCGGGCTTCTTTGCCGCCGCCAATGCCTGGGTCGGACGGCACGCCCACCGGCCGTCGATCCTGCTCGGCGCGGTGGTGGCGATCTCGGGTGTGTTTTCCGCCTTCCTGGTGAACGATGCGATCTGCCTGGTGCTGGCCCCGCTGGTGCTTGATTTGACCCTCGCGCTGGGGCGCCGGCCGGTGCCCTACCTGCTGGCGGTGGCGATGGCCTCGAATGTCGGATCGACCGCCACCATCACCGGCAATCCGCAAAACATCATGATCGGCAGCTTCTCCCACATCCCCTATCTCGATTTTGCCCTGGCCCTGGGCCCGGTTGCGCTGATCGGGCTGATCATGACGGTCGCGCTCATCGCGGGCTTCCACCATGCCGAATTTGGCGGCAGCGCGCATTTGAAAGCGCCGCACCGGAAGATCGACGTCAATCGCGCGCTGGTGATCCGCGCCTTGCTGGCGACCTTGATCCTTATCGTGTCGTTCTTCGCCGGGATCGTGCCCGCCAAGGCGGCGATCGTGATCGGCGGCCTTCTGCTGTTGACCCGGAGGCTGAAAAGCCGCCGCATCTACGCCGAGATCGATTGGTCGTTGCTGCTGATGTTCGCCGGCCTGTTCATCATCGTGGCCGGCGCGCAGCATGCGCTGCTCGGTCCCGGCCTCATCGCCGCGGTCGGCCGGCTCCATCTCGATCAGGCTCCGGTGCTAAGCGCCGTGACGGCGGCGCTATCCAACCTCGTGAGCAACGTGCCGGCCGTATTGATGCTGCGGCCGTTCGTGGATGGGCTGCCGGACCACGACAACGCCTGGCTGGTCGTCGCCATGGCCTCGACGCTCGCCGGCAACTTCACCGTGCTGGGCTCGATCGCCAACCTGATCGTCGTGCAGCGCGCGGCCCGCTCCGGCGTCACGATCGGATTCTGGGATTATTTCAGGGTCGGAGCGCCGCTCACCATCATCACATTGGCGGTCGGAACGCTGTGGCTATGGCTGTGAAATCGATCCGCAGGCGCTTCAACCCGCTCTCGCTCGACGCCCTCAACTTCCTGCTTGCCGACGTGCGCGGCGCGCTCGGGCCTTACCTCAACGTCTTTCTGGTCACCCAGCAGCACTGGAGCCAATCCGAGGTCGGCTGGGTCACCACCATCAGCGGCCTGCTCGGGATCGCAGTCCAGACCCCGATTGGCGCCGGAATCGACGAGACCCACGCCAAGCGCGGAGCGATCGTCTTGGCGCTGGCCGTGTTGGCGCTCGGCGCCGTCATCATCTTCGCGTGGCCGAGCTTTTGGCCGGTCATCATCGCCAATAGCCTGATGGCGATAGTGGGCGACGTATTCGGTCCCGCCGTCGCGGCCCTGACCTTGGGGGTCTACGCGCGCAAGCAACTGGCCAGGCGCATGGGGCGGAACTCGGCCTGCGACCATGCCGGCAATGTCGCCATCGCGGCCGTGGCGGCCGCCGTCGGCTACATGTTCTCGCAGCGCGCCGTGTTCCTGCTGGTGCCGGTTTTCGCACTGCTGGCCGCGCTGGCGGTGCTTTCAATTCCGGCCGCGGCGATCGATTACGAGCGGGCGCGCGATCTCGGCCGCAAGACCGCCGGTGCCGCGAGCAGCGCCGCCGGCTACGGCATCCTGTTCAAATCCCGGCCGCTGGTCGTCTTCGGCCTGTGCGTCATGCTGTTTCATCTCGCAAACGCGGCGCTCTTGCCGCTGGTGGGCCAAAAGCTCGCCGCCGCCTACCCAAGGGATGCGACCGCCATGATGTCGGCCTGCATCGTGGCCGCCCAGGCGGTCATGCTTCCGATCGCGCTCCTGGTCGGACGGACCGCCGACAGCTGGGGTCGCAAGCCGCTGTTCCTCGCCGGCTTCGCGGTCTTGCCGCTCCGCGCGGTGCTCTATACCTTCTCCGACAACAGCGTTTGGCTGATCGGCGTCCAGTTGCTCGACGGCGTCGGCGCCGGCATTTTCGGCGCCCTCACGCCACTCGTGATCGCCGACATCATGCACGGCAGCGGGCGCTACAACCTGGCGCAGGGCGCCATCGCCACTGTGCAGGGGATCGGCGCCTCCCTGAGCGGGCTCGCGGCCGGCATTATCGTCGATCACTTCGGCTACAGCGCCGCCTTCCTGGCCGCCAGCGGCGCCGCCGCCGCGGCGCTGGCGGTCTTCGGCCTGTGGATGCCGGAAACCGCCGACGCCAAGGCGAAGTCGCCGCGCCCCAAAGCGAGCACCGGCGCTCCGCAACCGCCCGACCTCGCCCCGGCTTGACGGATCGGCGGGGTTGCGCTCAACAGCACCCGCATGCCGCGTTGGACGAACGCGGCAGATACGATGAGTGGGCGCGGAATTGTCGAATGCCCCAACCCTAACAGCGAGAAACCCGATCGATGAGCATGGGTGGCCCGGCCGGGCGCATGATGTGGTCGAGCATGTTCAACCCGGAGCGGCCGCAGGTCCGCAAGCCGGTGAACTGGCCGCGCGTCGGCGCCTTCTTCCTGCCCTACTGGCGGGCCGAGCTCATGACCCTCGCCTGCATCATCGCGGCCGCCGTGCTCGGCCTGCTGCCGCCGCTGTTCACGAAATACCTGATCGACGACGCGATCCCGTCGGGCTCGATGCAGGCGGTGCTGGTGGACGTCGGCGGCATGATCGGCTCCGCGCTCCTCGCCAGCGTGCTCGGCGTCTATCAGGGCTATCTCAACTCGCTCGTCGGCGAGGGCATCATGCGCGACATCCGCAGCAGCATGGTGTCGCACCTGCACCGGATGTCGCTGTCGTTCTTCACCAACACCAAGACCGGCGAGATCATGAACCGCGTCTCCAGCGACGTGGACAACGTGGACAATATCGTCACCGGAACCTTCGTCACGATCGTGACCAACGTCGCCACCATGGTGACCACGATCGTGACCATCTTCATCCTCGATTGGCGGCTGGCCCTGCTCGCGCTCGTGGTCGTGCCCCTGATGATCCTGCCGCTGTCGCCGATCGGCCGTCGCATGTACGGCATCCGCAAGCAGACGCGCGAGCGGCGCGACGAGATCGAGAGCCTCACGCAGGAGACGCTCTCGATCTCCGGCATCATCCTGATGAAGTCGTTCGTGCGCGAGCCGTTCGAGAAGACCCGCTTCTACACGTCCGCGAGCCGTCTCATGGACCTGGAGATCCGCCTCGTGATGGTCGGCCGCTGGTTCATCGGCGCCATCAACGCGATGGTGATCATCGGGCCGGCGCTGGTGTGGGTCGGCGGAGCCTGGCTCGCCATCCATGGCGGCCTGACCATCGGTACGATCGTCGCCTTCGTGGCCTATTTCGGCCGGCTCTACTCTCCGGCTTCCGCGCTCGCCGGCGTGCAGGTGCAGGTCGTGAGCGCGCTCGCGGTCTTCGAGCGCATCTTCGAATATCTCGACATGCCGGTCGAAGGCGGCCACGACAGCGCCGACGCCGTCGAGCTGCCGCGCGTCCGCGGCGACATCGAGTTCAAGGAGGTGACGTTCTCCTACGACCAAGCCCGGCCCGTCCTGCAGGACGTCAGCTTTCGGGTTGCGGCCGGCCAGACCGTGGCGTTCGTCGGTCCCTCCGGCGCCGGCAAGACCACGATCACGAACCTGGTTCCGCGTTTCTTCGACCCCAAATCCGGCGCGGTGCTGATCGACGGGATCGACGCGCGCACCGTGACGCTCTCGTCATTGCGGCGTGACATCGGGATCGTGGCGCAGGAGACCTACTTGTTCCACGACACCATCGCGGCGAACCTGCGCTATGGGAAGCTGGAGGCGACGGACACCGAGCTGATCGCGGCCGCCAAGGCCGCGAACATCCATGACTTCATCGCTTCGCTCCCGGCCGGCTACCAGACCATGGTCGGCGAGCGCGGCCACAAGCTCTCGGGCGGCGAGCGTCAGCGCCTGGCGATCGCCCGCGTGCTGCTCAAGGATCCGCGAATTCTGATCCTGGACGAGGCGACCAGCTCGCTCGATTCCCACAACGAGACCTTGATCCAGTCCGCGCTCGAAGTGGTGATGCGCGGGCGGACCAGCCTGGTCATCGCGCACCGGCTCTCCACCATCCTCAAGGCCGACGTGATCTTCATGGTGGAAAGCGGCCGCATCGTCGAGAGCGGGACGCATGCGGTCCTGCTGGCGCGCGGCGGTCCCTATGCGCGCCTCTACCGGGAGCAGTTTCGCGATCAGAGGCTGTCGCCGGCCTGATTAAGGCAGCTGCCCGTGGCATTGCTTGAACTTGCGTCCCGCGCCGCACGGGCACGAATCGTTGCGCCCGACCTTGCCGGCGGGCGACGGATCGGCGGCAATGGCGGGCTCGACGGCACGCGCAGGCCCGACACCTTCGGCGGCCCGTTGCCGGCGCATCGCCTGCGACAAAACACGAACCAGTAGCGGACGCATGGATCTCGGCAGCTTGTCCCGCTCCTCGGGCGGCAAATCGAACGGGCTCATGCCGAAATGGTTGATGTCCTCGAAGAACCAGCTGCGCGCATAGACCATGCAGGCGATCGGCCGCGTGATGGCGCTGCGGTTGGCCAAGCCGGCATGGAACGTGCGGTAATCCAGCAACATGCAGTCGCCACGCTGGAGCGGGGACGCGGTCACGGTTGCGGGCTGCGGCTTGACATCGAGCGGCCACTGATGCGAGCCGGGCCAGACGCCGGTCGGCCCGGCCGCGAGCTCGGTATCCATCAACGGCACGATCACGTTGATGGCATAGACCGGCAAGCTCGGACTGACGCCGGGCTCGGCGAACAGCGGCGAGTGGTCGCGATGCACGGGCTGCAGTGGCGCGCCCGGATGCGAGACCACCAGGGTGAAGCTGTTCACCTGCATGTCGTCGCCGAGCAGCGAAACCATGATCCGGCGCAGCAGACCGTTGCCGAACACCTCCGGGGATCCGATGGCGCCATTCATCCGCGGCGTGATCTGGAACCGCGCGTCGCCGCGCCCGACGAACGGATTGGGCGGAGCCTTCTTCGCCTCCTCCAGCATGGCACGCATGTCGAGGGCGCCGTAGCGCGAGAGAAAATCGTGATACATCCCGCCGATGAGGGCCGGCGCGAAGGCGCCGCGCAGGAACAGGCAGCCGTGCCGGCGAAAGGCGGCGCAGACGGCGCGCTCGGCGTCCGGCAGCAGTTGGCCGCGCCCGCGCTCCGTCGCCGAAACCGCGATGCTCAGATCGCGAGACCGGTCCGCGGATAATGCCGGGCTCGCCTTCGTGGCGAGGCCAATATCGCGCGTCAGGTAGATTCGGGGGTTGCTGCTACCGACAACCGACATGGCCCACGCCGTCGGAAATGTCGGCCGGCCCGGCAACGATCAGGCCGCGCATCGCTTGCTCATTCTTTTTGAGTTTTTCTTTTTGAGTTTTTTCGTTTTATTTTTTCAGCTGATCGTTTGAGCGCCACGGCTGAATGAGCTTAGGTAAAACCGTGCGTGCGATTCAAGTAAATATCCCGCACAATCCGAGTAAATATCCTGCACAACTGCAGCAAATATTCCGCAGAGGCCCAGTAACCATCTTGTAAAAGTAACTACGGATATTCACGCTCGCAAGTATTGTAGAGGCCAGTCGCACACGCCCGCCTCTGCGTTATCGGCTGAGAGAGCGCGGTCGGGTCCCGAGAAATGATTCGCTACACCGGTTCGCGCACCGACACGGTCGGGGCGCGTGCGGACGCCGACTTGCGCGGACGCCGGGTGCGCCAGCGGGCGCAGGCGAGATCGATCGCCACCACACCAAGGCCGGCCGCCAGCACGTACCAGCCCGGGCGCACCATATCGAGATTGTCGAGATCGAAATCGAACGCCGTCTGCAGCACCACGAGGGGCGAGACGTTGAACTTGATGGCGATGCCGATCGCCTCGCCCGCGAAGGTCAAAGCCGAAGCCGCCACGCTCAGCACCAGCAGCAGCCAGGTCGGCAGCTCTCCGGGCCGCTGCCAGCGCCAGGCGATGAGACGATAGCCTACCAGCCAGGTGAACAGCCCCGTTATCAGGGTCGGCACGCTCTCGTCGAGCTTGGTCTGCTGGAAGAAATGCAAGAGCGCCAATACGGCGATCAGGTAGACCAGCTGGTGCAGCCGCCGCCAACGCAGGCCGCCGAGCTCCCGCACCATTCTGTCGGTCGAGGTCGCCGCCAGCGTGGCGAGGCCGAGCAGAGCAGTGAAGCCGACAGTGAGATAGACCCGCAACACGATCTCGCTCGCCACATGGGCGAGGTCGAACATCTGATCCAGGATGTAGAGCCCCAGATGCGCCACCCCATAGCAGAAGGCGCCGACCCCGATCATGCGGCGCACGTCCACCAGCGGCCCGTAGCGCGTGATCCGCCGCAGCGGGGTGACCGAGAGCGACAGCAACAGGAACATCAGCATCCAAAAGCCGGCGCGGTGGATCAGGTCATTGACCGGACGCGCTTCGAACCTGATCTCGGTCTGCCAAGCCACGATCGCGAGCGCGATCGGCCAAAGCAACAGCGCCAGGGTGGCGATGCGAGGCGCCGACAGGCGTCCGCGATTATCCCGCCAGAGGGCGATCGATGACGTCATGGCTGGCGCCCGGCACACATGATGGTTTGGCACACTATTATAGACTTAAAGTCGGGATAGGACTTAATGTCGGGACCGGCGCGCCGCCTGGACATGCGTCCGCCCTCCAATCGCCGGCGCGGGCGAAGGTTAAACCGGTCCTCCGCTTTCTGCCGCTGCGCTCTAGCACACCGGCCCCAGCGCTGCACAGAGTTCGATACGAAACGTGAACGCAGGCATCCAGGCATGACCGGAACTTGCAGGAAGGCACCATCGACACGATCGCTTTACCATTTCCATTAGCGATTACGCAGCGATTTCCCGACACCATCGCGCGGCAGGCGAGCCGATCCGGCAGTTCCACCATGCTGCGGCGAATCGAAGCGACATGCGCGCCAACGACGCGATCCAACCGCTGAAACCGTCATCCGCCGGCCGATTTGCAGGCGAGCTCAAGCGCGCAATTCTGGCTTGCGGTTTCGGCATCGCGGTCTGCGTCGGAGCCACCATCGTGGCGAGCTGGACGCGGGTAACGGTGACGTCGGCGCCGACGTCGAGCGAAGCCGATCTGAGCACGGGCTCCATGCTCGTCGTCCCTCCCGCCGGCGACCGTTGTCTGGAGCGCACCATCGACAACAACACCTGGGTGATCCGGAGCAAGGGCTGGGTGGACTGCGACGAGGCGTTGGCGAAAGCCAAGTCAGGAACCGACAGCCGAACACCGGGGTCGCGGCTCGATCTCATTCGCGAGGGTTTTCGCGGGGCGCGGTAGCAGCCCGGCGACGTCCTCGCCGTCAGTTTCCTCGTGGCCAGTTCTCCTCGTCGTCTATTGCCGTGCAAGCATGCGGATCCGATTGTCGCGGAGCGGGATTTTCGCGGCCGCTGGCCCGTGCTACAAGTCCCACAGGCAGATCGACACGGCCATTCAACCATCGAGGATCGAGACATGTGCTCCTACATCGTCCGCAAAGCCGCCCTCACCGGCAGCGCGAAGGGGCCCAAGGGCTGGATGCGGATCGACACCGCGAACGTCTATTTCGATCACCCCTATCACGCGCCGCTCGACCATGCCCTCGGCATCGATTTCGTCAATGCGGCGGAGGGCGGGCACGAACGCGTCGCGGTCGAATTGAGCGCGCAATCGGCGCGCGCGCTGGTCGCTCAAATCCTGGCGGCGCTCGAGAGCGGGGAAGCCGAGCACGGCGCGGAGCCGGCTTCGGCACATGGCGCTTCGGCGCATAGAGCATTTTCCGGAAAAGTGGAATCCGGTTTTCCGTCCGAAAATGCGACCACGCGAAAAAACTAGGATGGCGGCGGACTGATCGCGCCGCTTCAGGCCGCGACCGCGGCGGTCAATTCGCGGCTGTGGGTCACCGGCTGCGCCAGCTCGCAGCCCGGCAAGGTCTCGTAACCGACGGCCCGCAGCACGCCTTTGCCTGGGCACATCTCGACCGCGAGCCGGGTAAACGTGTTGAGCACTGGCGGCGTCACCCACGCGAAGGTGCCGTGCGCGAACGCGCCGGTCCACGCCGCCAGCTGCAGCTTGCGCCTGAGGTTGCGCTCGGCCGCCTCCTCGTAGCTGCGGGTGAACATGGCCTGGCTGGACACGCGCGCTTCCCAGGCAGGAAGGCTGCGCAGCCAATCATTGGCCGCGCCGGTGTCGTCATCACGGCTCTCGAAGTCCAGCTCGGTGCGCTCGATCACGCAACGCTCGCCACGCCGGCAGCCAGCCAGCGTATAAATGAGCGGACGGGCGACCGGCGTGGTCTCGAGCCGATGCCGCGCCTCGCCAAAGCTGCCGCAGGTCTCGAACACGTCGCGCAGGAGATGGTCGGGTGGGACGAAGCGAATGCGCCCGGTCGCCAGAGCGTTCAGCGTGATGTCGTAGGGCCGCAGCCAGGGATGCCGCGTCCGCCGCCGCAGCGGCGCCTGATTGATGCAAGCCGCGAAGCGGCCCGGCGCCGATGCCGTCAAGGCGCCCACGAAGCCCGGCCAGGTGACCGAGTCGAAGGCGCCGGCGGGGCCGCGCATGCGCGCGATTTCGACGTGCCGCCCGAGACCGGGAAATGGCCAGTCGAGGGTGCGCACCAGCCACGGCATCCCCTCGTCCTCGTCGCGGGCCAGCGCCGTGCATCCCCATTGGTAGCAGCCGTTGAGAAACCAGATCCCCGAATAGTCGAGCGCCGCCGCGATGGCGGCGATTTCCGCCACATAGGGCGAGGCCGAGCGCTCGAGCCACCGACGCGTCACCGCATCGACCGCCGGAAGCATCACGCGCGCCGCGCGCGGCAGCCAAGCCAGGCAGCCGTCGCGCAGTGCCTGCGCGCGGACCCGGTCCTCGATGGCATGCCGGACCTGCCCGCCCGGCGCGATCTCAGCGACCGGGATGGTGGCGAGCGGGCCCGTCGTTGCAAGGGTCATGTCGCATCACTCGATCTCTGGGCGACTCTCAGCAAATGCCTCATCGCCTCATCTCATATCACTTAGGGCAAAGAATGGCTTCGGTCCGCTCAGGCGACCCTCCCCCTCCCGTCAACCGATGAGAATGTGCCGCCGGCAGGCCGGAAAGCCTCCGATTCCACCACCGCCGGAGTTTATCATCGGGCCGGCCTTCGGCCGGGCCCGTTGGCGGGGGCATGCTTTCCTCCTGAAAATGATCTAGGCTTTTCGGCTGCCAGGCGAGATCAGCGTGCATCCAAGCGCCGGAGGAAGCCCCATGAACGTGATGGCAAAAACCCGATTCGAGATCGTTCCTCTGACCAAGCATATCGGGGCGGAGCTGCGCGGCATCGATTTGCGCCAAAAGCCCGACGACCAGACCGTCGCGGCGATCTACCAAGCCTGGCTCGATCATCTGGTCATCGTGTTTCCGGGACAAACCTTGTCGCAGGAAGACCTGGTGCGGGTGACCGGCTATTTCGGCGAGCTGGGCGAGCTCGGCCGGCCCGCCAAGTACTTTCCCAAAGGCTATTCGAAGCTGCTGCCCGGCGTCATGCTGATCTCCAACATTCGCGAGAACGGCGAGCCGATCGGCGCGCTCCCCGACGGCGAGATGATGTTCCATCACGACATGATCCATGCCGAGGTGCCGAGCAAGGCGACGCTGCTCTACTCGGTCGAGATTCCATCGACCGGCGGCAATACGCTGTTCGCCAGCGGCTATGCGGCCTACGACACGCTCGATCCGGCCGTGCGCGACAAGCTCGAGGGCCGCAAGGCGCTGCATCATTACAACTACGGCTCCACGCAGAAAGGCGACCGCAAGGGCACCGAGGCCTTCGGCGAATGCATGCATCCCGTGTTCCGCACCAATGAGGACACCGGCCGGAAGGCGGTCTATGTCAATCGGTTGATGACGGTCGGCATCCTCGACATGCCCCCCGCGGAGAGCGCGCCGCTGCTCGACAAGGTCTTCGACCAGGCCGAGAAGCCGGAATTCGTCTACGAGCACGTCTGGCGGGTGGGCGATCTGCTGCTCTGGGACAATCGCTGCTCGTCCCACGCGCGCACCGATTTTCCCTCGACCGAGCGCCGCCTGATGCTGCGTACCACGGTCAGAGGCACGGTGCGGCCGTATTGAGGCCATCGGCAGGACCGTCTCCGCGTCGAAGCAAAGGCATGCACATTTTCGAGGATCACTCGCTTGGTCGCGCCATGACGACGTCAGGGACGCACTGCATTTCACTCCTTCTCCCCAAAGGGGAGAAGGAGTGAAACGCCGTGCCCCACCCCACGTCGAAAGAGCTATGAGGAGCATTACCATGAATAGTTCATCGTCCAACTCCCTCGCCATCCTCTCCTTGGCGGCGCTCCTGTCGGGCACGTCGGCACTGTGCGCCGCGGACGTGACGTACGAGCGCCTGCTGCATCCCGAGCCGCAGAATTGGCTGATGAACCATCACGACTTCGGCTCGCAGCGCTTCTCGGCGCTCGCCACCATCAACAAGTCGAACGTCAAGAATCTCAAGCTCGCCTTCGCGGTTCCGCTCGGCGGCCGATCCGGCAACGAATATGTCGAGGCGACGCCGCTGGTCGAGGACGGCATGATGTACGTCACCGACGTGTGGGGCGTCGTCTACAAGATCGACGTGCGCTCCGGCACCGCCGGGCGCATCCTCTGGAAAATGGACCCGGGGCAGCAGAAGCCCGACCGCAACCGCGGCGTCGCGCTGTGGGGCAATCTGGTCATCTCGGTCGCCGGCCTCGACGCCAGGGTCATCGCCACCAACAAGGACAGCGGACAGGTCGTCTGGGACAAGAAGCTCGGCGACCAGCCGGATCTCGAGCTCACGGCCGCGCCGCTGGCGCTCAAGGACTCGATCCTCATCGGCGCCTCTGGCGGCGACAATGGGGTGCGCGATTGGCTGGCGGGGCTCGACCCCAAGACCGGCGAGACGCAATGGAAGACGTTCATGGTCCCGGCCCCGGGCGAGGCCGGCAGCGAGACCTGGAAGGACAAGGCCGAGGCTTGGCGCACCGGCGGCGGCGCGCTTTACGTCACCGGCTCCTACGATCCGCAGACCAACCTCACCTATTGGGGAACCGGCAATCCGGCCCCGCGCTACGATTCCGCCTATCGGCCGGGCGACAACCTGTTCACCGAAAGCACGGTCGCGTTCGATGCCGCGACCGGCAAGATGCAGTGGTACTTCCAGTACACCGCCAACGACAACCACGACTATGACGCCAGCGGCTCGCAGATCATCGTCGACGGCAAGGTCAACGGCGAGGATCGCAAGCTGATCGTGCATGCCGACCGCGACGGCTTCAACTACACGATCGATCGTCTCAACGGCCAGTTTCTCAACGCGGTGCAATACAGCGCCAAGATGACCTGGACCAAGGGCGTCGATCCCAAGAGCGGCAAGCCGCTCGATTACGACCCGGCCAAGGACGTGCAGACCTACGCGCAAGACTGGAAGGGCGGCCGCGACCCGATCAAGAACGCCTGCCCGGACGTCCATGGCGGCACCAATTTCTGGCCCCATGCCTACAGCCCGAGCACCAAGCTCTTGTACATCGCGGGCAACGAAGGCTGCGCCAACATCACGCCGGATCCGACCGCCCATGTGCGCGGCAAGTTCGGCGGCGGCGGCTATGTCAACGACGCGCGCATCACCAGCGCCCTGACCGTGGTCGATCCGGTGACCGGCGAATTGAAGATGCGCAAGGACTTCCCCTACGCCGATCACGCAGGCGTGCTCGCGACCGCGGGCGGCATCGTGGTGACCGCGCTGCTCGACGGCACCATCATGGCCTTCGACGACCAGACCCTGGAGGAGCTGTGGCGGATCAACGTGGGCGCCGGATTTGTCGCCCCGCCCATGACATATGCGGTCGACGGCAAGCAATACATCGCGATCGCCTCCGGCATCGGCCCGGTCGCCAAGGCCAAGCTGGCCCGCTCACCGGAAATGAAGAACCAGCCCAACGCCACCATGCTGTTCGTGTTCGGGCTTTAGTGGCTCTTGTCATACCAGCGAGGAAGCGTGTGAAGGAGTTCTCAAAGTACCGCCCCTCCCGCGCTTTGCTCGGCGGTGCCCGCTCGTGATACGCCTCGGCGATGTCCGGGATCGTCTTGCCGCTCGCCGAGATCGCTCCGCACTTGCCGGCGCGCGGCGCCCTCATTGGTCTCGACCTCGGCACCAAGACCATCGGGGTCGCCGCCAGCGATCCCGACCGGCGCCTTGCCAACGGCGTCGAGACGGTCTGGCGCAAGACATTTACCGTGGATGCGGCACGTGTCATCGCGCTCGCGCAGGAGCGCAAGGCGGTCGGGCTGGTGCTGGGCCTGCCCATCAACATGGACGGCAGCGAAGGTCCACGCGCCCAATCCACCCGCGCCTTCGCCCGCAACCTCGCCAAGCTGTGCGGAATGCCGATCGGGCTCTGGGACGAGCGCCTGTCCACCGCCGCGGTCGAGCGCGGACTGATCGTCGCCGATGCGAGCCGCCGCAAGCGTGCTGCCGTGATAGACCAGCATGCCGCCGCCTATATCCTTCAAGGCGCGCTCGATCGCCTGGCCGGCCTGGGCGGCCAATAGACCATTATCAGACCATCATCCCGGCAGCGCCCGCTCCAGGATGGCGGCGGCATCGGCCGCGGAGATATCGCGAACGCCGTAAGTAGCGCCCCGCGATGCGGAGAGCCGCGTCTGCGCGAAGATCTCCGTCACCCGGGCGGGCGCGCCGGCGCGCAAGGCCGCGGCTGCCGCCAAGGTGGCGAGACGCTCGACCGCGGCGCGCGAGCGCGGCTCCACGCCAGCGGCCGACAGCGTGGCCTCGATGAAGCCGGCGGCCTCACGCGCGCCCGGCAGGTCGGCCGTCTCGGCGACAATCTCCGCAATCACCGCGCGCGCGGCCTGCGGCTCGCGCTCGATCACGCGCAGCACGTCGAGACACATCACATTGCCGGAGCCTTCCCAGATCGGATTGACCGGCGCTTCGCGGTAAAGCCGCGGCAGGATGCTTTCCTCGACATAGCCGTTGCCGCCGAGGCACTCCATCGCCTCGTAGATCAGGGCCGGAGCGATCTTGCAGACCAGATATTTGACCGCCGGAGTGAGCAGCCGCGCCCGCGCCGCCTCGCGCGGGTCGCCGCCGGCGCGGTCGAACGCGCCGCACAGGCGCATCACCAGCGCGACCGCGCCCTCGACCTCGAGCGCCATGTCGGCCAGCACCACCTGCATCAGCGGCTGCTCGGCCAGCGGCTTCTCGAAGACCACACGGTGACGCGCATGATGGATCGCCTGCGCCAGCGCCATGCGCATGAGCCCGGCCGACGCGATGGCGCAGTCGAGGCGGGTGAGCTGAACCATCTGCAGGACGGTGCGGATGCCGCGCCCCTCCTCGCCGACCCGCAACGCGAACGCATCGGTGAACTCGACCTCGCACGAGGCGTTCGAGCGGTTGCCGAGCTTGTCCTTGAGCCGCTGGAAACGCAGCCCATTGAGCGACCCGTCGGGCCGGAACCGCGGCATCAGGAAGCAGCTGAGCCCGCGCTCCGCCTGAGCCAGCACCAGGAAGGCGTCCGACATGGGGGCCGACATGAACCATTTGTGGCCCGTGATGGCGTAGCCCTCGCCGGCCGCGACCGCCCGGGTCGTATTGGTGCGCACATCGGTGCCGCCTTGCTTCTCGGTCATGCCCATGCCGAGCGTGATGCTTTTCTTCTCCGCCCAGGGCCGGAACACGGGGTCGTATTCGCGCGCCGCGATCTGGGGCATGAGCCGGGCGACGAGATCCGGCTCTGCCGCCAGCGCCGCTACCGCGGCCCGCGTCATGGTGATCGGGCAGAGGTGCCCGGTCTCGACCTGTGCCGCCATGTAGAAGCGCGCCGCGCGGCTGACCTGGGCGGGCGCCGGCGCGGCACCGCCATCGGCCCGCCAGGTGGAGACCTGGAGCCGCGCCGCGACGCTCTCGGCCATGAACAGATGATAGGCCGGGTGATATTCGACGAAGTCCCGGCGGACGCCGGTCGCATCGAAGGCCCGCAGTTGCGGCGGATTTTCGTTGGCCCGGCGCCCGAGATCGAGCATCTCGGCCGTGCCCCAACGCTGCCCGAAGGCCGCAAGCGCCTTGGCCTCCCCGCCGGCCCCGTTGGCCAGCACCGCATCCTGCAGCGGCCGGTCGAGCCCGAACAGGTCGACGTCGGCGAACGGCGGGGACTGGTTTGTGACCTCGTGGGTATCGAAACGGCTCGGCGCCATCACGGTTCTCCCTTGCGGCCGATGCTAGTGTACTGAATCTAACGTTTGCTTCGCACCTGTCCCGGGCGCACAGCGATCTCCTTCTCCCCGCGCGCGGGGAGAAGGTCGGGATGAGGGGGCGCTTCCGCGAGTCTGAGCTTGTGGAACGCAGGGGGCCTCTCTGCACGCTCAGACTCGTGGAAACGCCCCCTCACCGGGCCGAGATCTGGTTTTCATCCGTGCCGTGTCGCCCTCTCCCCGCAAGCGGGGCGAGGAAAGCCACACTGCTCCGCAATCGCAGCAAGTGTCAGAAACGACACTCTAGCATGCGCCTCAGCGGCCTTCGTCGCGCGGGGGCGGCCCGGCGCCGAACCGCCGATCGCGCAACGCACTTGCTGTGGAACGGTTGCGCGCGCCCTTGCCGGGGCCGGCAACTATCCCTATAGATGCCGCTTTAGTGGACATCGTCGAGAATTCCTTCGTTGGGGGCTCGTCCCGCCGCGGCTGCCGGGGCGAGGAATTCCGCGCGCGCATGCCGTGCGGAGCAGATTGGGCCTGCCAAACGCCGAGTCGAACATGACCTCCAAAGCTCAGCACACGCGCCACATCGTCTCGATCAACGATCTTTCGAACAAGGACATCGAGACGATCTTCGAGATCGCCCAGTCCTATCTCAGCGAGCTCCCGGATCCCAATTTCAGCTACCGGATCGGCCGCAGCACCAATGTGGCCTCCAATTTCATCCTGGCGACCCTGTTCTACGAGCCCAGCACCCGCACCCGGCTCTCGTTCGAGAGCGCCATGCTGCGGCTGGGCGGCGACACCATCACCAGCGCCGATCCGGCCACCAGCTCGGCCGCGAAGGGCGAAAGCCTCGCCGACTCGGTGCGGGTCATCGCCAATTACGCCGACCTGATCGTCATCCGGCATCCGCGCGACGGCGCGGCCCGGCTGGCGGCCGATTACTCGCCGGTTCCGGTCATCAACGGCGGCGACGGTAGCCACGAGCATCCGACCCAGACCCTCTGCGACCTCTTCACCCTCAAGAGGAAGAACAAGCATCTCAAGAACCTGAAGATCGCGATCTCCGGCGACCTGAAGGGAAGCCGCACCATCCATTCCTTCGTCTACGCGCTGGCGCGATTTGGCGCCAATATCATGCCCATGCCGGCCAAGGGGATGGGGCTTCCGGCCCACGTGGATCGCCGGCTGCGCGAGGAGTTCGGCTGCCAGATCGTCCCGGCCTCGAAGCGCGCCAGCGACGGCGCCACCATCGATGCGCTCTACGTGACGCCCGATGAGCCGCATCAGCAGTCGCTGTTCTCCGGACCCGAGATCGACATCGACCTCGCGGTCTCCGAAAAGAAGATCGACGCCGTCTATGTGACCCGGTTCCAGAAGGAGCGCTGGGGCGAGCAGGACCAGCCCTATCCGAAGATCGACAAGAAATTCCTCAACGAGCCGAAATATTCCGGCGCCAGCGTGCTGCATCCGCTGCCGCGGGTCGGCGAGCTGGACGTGTCGTTGGATTCCGACAGCCGTGCGGTCTATTTCCAGCAGGCCGCCTATGGGGTGCCGGTCCGCATGGCGCTGATCTCGCTGTTGCTCGGCCTCAACAAGGGCAAATCGCTGCACAAGTTCGAAGGCGGCTTCGACAAGCAGAGGTTTCCGCTCTACGACCAGCCGCGCAGCCTCGGCATCCATTGCGCCAACAAGAACTGCATCGTGCATGAGCCGATGGAGGCCCAATACGTCCGCAACCGGTTCCAGGTGGTGAAGACCGCCGGCACCGAGGACTGCAAGCTCCGATGCGACTACTGCGAGAGCGACATCGAAAGTTTCGTGGTCGCCCACAAGAAGAACAAGTGGTACGCGAAGGACAGCGCGCTGTTGCTGCGGGAGGGCGAGCACAGCCTGCGCGAGCTGATCGTGTTCGCCGACGAGGCCGACGCGCGCGCGGGCGGATTTCATTTCAAGCGCACCTCGCTCGGCCCGCGACCGGCACCGCGCCAACGTGTCAAGTCTCATTCGTGAGCGGGAGCGGTTTTCAGGAAAAGCCTGCCCTCGCCGAAGCAAGGGGGGTAGAACCAGTTTTCCGTCCGAAAATGCGGCGGTGCAAAAATGCTGAAGCGGTTTCTGTTTCCAGTTCATGTGAAAACGCTTTAGTGTTGTGACTCTGACGCTTGTTTCGCACTTGTCCGGGCGCACTGCGGTCTCCTTCTCCCCGCGTGCGGGGAGAAGGTCGGGATGAGGGGGCGCTTCCGCCAGTCTGAGCTTGTGGAAACGCCCCCTCACCGGGCCGAATTCTGGTTTTCGCACGGCGCGCGCTGGCCTCTCCCCGCACGCGGGGCGAGGAAAGCTGCGGTGCTCGGCAATCGCAACAAGTGTAAGACGGAACACGAGTTGCCGACCGGACGCCCGGACCGAGATTGCGATGCCCCAGCCGATCGATGCCCTGCCTTACGCCGCGGCTCTGGTCGTCGGCTATCTGCTCGGCTCGATCCCGTTTGGCCTCATCTTGACCCGTTGCGCCGGCACGCCTGACATCCGCTCCATCGGCTCCGGCAATATCGGCGCCACCAATGTGCTGCGCACCGGGAGCAAGGCGCTTGCCGCCGGCACGCTCATCGGCGACGTCCTCAAGGGCACCGTCGCGGTGCTCGCGGCCCGCTACGCGCTCGGAGCGGACGCCGCGCTCATGGCCGCAGCCGGCGCGCTTTTGGGTCACATTTTTCCGGTTTGGCTTTCGTTCAAGGGCGGCAAGGGAGTGGCGACCTATATCGGGCTGCTGATCGGCCTCGCCTGGCCGGCCGCCGTCGCCTTCTGCCTGATCTGGCTCGCGGTCGCGGCGCTCACCCGCTATTCCTCGCTCGCCGGCCTCCTCGCCAGCGCCGCCATGCCGATCATGCTGTGGCTCCTGGACGACCAACGCACGGCAATGCTTTTCGTGTTTCTCACCGTGCTGGTGTGGATCCTGCATCGCGCCAACATCGCCCGCCTGTTGGACGGCAGCGAGCCCAAGATCGGCCGCTCGGCACACGTGGGCAAGGACTGACCGACCAGGCTAAAATTCGGATTGTCGCCGGCCGCCCGTTGGGCAATTCTGCACGGCGATCCGGGGGGCAAGCGTGAGCGCTATTCAGGGTGAGGACCGCGTCCGGTTGACCGATGCGCAGCGGCTCGATTGGCTGCGGCTCATACGCTCCGAGAATGTCGGGCCGCGGACCTTCCAGGCGCTGGTCAATCAATATGGCGGCGCGCAGGCGGCGCTTGGCGCGCTGCCCAGCCTGGCGCGCCGGGGCGGCGCCAATGGTTCCGCCCGCATCTGCTCGCCGGCGGATGCCGAGCGCGAGATCAAGGCGGCCAGGTCCGCCGGCATCAGCTTGGTGGCACTGGGCGAGCCCGGCTATCCGTGGCGCCTCCAGATGATCGATGATCCACCGCCCTTGATCGCGGTGCGCGGGCATCTGCCGGTCCTCGATCGCCCGATGATCGCCGTGGTCGGGGCCCGCAACGCCTCGGCGGCCGGGATCAAGCTCGCCGGCAGGCTCGCGCGTGATCTCGGCGAGGCCGGTCTCGTGGTCGTATCGGGGCTTGCGCGCGGAATCGACGCCGCCG
>DASZKX010000091.1:0-3495 GCA_035552735.1 Xanthobacteraceae bacterium
AATCTCATGGCGACACTCCGGGTTGTCCAAAGTGTCACATCTAGAATCACACGACTCAGGGCGACGGGAAGCTCAAATGCGCGCCCTGAGTCACTCTGCCGCACCAAGATGTGTGCATCCCCTAGCCCGCGTGCGGGGAGAAGGTCGGGATGAGGGGGCCTTTCCACGAGTCTGAGCGTGCTGAAGCGCCCCCTCACCAAGCCGAGCTTTGGTTTTCCTCCATACCGTGTCGCCCTCTCCCCGCATGCGGGCGAGGAACGTCGTGTTCTCAAATCTCCTGGCTGTCGAAAGACACCATCTCGGCTCCTCCGGTCGCGAATTTGGCGACATCGGCGGCCGCGGCTTGGCCCTGCGGGCTCGCGAACGCGACGGCGACGGCTTGCAGATCATCGAAATGGAGCGTCGCGATCAGATGGAAGCGGGCCGGGCCCGCCGGCGTGCCGATCGGGCCGCGGCTGACCTCGTATTTGCGCAGGCCGGGAATCTGTTTTGCGATCGGAACGTGAGTGGCGAAGTAATATTTGTCGAAGGCGCCCGGGTCTCTCGGCGTTCCGTACATCACCACCAGCCGAGCCATGAAGTCCTCCAATCAACGATTGCCTATCGGGGCGGTGAAATTGACCGACCCCGGTCGGCTCGGCAAGCCGTCTGCCGCAACCCTCACGCCGCGCCGCTGCGCTTTGCCTCGATCTCCAGCGGGTGCGCGTCCGACAGGCGCTTGTGCATATGCACCATGAAAGCCATGCCGAACAACGGCGTCGCCAGATTGACGACCGGGATCGACACGAAGGCGGCGATGAACATCCCGGCCACGAAGACCGTGCCGGTGTGTTGCTTGCGTAGCGCCCGCGCATCCGCGACCGGCCGGTAGCGCATGGCGGCCAGCTCGAAATATTCGCGGCCCAGGATGTAGGCGGTACAAAAGAAGAAGATGATGGCCCCGAAGCCCGCGAACAGCAGGAATGGCAGCGCCACCAGATAGACCGCGATCGCGAGCAGCGCGGTGCGCACGCCCTCGATGACGGCGCGCGGCAGCGGCAGCGGTTTGCCGGCCGGCGCGCCCGGATAGCGGCTGCGTTCCACCGCGAGCGCGATGTCGTCGACGAAGAAGCTCGCCACCAGGGCGGTCACGGCCGGCATCAGGAACACCGATCCGACCAGGATGCCGAGGCCGGCCGCGATCGACAGAATGAAGGCCAGGACCGCGAGCGGCCCATGGGCGTTGGGGCCGAGCGTGTGCTCGGCCAAGCCCTCGCCGGCATCCGCGACCCATGCCAGCAGATGGTGCAGCCCGATCCCGATGATGACGATCAGGATCAAGGCGAGCCCGATCGATTTCACCAGCACGGTTCGAAACGGCGGTGAAAACATCTGGGACAGGGCGAGGGCGGCCGCACCGAGCATCCGGGTTCTCCAATCGAATGCCAGAGTTAAGCGCGGTGGCGCCGGCTCACAAGGCCACGCGCGTTTGCGCGCGACGGCTGGTTCGGGCCATACTGGCGCCGGCCGGATGGAACAGCGGCTCTGAGATTCGATCAGTGACTGGCGCCGGTTTGGGCTTCGCAATGACACACCGCAAACCATGAAACGATTGAACCGCCGGTCGTTCCTTGCCGCCTCGGCCGCCATGTCGGCCACCATGTCCGGCGCCCCGGCGTTCGCGGCGCCGGTCACGTCCGCTGCGGCCCCTACCTCGAAGCGATCCACGCCGGCCCCGCAGACGCCTTCGCGGCCCGGCACCGTCGACGTGGTCATCGTGGGGGCCGGGGCGGCCGGCATCGCGGCGGCGCGGCGGCTGGTATCCGTGGGCCGGCGCTTCGCCCTGGTCGAGGCGGCCGCGACGGTCGGCGGCCGCTGCATCACCGACACGGCCACATTCGGGGTGCCGTTTGATCGCGGGGCGCACTGGATCCACATGCCGGACATCAACCCGGTGGCGAAGCTCGCGACCCAGACCGGGCTCGACCTCTATCCGGCGCCGCCCGGCCAGCGCGTGCGCATCGGGCGCCGCTATGCACGCGAAGGCGAGATGGAGGATTATCTGGGCGGCGTGGTGCGGGCCGCGACCGCGATCGCGGATGCATCGCGCAAGAGCGATCTCCCCTGCGCCCAGGCGCTGCCGAAGGATCTCGGCGGCTGGCGCCCCATGATCGAATTCGTGCTGGGCCCGTTCGGCTGCGGCAAGGACTTGAGCGAGGTCTCGGCCGCCGACTTCGCGCGCTCTGCCGAGCGCGACAGCGACCTCTTGTGCCGGCAGGGGTTCGGGGCGCTCCTGGCCAAGCTCGCCGGCGGCATCCCGGTCGAATTGTCCAATCCGGTCACCCGCATCTCCTGGGGGGCGCGCGGCGGCGGGGTCGATGTCGAAACCGCGCGCGGCCAATTCGAGGCCCGCGCCGCCATCATCACGGTCTCCACCAACGTGCTCTCCGCCGGCAAGATCAAGTTCACGCCCGATCTGCCGAAGCGCCAGCTCGACGCCGCCGCCAGGCTCAAGCTCGGCAGCTACGACCATGTGGCGCTGGAGCTGCCCGGCAATCCGTTCGGGCTGCGGCCTGACGAGCTGGTGTTCGAGAAGGCCGACAGCAACCGCACGGCGGCGCTGTTCGCCAACGTATCGGGCACGTCGCTGTGCATCGTGGACTTGGGCGGCAGCTTCGGACGCGATCTCGCCGCCAAGGGCGACGACGCGATGTTCGATTTCGCGCAGACCTGGCTGGGCGGCCTCTACGGCACCGATGTCGCCAAGGTGGTCAAGCGCCGGCACGCCACCCACTGGAACGACGAGCCCTGGATCATGGGCGCCTTCTCGGCCGCCGCGCCCGGCGGACAACCGTCCCGCAAGGTGCTGATGGAATCCGTCAACGACCGCATCTGGTTCGCGGGCGAAGCCGCGCACGAGACGCTATGGGGCACGGCCGGGGGCGCCTGGGAATCGGGCGAACGGGCGGCCGACGCCGTGGTGAAATCGCTCGGACGGAAGCCGGGGTAGGGAGTTCGAATCCCTTGGGGCGCGCCACGGTCGATGAAAGTGGGCAATATTCGTTCGCCATCGCGCTATGACAGAGCATCCGAATTTGCGAAAGGCCATCCCGACTCGGCCGTGCCTTCTCGGAAGCGCTACGCCGGAACCTCAATCAGCGGCTTACTGGAAGATGAAATGCGCAGGCCGATCGGCGCGTGGAACAAGGGGCCTCGCCGCAACCCTCACGCCACTTCCAATGTCGGAATGGCCTTGATCTTCTCTCCGAGCTCCTGCTCGGCGCGTCGTAGATCATAGCGCTTCTGTAGATTGAGCCAGAGGTCGGGACCGTTTCCGCACAGCTTCCCGAGCCGCAATGCCATAACGGGTGTCACCGGCTGCCTTTCATCGAGAATGTCATAGAGCGTCTGACGCGAAACGCCGAGCAGCTTGGCGATCTCCGTCTTGGGCCGATCGAGCGCCGGCAAAATCTCCTCGCGCAGAAGTTCACCGGGATGCATGGGCGGCAAGCCGCG
>DASZKX010000092.1:0-24092 GCA_035552735.1 Xanthobacteraceae bacterium
TCTCGCCGGTCTCGTAGTGACGGCCCTGGACCGCGAGCTCGGCCTCATGCTCCTCTTCCGGCGTCCAGTGCCCGAGCGAATAGCCCCACCAGGGGTCCCTGAGGTTCAACGCCGGCAGCTGCAGGCCCTGCCACATCTCGATGGCGCGCTCCATGAATTCGCGCTTGGGCAGCGACAACGGCGGGTAGGGCCACGGCATGGTGGCGTCGATGAGGAGCGCGGTCGAGCGCGGCGGCGCGTCGCGCGTCACCAGCCCGCGCGACACGCCGGGCGGAACGGCGGCCGGATCGAGCGTGAACGGAGGCGCTTCGACCACCTCGGCATCGCGATGGGGCTGCGCCCGGTAGGCGATCGCCCACAGTACGTTCTCGGCGTCCTTGATGTTGATGTCATCGTCGACCGCGACCAGGAGCTTGCCCATGAACTTCTCGGCCAGGAGGCGGAGCGCCTTCTTGCCATCGTCGGGCTCGCGCTTCTTGAGCTGCACCACCGCCACAGCGTTCGAGCCGGCGCATTCCAGATATTCGACCGCGATCACGTTATCCATCCCGGCGCTGCGCAACAGCCGGACGCCGGCGGCGGCGCGGCCGATATTGCGCATCTTGCTGCTTTCGCTCGGCGGCATCTGGCTGATGATGGAGAGATAGATCGGCTTCTCGCGCATGGTGATCGCGGTCACGTCCATGAAGAAGCTGAAGTCGCGCTGCGCCATGTAGCCGGGGAATTCCCCGAAGGCGCCTTCCATCTCCACCATGTCGGTCGGCACCGTGCCTTCGATCACGATCTCGGCTTCCGCCGGCACCAGCAAATCCTGGGTGACGCAGCGGCTGAGCTCGAGCGGCCGGCCCACGAACCCGCCGGCCACGTCGTATTCGCACATGTCGTTGGGGATGCGGGTCACCGCCGCATAGGAGACGTGCGGTGGTACGCCGATCACGATCGCGGCGGGCACGCGCGTCGCGCCGCGCTCGCGCCAGCGGTCGATGTGCCAGCGCATGCCCCAGGCGAGCCGGCCCAACAGCACGCCGATGCGGTCTTCCGCCTTCACCATGCCGCGGTAGTTGCCGAGATTGTGCATCCCGGTCTCGGGGTCCTTGGTCACCCAATGGCCGGCCGTGGTGTAGGGCGCATTGTCGAATCCCGGCGTCGAGATCGGGATCGGCAGCCGGCCGAGCCCATGGCCGGCTTGGCTGAGCTCCGCGCCGCTGATCACCACCCCCTGGCAGGCCGGGTTGCCGACCACGACCGGGGCGATCTGATGCGCCAGCGCGTTGCGCCAGATCTCCTCGATCTGGTCGAGGTCGCAGCCCATACCAAGCGCATAGATTTCGGCCGAGCCCGCGAGCGCGCCCACCAGCACCGGGATGTCGTAGCGGCGGCCGGCGCTGTCGACCACGTTCTCGAACAGGAAGGCCTTGCGCTGGCTCTCGGGCAGGCCGCGAAACTGCAGGCGCACCAGCGGGTGCAGCTCGGTATCCTTGTTGACCGGGGTGGTGATGCGGATGAGCTTGCCGGCTTTCTCAAGGCCTTCGACATAGCTGCCGAGCGTGGGCCAGTACGCGGTCATCAAGTCCTCCCGGATTGTTATGCGCTTCGCTCGCGGCTAGCAGCTTTATAGGGTGGTCTGGAGCGCGGATAAAGCCGCCCGGCCGGGCGCTCGGCGCGCCGGCATTTGTATTCTTCGGGGAGTCGGCTAGCCTTCGTGTTCGGGCAGAGCGAGGCAAGACCATTGACCGGCGGCAAGGCTGATTTTCGTTACCTGATCGATTCCTATCTGGACTGGGCGGCGGCCCAGCAGATTCCCGTGGTCGAGGATGTCGCGGTCGACCTCGACGCGGTCGCGACCGCGCCCTGGGGACGGCTGGGCGGCGGCTGTCGCGCGGCGTTCCTGCATCTGCGCGGCCGCGGCGACTTTTTGGCGCTGCAGCTCGTTGAAATCCCACCCGGCGCCCAATCCGACTGGGCCCGCCATCTCTATGATGAGGTGTTCTACGTTCTGTCCGGCCATGGCGGCACCAGCATCGAGGTGAGCGAAAGCCAGATCCACCGTTTCGAATGGAGCCCGCGCGCGCTGTTCTCGCCGCCTCTCAATTCGCGCTTCCGGCTCGCGAACCGCTCCGCAAGCGAGCCGGCCCGCCTCCTCTGCGGCAACGATCTGCCGTTCCTCATGAACGTGTTCCGCAACGAGGCCTTCCTGTTCGATCATCCGTTTGGCTTTCCGGAGCGGGTGGGACGCGCCGGCAGCTTCGCGGGCGAGGGTGTTTTCCTGCCGGTGGCGCCGGGCCGGCATCTGTGGGAGACGAGCCACATCCCCGATCTCGGCGCCTTCAACCTGCCCGAATGGGAGGCGCGCGGCGCCGGCAATCGCAACATCAACATTGTCCTGTCCGACAGCTCCATGCATGCGCATGTCTCCGAGATGCCGGCCGGCACCTACACCAAGGGACGCCGGCACGACGCCGGCGTGCATGTGATGGCCATCTCGGGCGCGGGCTACACGCTGGTCTGGAAGGAGGGCGAAGCCGTCTACGAGAGGCTTGAATTGCGGCCGGGCACGATCTTCGCGCTCACGCCGGACACGCTGCATCAGCATTTCAATCCGGGCGCAGAGCCGCTGCGCTATCTCGCCCTCTCGATCGGCAGCGACCGCTATCCCATGCTGGCCCGCAAGCTCAGGCGCAGGCAAGTGTTCGACGTCGACCTCAAGGACGGCGGCCTGCAGATCGGCTACCGGGACCAGGACCCGCGCATTCACGCCCTATGGCGCGACGAGATCGCGGCGACCGGCGCAGCCTCGCGCATGGAGCACATCTTCGAGGGCCGGTCATGAACGCCGTCTCGCCGCGCCTGCTGATCGATCCCTATCTCGACTGGACGGCGGCCGAAGGCCTGCCGATTCACGAGGACTTCGGGGTCGATCTGCTGACGGCCGCCACCGCGCCGTGGCCGCGGCTCGGTGACCGCTGCAAGGGCGCCTTCGTGCATCTCAGGGGTCGCGGAGACTGGATGACGGTGTTCCTGCTGGAGGTGCCGCCGGGCGGACAGTCGGCGCCGCAGCAGCATCTGTTCGATGAATTGCTCTATGTGGTCTCGGGCAGCGGCAGCACCGTGATCGAGCTGCCGGGCGGCGGCCGGCATGCGTTCGAATGGGGCCCGCGCAGCCTGTTCGCGCCGCCGCTCAACTCCCGCTACCGCATCTTCAACAGCTCCGGCACCGAGCCGGTGCGCATCGCTTCCTCCAACAGCATGCGCATCCTCATGAACATCCTGCACCGGGCGGATTTCCTGTTCGACAATCCTTTCGCCTTCCCGGAGCGGGAGGGGCTGCCGGGCTATTACAGCGGCGAGGGCGAGATGACGGCGATCCGCCCGGGCCGCAATCTGTGGGAGACCAATTTCGTCCCCGATCTCGGCGCCTTCGAGCTCAAGCCCTGGGAGGCGCGCGGCGTTGGTTCCTCCAACATCCAGTTCCTGATGAGCGAAGGCTCCATGGGGGCGCATGTCTCCGAGATGCCGGTCGGAACCTACAAGAAGGCGCATCGCCACGGCCCCGGCCTGCACGTCTTCTTCATCCATGGCACCGGCTACACGCTGTTGTGGAATGAAGGCGAGCGCGATTTCCAGCGCGTCGATTGGCGCCACGGCATGTGCTTCGCGCCGCCCGACAACATGTTCCACCAGCACTTCGACAGCAGCCCGCGCGCCGCCCGTTATGTGGCGGTCGGCTTCGGCAGCAAGCGCTACCCGGTCATCTGGGACCGCCGGGTTGGCTCGGAGGGCAAGCGCACCGACGTGAGCATCAAGGACGGCGGCGCCCAGATCGAATACGCCGACCAGGACCCGCGCATCCACGCGCTCTGGCTCGACGAGTTGCGCAAGACCGGAGTCACGTCGCAGATGGGGCAGATTTTCGACGAGACGCAAGACCTGCCGTCAATCGGTTAAAGATGCCCGGAGAAGCGAAATGATCCTGGATGAGGCCCTGTCTCGGCTGGCCAAGCTCGATACCTGCGCGGTCTCGGACGCGCTCGATCGCCTCGGTTTACCGGGCGCGGTCATCGGCATCGGCCCGCTCTGGCCGTGTCCGCGCGTGGCCGGACGGTGCATTACGGTCAAGATCAAGCCCGCGGGGCTGGAGCGGTCCAAGCAGCATCTGTGCACCGCGGCGATTGCGGCCGCGACACCAGCCGACGTGATCGTGGTCGACAACGGCGGCCGGATCGATGTCGCCGCCTGGGGCGGCCTCCTGTCGCTCGCCGCAAAGATCAAGCAGGTCCGCGGCGTGATGGTGGACGGCGCCTGCCGCGACATCGATGAAAGCCGTGATCTGGGGTTCCCGGTCTATGGGCGCGCCGCCGTTCAGGTCACGGCGCGCGGCCGCATCATGCAACAGTCGTTCAACGAGGAGATCCAGTTCGCCGGCATCCAGGTGCATCCGGGCGATCTCGTGATCGCGGATGCGAGCGGCGCGGTGTTCGTGCCGCGTGCCCGGGAGGCGGACGTGATCGCGCAGGCCGAGGCACTGGCACAGCGGGAATCCACAATGGCCGACGCCATTCGCAATGGCCGCTCGATCCTCGAGGTCATGGAAACGATGGGCTACGAATCCATGCTTGGCCGAAAAGACTGATCGGACGAAGCCCTTAAGGGTTCCCGGCAGGGTCAATGGAGCATCCGCATAAATGACCATGGCGGATCTGCTTCGAATGGCCGGAGGGGTCGCCAGGACCGGTAAACGTCGAGATCGTTGACTACCAATGAAAGTTCGGGGCTGTTGGTCCACCTGAAGAGGGAGAACACATATGGGCCGCACCGCGATACATCCCGATGAACATCTCGCCGAAGAACTGAAGGGGCTCGGCATTTCGGCCGCGGAGCTGGCGCGGCAAATCGACGTGCCGGTGAACCGCATGACCGGCATCGTCAACGGCCAGCGCGGTGTAACGGCCGACACGGCGTTGCGCTTTGGCCATTGGTTCGGCACGAGTGCGGAATTCTGGTTGAACCTGCAACAGATCTACGAGCTGCGGCTTGCGCGGGAGGAAGTTGGCAGTCGGGTGCAAAGGCTCCCAAGGCTGAGCAAACGCAAGCGTCAGCGCGATCCCGCATCCGCGCTCCCTTAGCAGCGCGTAGCGCTCCCATCTATTCCACCACGCCCCGCTCCCGGAAGGCCGCGATCTCCGCTTGGCTGAATCCGAACTCGGCCAGCACCTCATCGGTATGCTCGGCAAATTCCGGCGTGCGGACCGCCAGCGCGCTCGGCGTGCGGCTGAGCCGGAAAGGTTGGCGGGGCAGGGTGATCCGGCTCCCGTCGGCTGCCGTCACGCTCTGGCCGAGCTTGAGATGCTGGGCCTGCGGATCGTCGAAGGCTTCCTTGATCGAATAGATCGGCCCACACGGCACCTGCGCGTCCTCCAGCTTGCGCATCAGCGTGGCGGTGTCCATATCGGCGACGATGCCTTGGATCAAGCCGTTGACTTCCACCCTGTGCTTGCGGCGCACTTCGCGGGTGGCGAAATCCGGATGGTCGATCAAATCCTCTCGGTCGAGCGCTTTGCAGAGCCGGCCCCACATCGAGGGCACCGGCGCGATGTTCACGTAGCCGTCCCGCGTCTTGTAGACGTTGGTCGGCACGCCGGTTGGATGCTCGTTGCCGACCTGCTTGGGCACCACGCCATCCACCAGGTAGCGCGCGGCTTGCAGATCGAGCATGAACATCTGCGATTCGATCAACGAGGCCTGCACCCATTGCCCCTCGTTCGAGGTCGCCCGCTCGACCAGCGCGACCAAGATGCCGAGCGCCGCGTGCAGTCCGGTCACGATATCGGCGATGGGAATCCCGACCCGCATCGGCCCGCGCCCCGGCTCGCCGGTGATCGACATCAGCCCGCTCATGCCTTGCGCGATCTGATCGACCCCGGGCCGCGCCTTGTAGGGCCCGTCTTGGCCGAAAGCCGAGATGCTGGCATAGACCAGCCGCGGATTGATGGCCTTGAGGGTCGCGTAATCGAAGCCGAGCCGGTCCTTCACGTCGGGACGGAAGTTCTCGACCAGCACATCGGCCCGCTTGGCCAGCCGATAGAGGATTTCGCGTCCTTCCGGTTCGCGCAGGTTCAGCGCCATGCCGCGCTTGTTGCGGTGCTTGTTCTGGAAATCGGCCTCGTGGCGGCCCGCGATATCGGCCGGATCGCCCGGGCGCTCGATCCGGATGACATTGGCGCCCCAGTCCGCCAATTGCCGCACACAGACGGGGCCTGCCCGGGCGTGGGTCAGGTCCAGGACGATGAGATCCTGCAAGGCGCGAGAAGCCGGCTGATATGCCATTTGCAATTCCTCAACTGCGATCGTTGACACCAACTGTCATGTCCCGCGAAAGCGGGGCACCCAGTAGTCATGGAATTTCATTTGTTGTACGGAAGTGCCCCATAGCGAGCGCAGTGATTACTGGGTCGCCCGCATTCGCGGGCGATGACAGTACGGGTTGCTTGATCTACTCGGCGATGATCGTCTTGGCGCGTTCGGCGAGACTCTTGGGCGTGGCGAGGACCTTTGCCACCGCGGACTGGAGCGCCAAGCCGGTGATCGGATTGATCTCGATCCGCGCGGCCTCCGCGGCCTCGATGAAAGCCGGATCCTTGATGGTGGCATCGAACGCCGCGCGCAGCGCTTCTACGCGCTCGATCGGGACATTGGGCGAGGTCGCCACGGGCTTGCCGAGCGCATCGCCGGAAACGATCAAGGCCATGATCTGGCGGTCGCTCTGGTTGCGGGCCAGCTCCTGCACCGAGGGGACGTCCGCGAGCTCTTTCGATTTCGGCTCGGTCTGCACCAGGACCCTGATCTTCTTGTCCTGCACCCAAGCCGGGTTGAACGATTTCCAGCTGTCCCAGGAATTGGTGACCCCCTCCACCTCGCCGCGCTCCATGGCGATCGTCATGGTGCCGTTGCCCTGATAGCCCGACACGATCTTGAAGCGGGTGCCCAGGAACTCGTTGAGCATGCGCGGGAAGGTGTAGGTGATGGCGCCCTTGTTGGAGGCGGCCACCACGATCTCCTTCTTGCGCGCATCGTCGATTGTCTGCACGCCGGCCGCATGCCATACCGCGAGCGTCACCGGGCTGGTGGTGATCGAGCCGAGCCACGAGAACTTGTTGGCATCGTATTGGACGCCCTCGGTGCCGACCGCCTGCGCCGCCACCAGCGTGCTGGGGAACATGCCGAACGCGGTGCCGTCCTGGGCCGCGATGGAATAAAGATAGTTGGCCATCTTGATGCCGCCGGCGCCGATCATGTTCTGGGGCACCAGCAGCGGATTGCCCGGGATATGCGGACGCATGAAACGGGCGAGTAGGCGCGCCTCGAAATCGTAGCCGCCCCCGACATTGACCCCGATCAGGACATTGATCGTCTTGCCCCGGTAGAAGTCGGCCACGCTGTCGGCGCGCGTGGGTGAGGCGAAGAGCAGAGCGACGAGCATTGAGGCGATGCCGCAAGCGTAGGGTGGGCAAAGGCGCTCTTCGCGCCGTGCCCACGCGGATCGCGGTCGTCGCAAGCTCGATGGCCCGAACATGTTTGCCTCCGCGTGGGCAACCGCGGAAGAGCCGTTGCCCACCCTACTGCAGCACTCGATTTTAGAGTAACAATCCCGCCGGAGAAGGGTCAACAACCAGAAATCGAAGCGTCGGGAGAGTGGCATGGATTTCGAATTGCCCGAGGACATCCGCCTGTTGCGGGAAACGGTCCGCAAATATGTCGATCGCGAACTGATCCCGATCGAGATGCACAGCATGGAGGGCCCCGAGCTCAAGCCGGAAATCAAGACCATGCTGGAGGCCAAGGCGCGCGCACTGGGCCTTTGGCAACTCGATACGCCGGCCGAGTTCGGCGGCCAGGGCTTGAGCCTGCTGGCGCTGGCGGTGGTGTGGGAGGAGATTTCGCGCTCGATCGCGCTGCCCAATCGCGGCGACGGCGTGTTCGGCCCCTCGCCGCGGCCGATCCTGCTGCGGTTGCCGGAGAAGATGAAGGAGCGCTACCTCCATCCGCTGCTGCGCGGCGAGAAGTCCGCCGCCTTCGCCCAGACCGAGCCTGACGCGGGCAGCGATCCCGGGCGCCTGCGCACGCGCGCGATCCGGCAGGGCGATCACTATGTCATCAACGGCTACAAGCGCTTCATCTCGCACGCCAAGGGCGCCGACTTTTTGCAATTGGTGGCGGCGACCGACCCCGAAAAAGGCTCGCGCGGCGGCTTGAGTGTCTTCATCGTCGACATGGATACGAGCGGCCTGTCGATCGTGCGGGAGACGCGCCACATGATGGGCGACGTGACCTATGAGATCGCGCTCGACGACGTCAAGGTGCCGGCCGAGAATCTGGTCGGCAAGGAAGGCGACGGGATGCGCGAGGCACAATCCTGGATCTCGCGCAATCGCGTGCATCAGGCCTCGCACGGGCTGGGCGTGGCGCAGCGCTGCCTGGAGATGATCGGCACATACGCGCAGCAAAGGGTGACGTTCGGCGAGCCGCTCGCCCGCCGCCAGGCCGTGCAGTTCGCGGTCGCCGAGCTCTACACCAAATATCAGACCGGCCAGATGCTCACCCATCGGACGGCCTGGAAGGTCGATAAGGGCATCGCCAGCCGCCACGATGCCTACATGGCCAAGATCCACTGCACCGAGCTCGGCTTCGAGGCGGCCGATCGCTGCATGCAGTTTCACGGCGCCAGCGGGCTGTCGACCGAGCTGCCGATCGAGGCGATGTGGCGGCGCTCACGCAGCTATTTGATCACGGGGGGACCGGCCGAGATCATGCGCGCCACGCTTGCCCGCGAAGTCTTTAAAATTTATCAGTGACACATGGACCTCGATCTCAAGGGCAAGACCGTCCTGATCACCGGCGCCTCCAAGGGCATCGGCCAGGTCATCGCGGAAAGCATGGCGGCGGAGGGCTGCAACCTGCACATCGCGGCGCGCGACGAGGCCGCGATGCAGGAGCTCGCCACGCGGCTCAGGCGCGACCACGCCGTCACGGTGACGGTCCACCGCTGCGATCTCGGCCGCACCAGCGACGTGGAAGCCCTGGGCGCGGCCTGCGCCGACGTCGACATTCTGGTCAACAATGCCGGCGACATCCCACCCGGCACGCTCGCGGAGATCGACGGCCAGACCTGGCGCAGGGCGTGGGATGTCAAGGTCTATGGCTACGTCGATCTCACGCGCATCATCTATCCGTGCATGTGCGCGCGCAAAAGCGGCGTCATCATCAACATCGTCGGCACCGCGGCGCGGATGCCGAACCACCGCTACATCGCCGGCTGCATGGCCAACATCGCGCTCAACATGTTTACCCAATGCCTCGGCGGCGAGAGTATGCGGCACAACGTGCGCGTGGTCGCCATCAACCCGGGGCCGACGGTGCCCGGCCGGCATCTCCCTCACGTGATGGCGCGCGCAAAACGACTGCTGGGCGACGAGAACCGCTGGCCGGAGCTGCACGCGAAATTTCCATCGGGCCGCGCCGGCAAAGCCTCGGAGATCGCCGAGGCCGTCATCTTTCTCGCCTCCGACCGCGCCGGCTTCGTCAGCGGCGCCACGATCGATGTCGACGGGGGACATTCGGTCCATCGTCCGGGCGCATGAACGAAGGGCATGAACTTCATGCGCAACAATCCGGATCGAGCGACCCATGGCTTGCGCTTCGCCTCCCCGTGTTCCGTCATGAGTGCGGCTTTGCTTGCGCTCGGGTTGAGCGTGCCGATCGCGCTTTCGGGTGCCGCGCGGGCAAATGACTTCTATGCCGGCAAGGTCATCAGCATCTATATCGGAACCGGCGAAGGCCCGGGCGCGCTGTCAGCCTATCCGCGCGCGATCGCCCAGGTGATCGGCAAATACATTCCAGGCAATCCGGCGATCGTGGTGCGCAACATGCCGGGCGCCGGCGGGATCAAGGCCGCCAATTTCATCTATGGCATCGCCCCGCAAGACGGCACCGCCTGGGGATTCATAACCCGCGGGTTCGTGCGCGCACCCATGCTTGCGACCCCGCAGGCGCAGTTCGACCCGACCCGATATCACTGGATCGGCACCACCTCGCAGGAAACCAGCGTGGCCGCGGTGTGGACCTCCGCCACGGGGGTCCGCAGCCTGCCGGATGCCATGACGCAGGAGGTGGTGTTCGGCGGGACTTCGCTCGCGACCGATACCGGCCTGTTTCCGAGCATCCTCAATCGCCTCATTGGCACCAGGTTCAAGGTCATCGTCGGCTACAAGAGCAGCACCGACGTCGATCTGGCCATGGAGCGGGGCGAGGTGCAGGGTAAGATCTGGACCTGGGGATCGCTCAAGAGCGGCAACACCGCCGGCTGGGTCGAGGACAAGAAGGTCTCCCTGCTGGCGCAATTCGGCTTGCAGAAAGCCCGGGACTTGCCCGATCTGCCGCTGGCGCTGGACTACGCCAAGACACCCGAGGATCGGCAGGTGATGGAATTGATTTTCGCGCCGCTCACGCTTGGCTATCCCTCGTTCACGGGCCCGGGCGTTCCGCCCGAGCGGGTAGAGATCATGCGCCGGGCGTTCGACAAAACCATGCGGGATCCGGAGTTCATCGATCTGATGAAGCAGCAGAACCTCGCGCTTGATCCCGCCACCGGCGAAGCCGTGCAGGTGATCGTGCAGCGGCTCTATCAGATGCCGCAATCCGTGATCGAACGGGCGCGCATGTATATTCCGCCGTCTTGAGCTTGCACGCGCACGCTCTTTTTGTCGGCATACCGGCTGGCCTTTGGGAGAATCCAACTATGAGAAATCCACGATGAGCGCCAGTGACATCACCGATGCGCCGCCGAAATCGGAGCCGGCGCTGCGCGCCATCGCGATGCCGGCCGATGCCAATCCGGCCGGGGATATCTTCGGCGGCTGGTTGTTGTCGCAAATGGATCTGGCCGGCAGCACGGTTGCGACCCGGCGCGCCAAGGGACGCGTCGTCACGGTCGCGATCACCGCCATGACGTTTCATCGTCCGGTCTTCGTCGGCGACGAGGTGAGCTGCTATGTGGAGATCGTCAAGATCGGCACCACCTCGATCACGGTGAAGATCGAGAGCTGGGCCCGCCGGGGCCGCGGCGAGGAGAGGATCGAGGTGACCGAAGGACTCTTCACCTATGTGGCGGTGGATTCCGAGCGCAAGCCGTGTCCGATACCGGTGGCGCCTTGAGGGACGGCACCGGTTGATTGTAGGTGCCTGCACTGTCACGATGGGACCGAAGTGCTCGAGAGGCCGGGAGATCGCCCCTGATTACACGCCGCGCATTCGGTCTGGGTTCGCGGCCACCCGGCGCAAGATCCTGCAGGACACGCCGACGAGGTTGTTCCGCTTCACGTAAGGGAAGTGGGACTGGCGCTTACGACCGGTCCGCGGGCCGTGTCGAGGTTCGACGAGGAGATTGGAGGGACCTGTCAATGCCTCGCATCCCCCGTGCTCTGGCCGAGATTGCGATCGTCTTTTTACTCGCAGGCACGTTCCCGTCGGCGGTCGTCCAGGCCCAGCGTGACCCTGCACGGCTGTTGGTTGGTGAAATGCTGCCGACCGGTCAGCAGATCACGCCGACCGCGGCACCCGGATCAAGCTTCCAGCCGCTGCTTCCGGTCCCGTCGTCATCCGATTTCAAGGCCGGCCAGGCCGTCGAGCTGGCGGTAAGCCCGGACGGCGCGAAGCTCTTGATCCTCACCAGCGGATTCAACCGCACCTATGGTCCCGACGGCAAGCTCGTCCCGACGCTCTCGACCGAGCACGTGTTCGTTTACGACATCAGCGGTCCGGTGCCCGTGCGGCGTCAGGCGCTTCGGGCTCCGAACACGTTCAACGGCGTTGCTTGGCAAGCCGACGGCGCCGGTTTCTTCGTATCCGGCGGGGTCAACGATGCGGTCCGCGTCTACAAATGGGAAAACAACCGCTTCGTCGTCGACGGCCCACCGATCGGGCTCGGCCACAAGGCCGGCAACGGGATCGAGGTGAGACCGATGACGGCGGGAATAGCGGTCAGCCCGCGTGGCGACCGCCTGCTGGCCGCCAACTTCATGAACGACTCCGTCAGCCTCATCGATATCGCCACCCGCAAGGTTGTCGCCGAGCAGGATCTGCGACCCGGCAAGATCGACGCCGGCGCGGCGGGCGTCGCCGGCGGGGAGTATCCGTTCGCCGTCGCCTGGGCCTCCGACACCAAGGCGTATGTGGGCAGCCAGCGCGACCGTGAGGTCGTGCTGCTGGCGGTCACGCCCGACGGGCTCGGCGTCAGGAAGCGCATCAAGCTCGCCGGTCAGCCGACGAAGATGATCTTGAACAAAGATCGCTCCCGTCTCTTCATCGCGGTTGACAACAGCGACACCGTCGTGGTGCTCGAGGCCAAGGACGGGGATGTCTTGGCCGAGATCCCCGCCGCCGCTCCGGCATCTATTTTTGCAAACCCTGCAGGATTGCGCGGCGCCAGCCCGAACAATCTCGCACTCTCGCCCGACGAGCATACGCTGTTCGTGACCAATGGGGGTCTCAACGCGGTCGCTGTGATGCAGCTGGGCCGCGATGTCCTCAAGGACGATGACGACGACCCGCTGCAGAGCGGCGGTGGCGCCGATGACGACGATGCCGTGAAGTTACCGGCGAAGACGAGCGTGATCGGACTTATCCCTACCGGTTGGTATCCCAACGCGGTTGCGCTCGGGCGCGGCGGCCGGGATCTGATCGTCGTCAACGGCAAGTCGAACGCCGGCCCAAATCCGGGAGGCTGTCGCAACACGCTGTCGACCGACGTGCGGGACAGCGCGCCTTGCTTGTCGAGCAACAAATATATTTGGCAGCTCTCGAACGCCGGCCTCCTGTCCATGCCGGTCCCCGACGCCGGCGAGCTGCTGCGTCTCACGCTGCAGGTTGCCGCCAACAATCATTTTCCGAGCATGACGATCCGCCAGCTAAATGCCGATTTGATGGCGTCGTTGCGCGAGCGCATCCGGCACGTCGTTTACATCGTCAAGGAGAACCGGACTTACGATCAGGTCCTGGGCGATCTCGACGTCGGCAATGGTGATCCGCAATTGACGTTGCTGCCCGAGCCGATCTCGCCGAACCACCACGCGCTCGCGCGCCGCTTCGTCACCCTCGATAATTTCTTCGATACCGCGGAATCGAGCGGGACCGGTTGGGTCTGGAGCACGGCCGCGCGAACCACCGACTACACCGAGAAGGCCGTGCCGCTGGTCTATGCCAACAGGGGAATGCCCTACGACCAGGAGGGAACAAACCGCAACGTCAATGTCGGCCTGCCGACGGTCGAGGAGCGGCGGCGCGCAAAATCGACGACGCCGGCCGACCCGGACATCCTGCCCGGCACGGCCGACATGGCCGCGCCCGATCCGCCGGCGGCGAGCGGCGGTGCGGCCGGGACCGGCTACCTCTGGGATGCCGCGCTACGCGCGGGTCTCTCGGTTCGCAACTACGGCTTTTACGGCGATGGTGCCCGCTACGACGCCACGCGCTACGATGCGCAAAGCGGTCTCATCCCGTTGTCGCGCGATCCGTTCGCGGAGAATCTTCAGGTATTCTTTCCGGCAAAAGCGTCCCTTGCGCCGCACACGGACGTCTACTTTCGTGGCTTCGACATGGCGTTTCCGGATTTCTGGCGCGTGCGTGAATGGCAGCGGGAGTTTGCCGCGCAAGTCGCCGATCGCAACATGCCGAGCTTGACGCTGCTGCGGCTGCCGCACGATCATTTCGGCTTGTTTGCGAGCGGCATCGATGGGGTCGACACTGTCGAGACCCAGATGGCGGACAACGACTATGCCATCGGCGAGGTCGTGGAAACGATCGCCACCAGTCCGTTCGCCTCCGACACGCTGATTTTCATTGTCGAGGACGATGCGCAGGATGGTGCCGATCACGTCGACGCGCACCGAAGCATGGCGTTCGTCGTCGGGCCTTATGTGAAGCAGAATGTGCTGGTGTCCGTGCGCTATACGACCATGGATCTCCTGCGCACCATCGAGGACGTGCTCGGACTGCCGCCACTGGGTGTGCACGACGGTCTGGCCGAGCCGATGAGCGAGGTGTTCGATCTTTCGCAAGCGGCATGGTCCTACGATGCCGCCGTGCCGGATATATTGCGTTCGACACAGCTGCCGCTCGCAGCCCCGACGCAAAAGAAGTCCGAGCTGAGCGCACCCAAGGGCTGCGTCCTGGCGTCCCGTCACGACGCGGCATGGTGGGCGGACGCGATGGCCGGCCAGGATTTTCGTGCAGAAGATCGGCTGGACGTTGCCCGATTCAATGCCGCCCTATGGGCGGGCTTGCAAGGCGAGGGAAGCGTGGCGGCCAATCGACCACCGACAGACCTGCGGGCCGGCCGCCAGGAAATGCTGGCGATTTGGCGGAACGCACATCGCTGCAATTGAGCCTTCAACCGAGGTGCTGGCAAATCGGCGGCTGGGCGCAAGCTCGGCAGGCCGTCGGGCAAGCCGAGCTTGGGTTGCCTCCTGCCGACGAATTGTCGAATCTCCGCTCGTTTAGGGCCTGCCGTTCGACTAGACTTGTAGCTAAGAATCACCCCATCCGTCACGGGTTGTCCTCATTGTGACCGTAGCTTGGCGTTGGCCTTTCAATCCGATCGTGGTGATCTTGGTCGTCATGATCGCTGTGGCACCGGTATCTCCATGACCGAATCCTCCTTTCGCCGGGACTGGCTGTCGCGGCCCATCTTCCGGTGGGCCCGCAAGGTGCTGCCCAGCCTTTCGGCGACCGAGCGGGAGGCGATCGAGGCCGGCGATGTCTGGTGGGATGCCGATCTGTTTTCCGGAGATCCCGATTGGGACAAGCTCCTGGCCACGCCCCCGGCGCAGCTCTCGGCGGAAGAGCAGGCCTTCCTCGATGGCCCGGTCGAGGAGCTGTGCGGCATGCTCGACGATTGGGCCATCACCTGGGAATTGCGCGACCTGCCGCCCGAGGTCTGGGCCTATCTCAAGGCGCACAAGTTCTTCGCGATGATCATTCCCAAACCCTATGGGGGCCTCGGGTTTTCCGCGTACGCGCATTCGGAGGTCATCCGCAAGCTCTCGACGCGTTCCATATCGGTCGCCGTGACCGCGATGGTGCCCAATTCGCTCGGCCCGGGCGAGCTCCTCATGCAGTTCGGCACCAAGGCGCAGCAGGAATACTGGCTGCCGCGCCTCGCCGACGCGCGCGAGATCCCGTGCTTCGGGTTGACCAGTCCGGAAGCCGGATCGGACGCGGCCTCCATGGTGGACTCCGGCATCGTGTGCCGCGGCACCCATGAGGGCCGCGAGGTCATCGGCATCAGGCTCAACTGGCACAAGCGCTACATCACGCTCGGCCCCGTCGCGACCGTGCTCGGCCTCGCCTTCAAGCTTTACGATCCCGATCACCTGATCGGGATCCGCGACGAGATCGGCATCACGGTCGCGCTGGTGCCGACCAACCTGCCGGGCGTGGAGATCGGCCGCCGCCATCTTCCGGCGATGCATGTCTTCCAGAACGGTCCCAATTGGGGCCACGACGTGTTCATCCCGATGGATCATGTCATCGGCGGCGTCGAGCAGGTCGGCAAGGGCTGGAAGATGCTGATGACCGCGCTGGCGGCCGGGCGCGGCATCTCGCTGCCTTCGCTGTCGGCCGCCGGGGCTGCCTTCGCGGCCCATGTCACCGGCGCATATGCCAGCATTCGCGAGCAATTCCATGTTCCGATCGGACGCTTCGAGGCGATCCAGGAACGGCTCGGCCGCCTGGCCGCCACCGCCTATCTGCTGGATGCCGCGCGGCGGTTGACCTGCGCGGCCATCGATCACGGCCACAAGCCCGCCGTCGTCACCGCCATCATGAAGCAGCAGGCGACCGAGCGGTTGCGCGTCTGCGCCAACGACGCCATGGACGTGCATGGCGGCAAGGGCGTGATCGAAGGCCCGCTGAACTACCTCGGCAATCTCTATCGTGCGGTGCCGATCGGCATCACGGTCGAGGGCGCCAATATCGTGACCCGCAGCCTGATCCAGTTCGGGCAGGGCGCGATCCGCAGCCATCCCTTCATCCTCAAGGAAATGCTGGCGCTGGAGGAGAGCGATCCGGCGCGCGGTATCGACGAGTTCGATCGCGCCTTCTGGGGGCATGTGCGCCACAGTTGCACGAATGCGCTGCGCGCCTGGAGCCGCGCCTGGACGTTCGGCTACGCGGCGCCGGCGCCGCCGGCCGGCGCGGTGACCGACTATTTCCGACAGCTCGGACGTTACTCGGCGGCCTTCGCGCTTGCGGTCGATATGGCGCTACTGACGCTGGGCGGCAATCTCAAGCGCCGCGAGATGATCTCCGCGCGCTTCGGCGACATTCTCTCGGAGCTCTATCTGCAGTCCGCGGTCTTGAAGCGATGGAACGAGGAGGGCCGCCAGGCCGCCGACCTGCCGCTGGTCCAATACTGCTTGGAGCAGGGCTTCGCCATCATCGAGATGCGTCTCGACGAGATCCTGGCGAACTTTCCGAACCGTCCGGTTGCGTGGCTCATGCGGTTCCTGCTGTTGCCACTCGGGGCGCGCCGGCGCGGGCCTTCGGACGTGCTCACGCAAGCCTGCGCCGCCATCCTGTTGGAACCCTCCGCGGCCCGCGACCGGCTGACCGTCGACATCTATCACGGAACCGATGACGGGGGCGTCGGCCGGCTCGATCGCACCTTTGCGCTGATCTCCGCGGTGCAGCCGCTGCGCGACCGGCTGCGGCAGGCGCACGTGCACGACATCGCGGCGGCCCGGCAGCGCGGCTTGATCACCGATGCCGAGGCCGATCAGCTCAAGGCCGTGCAGCTGGCGATCGCGGGCGTGGTCGCGGTCGATGATTTCGCCCCCGAAGAGATTTCCCCGCGCCGCGCCGTTGCCGCGCAAGGAGACGTGTCATCACCAACAGCGACTCCGTTCCAGTCGAACGCCGCGGAGTAGAGGCCCGGCCCGTCTTCATCATCGACGGCAGCCGGACCCCATTCCTCAAGGCGCGCGGACGACCCGGACCGTTCACGCCGGTCGATCTGGCGGTGCAATGCGGCCGGCCCTTGCTGCTGCGCCAGCCGTTTCCGGCGGACGCCTTCGACCAGGTCATCCTCGGGTGCGTCAATGTGATCGCCGACGAGATGAATCCCGCGCGCGTCGCGGCGCTTCGCCTCGGCATGGGCGAGGCCATGACGGCGTTCACGGTGCAGATCAATTGCGGCTCGGGCATGCAGTCGATCGACACCGCCTACCGCGATATCCAGCAAGGCGTGTCCAATCTGGTGCTGGCCGGCGGCGCCGAGTCGCTCAGCCATTCGCCGCTGGTCTATCGCCGCAGCGCCGTCGAATGGTACGCGGCGCTCAATGGGGCGCGCAACATCGGGGCGCGGCTCAAGGCCATCGCGGCGTTCCGTCCCTCTATGTTCAAGCCCATCATCGGGCTGGAGCGCGGCCTGACCGATCCGGTGGTCGAGCTCAATATGGGGCAGACCGCCGAGGTGCTGGCCCACGTGTTCAATGTCTCGCGCCGCGATGCCGATCAATACGCGGTCGAGAGCCAGCTCAAGCTTGCGCGCGCGCAGGCCGGCGGCGCGTTCGCGGGCGAGCTGGAGCCCGCCTTCGGCCGCAACGGCAAGGTCTACGATCTCGACGATGGGGTGCGGCCGGACTCCTCGGTCGATTCGCTCGCCAAGCTCAAGCCGGCCTTCGAGCGGCCGTGGGGCAAGGTGACGCCCGGCAATAGCTCGCAGATTTCCGATGGCGCGTCCTGGGTGATCCTTGCCTCCGAGCAGGCCGTCAAGCAGCATGGGCTCACGCCCCGCGCCGTCATCGTGGACAGCGGGTGGTCGGCGCTCGATCCCTCCATCATGGGCTTGGGCCCGGTGCTGTGCTCGACCGCACTGCTGCAGCGCCACGGCATGAGCCTGGCCGACGTAGATCTGTGGGAGCTCAACGAGGCCTTCGCGGCCCAGGTCCTGGCCTGCCTGGCGGCCTGGGCGGACGATGTGTTCAGCCGCGACGTGCTGCATCTCCCGGGCGCCGCCGGCATCATCGATCGCGGCAAGCTCAACGTGGATGGCGGCGCGATCGGGCTCGGGCATCCGGTCGGCGCCAGCGGCAACCGGATTGTTCTGCATCTGGTCAATGCGATGAAGCGGCTCGGCCTGAAGCGCGGGATCGCCACCGAATGCATCGGCGGCGGGCAGGGCGGCGCCATGTTGATCGAGACGGTGTGAGGGCGGCCATGGCGGAGCGCGTTTGGAAAACTCTCGAGCCGCGCAATCTGGAGCTCGGTCCTTTCTCGCGGCCGGGCGCCGGCCCAGAACCGGGACGTGAGATCGGCGCGTGGCGACACTGGAAGCTGCGGCGCGACGAGGACGATGTTCTGTGGCTCGTCATCGACAAGAGCGGCGCCGGTGCCAACACGCTTTCGCAAGAGGTGCTGCTCGAGCTTGAGGACGTGCTCGGCAAGATCGAGGGCGAATCCGCCAAGGGGTTGGTGCTGCGCTCCGGCAAGCCGGCCGGCTTCATCGCCGGCGCCGACGTGGGCGAGCTGCATGACAACAAGAACGTCACCGACATCGAGGCGCGCCTGACGCGCGCCCACGCCGTCACGGACCGGCTCGACAAGCTCAAGCTCCCCACCGTCGCGGTGATCCACGGCTATTGCCTGGGCGGCGGTCTCGAGATCGCGCTCGCCTGCGACTACCGGATCGCGATCGAGGATGCGAGCCTCGGCTTTCCCGAAGTGTTGCTCGGCCTGCATCCCGGCCTCGGCGGCACCGTGCGGGCACCCCGCCTCATCAATCCGATCGAGGCCATGACCATGATGCTCACCGGGCGCGCGGCGCGCGCCGGTCGGGCCAAGGCGCTGGGTTTGGTCGATGCGGTGACGCAGGAGCGCCATGTCCGTGCCGCCGTCAGAGCGGCGGTCGCCGGCGAGTTGAAGACCTCCCGATCGAAGCTCCTGGTGTCCGTATTCAAGCTGGCGCCCGCCCGTTCGTTCGCCGCCAAGCGCATGCGCACGCAGGCCCGCGCCAAGGCGCCGCCGGAGCAATATCCGGCTCCCTATGCGCTGATCGATCTCTGGGAAACGCATGGCGGCGATGCCCAAGCCATGCAGAAGGCCGAGATCGCCTCGTTCTCCCAGCTGGTCGTCGGCCCCACGGCGCAGAACCTGATCCGCGTGTTCGGGCTGCGCGAGAAGCTGAAATCGCTCACCGACGGCAAGTGGGCCGGCCAGCACATCCACGTCATCGGGGCCGGCGCCATGGGGGGCGATATCGCGGCCTGGTGCGCGTGGCGCGGCTTCGACGTGACCCTGGCCGACACGAAGCCGGAGCCGCTCGCCAACGCCATGGGACGCGCGGCGAAATTGTTCGACAAGCTTTCCCACCGGCGCATCGACGTGCGCAACGCGCTCGATCGCCTGATGCCGGATCTCAACGGCGAGGGGGTGGCCTCCGCCGATATGGTGATTGAAGCCGTGCCGGAATCGCTCGATCTCAAGCGCAAGGTCTATGCCGGCATCGAGCCCCGGATGCGACCGGACGCGATCCTCGCCACCAATACGTCGAGCATTCCGTTGGAGCAGCTGCGCGAAGGATTGCAGCGGCCCGAACGGCTGGTCGGCGTGCATTTCTTCAATCCGGTGTCGCGCATGCAGCTGGTCGAGGTGGTCAGCCACGACAAGGTCGCTGCCGAGGTCCTGGCGGCCGCGCGCGCCTTCCTGGGCCGCATCGATCGGCTGCCGGCGCCCGTCAAGAGCGCGCCCGGATTCCTGGTGAACCGCGCCCTCATGCCCTACCTGATGGAAGCCATGGTTTTGTTCGACGAAGGCGTCAAGCGCGAGACCATCGATGCGGCGGCGGAGACCTTCGGCATGCCGGTCGGACCGATCGAGCTGGCGGACCAGGTCGGTCTCGACATCTGCATGCATGTGGCCGAGACGCTCAAGGCCGGCCTCGAGCGCAAGATGCCCGACATCCCCCAATGGTTGCGCGACAAGGTCGCCAAGGGCGAGCTCGGCCGCAAGACCGGCAAGGGCATCTATGACTGGAAGGACGGCAAGGCCATGAAGGATGCCGAGGTCGCGGCTCCGACCGGCGAGATGACTAACCGTCTCATCCTGCCGATGCTGGACGTCTGCGTCGCCTGCCTGCGCGAGGGGGTAGTGGCAGACGAGGACACGATCGACGGCGCCATGATCTTCGCCACCGGTTTTGCGCCGTTCCGCGGTGGGCCGCTGCACTATGCCAGGTCGCACGGCGTGGCGGACATCTGCGCCACGCTGGTGCGGCTGGCGCAACGTTACGGTGACCGCTTCTGGCCGGACGCGGGCTGGAACAAGCTGACGTGAATCATCCAGTATGAAACTTTCGGAAAATGGGCCGGCGCATTTCGATTCCGCCGACCGCCTCGCCGATGCGATCATCGCGCGGGTCGGCAAGAAGATCGTGCTGGCGCTGCCGCTTGGTCTCGGCAAGGCCAATCATGTGGCCAATGCCCTGTTTGCGCGGGCGGCTGCGGATTCCTCGATCAGCCTGCGGATTTTCACCGCGCTGACGCTGGAAAAGCCGCGTCCGTCCTCCGAGCTGGAGCGGCGGTTCATCGGCCCGATCGCGGAGCGATGCTTCGGCGGCTATCCTGATCTCGCCTATGCGGTGGCGCTGCGCAAGGGCCTGCCGCCCAATGTCGATGTCGACGAGTTCTTCTTCCAGGCCGGCACCCGGCTCGGCATCGCGGCCGCCCAGCAAAGCTATATCTCCGCCAACTACACCCATGCGCTCGGCTGCGTGCTGCAGCGCGGCGTCAATGTGGTCGGGCAGCTGGTGGCCAAGCGGGCCCGCGGCGGCGCGACCCGCTACAGTCTCAGCTGCAATCCGGACATCACGCTCGACCTGCTGGCCAAGCGGCAAAACCAGGAAGCGGATTTTCTATTCGTCGGACAGGTCAACAGCGAGCTGCCATTCATGCCGGGCGAGGGCGACCTCGCGGCCGATGCGTTTGACGTGATCCTCGACAGCCCGCAGACCGATTTTCCGTTGTTCGCGCCGCCGCGCGAGCCGATCGATCTCGCCGAATACGCGGCCGGGCTGCGGGTCGCCGGCATCGTGGCTGATGGTGGCACGCTGCAGCTCGGCATCGGGGCGCTGGGCGATGCAGTCGCCCAAGCGCTGATCCTGCGCCACAAGAACAATGCCGGCTTTCGCGATCTCATGCGGGCGCTCGATGCGTCCGCGACCGCGCCACCCGCGATGATCGAGGAGAAACCGTTCGAGGCCGGTCTCTTCGGCGCCAGCGAAATGTTCGTGGAAGGTTTTCTCGAGCTGTTTCACGCCGGCATCCTGCGCCGGGAGGTCGAGGGTGTGCTGCTGCACGCGGCATTTTTCGTGGGCTCGCGCGCGTTCTACCGCGAGCTGCGCGAGATGCCCCCGGCCACGCTCGAAAAGTTCCGTATGACGGCGGTCTCGTATGTCAACGAAATCTACGGTGATGAAGCTGCCAAGCGGCGCGCCCGGGTCAAGGCCCGCTTCGTCAACGGCGCCATGATGGCGACCGTGCTCGGCGCCGTCGTGTCCGACGGCCTCGAGAACGGCCAGGTCGTGAGCGGCGTGGGCGGACAATACAATTTCATCGCCCAGGGCTTCGCCCTGCAGGATGCCCGCTCCATCATCATGTTGCGCGCCACCCGCACCGCGAAGGGCCGCGCCAGCTCCAACATCCGTTGGCAATACGGACACGCCACCATCCCGCGTCATTTGCGCGATATCGTGGTGACCGAATACGGCGTTGCGGACCTGCGCGGCAAGACCGATCGGGACGTGATCGCCGCCATGCTGGCGGTAACGGATTCGCGCTTTCAGGACGAGTTGCTGCGGCAGGCCAAGGACGCCGGCAAGATCGAGAAGCGCTTCGAGCTGCCGCCTGCCTGGCGCGACAATACTCCGCGGCGGATCGAGCGGGCGTTGGCGGGCGCCCGTGCCGAGGGTTTGCTGGCGTCGTTTCCGTTCGAGAGCGATTTCACGCCGACCGAGCAGCGGCTGCTGCCGGCATTGGAGGCGCTCAAGTCGGCCTTGGCTTCGCCGCTTGGCCTGGTCGGATTTCTGGCGCGTGGATTGGGCGGCGCGGCGCATTCAGCCGAGATTGGAGACTGCCTGACCCGCATGGGGCTCGCCCGCCCGTCGGGTCTTGCGGAGCGCGCTTACGCCGTCCTCCTGCGCGGCGCATTGCGGAGCTGAGGGCCGCGCAAGGCGCAGCCGCTCTGGAGCCTTCACATGGCGTAATCGGACGCCAGCGTCTCGTCGGCCGCCTTGTCGGCGATCATGTTGAGCACCGGGGTCAGCACCGCGGCTACGATCAGATTGATGACCAGGGTCGAGAGCGCGATATAGGACGGGAAGGTCCAGCCCCCGATGGCGAGCGGATACATGGCGGCGAAATTCACCGAAGCCGCCATGCCGGTCCCGAGCACGGTTCCGATCGCCCAGCCGATCAGCAGCGCCCAGGCGTTGAACCAGCGGGTGTAGAGCCCGATGATGACGGCCGGCAGGGTCTGGATGATCCAGATGCCACCGAGCAGTTGCAGCTGGATGGCGTACTGGGTCGGAACAAACAGGATGAAGGCGAGCGCCCCGAGCTTGACGATCAGCGACACCCACTTGGCCATCTGGGATTCCTGCCGATCGCTGCATTCGGCGTGGACGAACTCGCGATAGATGTTGCGGGTGAACAGATTGGCGGCGGCGATCGACATGATGGCGGCCGGGACCAGGGCGCCGATGCCGATCGCCGCGAATGCGACGCCCACGAACCACGACGGGAAGGTATGCAGCAGGAGGGCAGGGACCGCGAAGTTGGCTTTGAACGCCTTGAAGCCCTCCGCGTATTCCGGCAGCTTGTCGACGCCGACCGCGATGGCCATGAAGCCCAGCAGTGCCAACAGCCCGAGCATGAACGAATAGGCCGGGAGCAATGCGGCGTTGCGACGGACCGCGTGGCTGCTGCTGGCGCTCAATATGCCGGTGAGGGAGTGGGGATAGAGGAACAGCGCCAGCGCCGATCCCAGTGCCAGCGTCGCGTAGGCCCCGTAGGCACCTGTCGTGCTGCCCTGCGGCACCGCCAGCAGCAGCTTTTGCACCGGCACCGCCGCGAAGATCTTGCCGAATCCGCCGAGCTGAATCGGGATGATAATGATGGCCGCAAAGGCCGTGATGTAGATCAACAGGTCCTTGACGACCGCGATCGCGGCGGGCGCCCGCAGGCCGCTCGAATAGGTGAAGGCGGCCAGGATGACGAAGGCGATGATCAGCGGAATATCGCCGACCCAACCCTCGCCGACAAAGCCCAAACCCCCGATCACGACCTGCAGCCCGACCAGCTGCAACGCGATATAGGGCATGGTCGCCACGATGCCGGTGAGCGTCACTGCCAGCGCCAGCCAGCGATTGCCGAAGCGGCCCTTCACGAAATCGGCCGATGTGACGTAACCGTGCTTGTTCGACACGCTCCACAGGCGCGGAAACACGATGAACAGGATCGGATAGATGAGGATGGTGTAGGGCACCGCGAAGAAGGCGAGCGCGCCTGTTCCGAATGCCAGCGCCGGAACCGCGATGAAGGTGTAGGCCGTGTAGAGATCGCCGCCGACCAGGAACCACACGATCAGCGTGCCGAAGCGGCGGCCGCCGAGACCCCACTCATGCAGCTGATCCATGTCGCCGCGCCGCCAATGCGCGGCCGCGAAACCGAGCCAGGTTATGAACCCGAACAGGAGCAGAAAGACGGTGAGCGCGACCCAATTGATATCCTGCATGGCACCCCCCGGGGACCTGTCGATTAGTGTTGCTGCGACGATGCGGTGATGAAATAGACGATGGCCGTCACGGCGGCGCAGATGAAGACCAGAGCCAGCTGAAACCAGTAGAAGAAGGGCAGGCCGATCCAGCTCGGCTCGGCGGAGTTGTAGAACGGCACCCACAGCGCCGGCACGAATTGCGCCAGCAGCAGCAGGTACCACCAGCTCCAGCCATGATCCGGCTTTGTGCCCATCGTACCCTCCACGGAATC
>DASZKX010000093.1:0-1870 GCA_035552735.1 Xanthobacteraceae bacterium
GCCCAGAGCGGGAAGAATTTCGGGTAGCCGTGGTAGCGCAGGTAGAACACGCGCGGGAAGCCGGTCGCGGTGTAGCGCGGCTCGTCCCAGAAGCCGTCGGTGCCCTGGTGGCGCAACAGATAGTCGATGCCGCTCTGCACCGCCGGACGGCCGGCCTCGCCGGCCGCCATCAGGCCGATGAGCGCCCAGGCGGTCTGCGAGGCCGTGCTGGGCGCCGCCTCGTAGCCGCGGTAGCCGAGCTTGTAGCTCGAACCGTCCTCGCCCCAGCCGCCGTCGGGGTTCTGGATGGCGAGCAGCCAATCCACCGCCTTGCGGATCTCGGGCGCGCCATGATCGAGGCCGGCGGCATTGAGCGCGCACAGCACCGACCAGGTGCCGTAGATGTAGTTCATGCCCCAGCGCCCGTACCAGCTGCCGTCGGGCAGCTGCGTCTTGCGCAGATAATCGATGGCGCGCTTGAGCGAAGGGTTGGCGGGCGTCTCGCCGAGTTGCGCCAGCATCGACAGGCAGCGGGCGGTGACGTCCTCGGTGGGCGGATCGAGCAGGGCGCCGTGGTCCGCGAACGGAATGTTGTTGAGATATTCGTACTCGTTGTCGGAATCGAACGCGCCCCAGCCGCCGTTGCGGCTCTGCATGCCGGCGATCCATTCGCGCGCCCGCGCGATCGCGGGAGCGAATGCGTCGTGGCGGTTGCGGCGCTGCTCGCGGTCCATCGCCATGACCACGACCGCGGTATCGTCCACGTCGGGATAATGTGGATTGGCGTATTGGAAGGCCCAGCCGCCCGGCCGCAGCCGCGGGCGCCGCACCGACCAGTCGCCGGCGACGTCGAGCACCTGCTTGCCGGCGAGCCAATCCAGTCCGCGCCGCGTCGGTGCTGCCGCCGCGTCGCCGCCGACCTCGAGCAGGGTCTGGCACACGAGGGCGGTATCCCACACCGGCGAGGCGCAGGGCTGGCAATAGGCCTCATGGGCATGCACCACCAGAAGCTTCTCGACCGACTTGCGGGCGGTCGCGCGCAGCGGATCGTAGGCCGGCAGGCCCAGCACGTCGAACATCATCACGCTGTTGGCCATGGCCGGAAAAATGGCGCCGAGCCCATCCTCGCCGTTGAGGCGCTCGGTCACAAAGGCGCGGGCGCGGTCGATGGCGCGTTGGCGCATGTTCTTGGGGAAGTGCGGCTCGAGCGCGCGCAGCACCACGTCGACGGCGCGGAAAAAGAGGAACCAGACCCACTTCTGCTGCGGCGCCTTGGGGGCGAGGCGCAGCTCCGCGGGCGGCTCCAGGAACAATTCGTCGATCCGCACGCCGTTGCGGTTGCGCGCCTGCGGCTTGCGCGCCATCAGCACCAAAAGCGGCACGATGACGGTGCGGCTCCAATAGGACATCTTGTCGATATGGAACGGAAACCAGCGCGGCAGCAGCATGATCTCGACCGGCATCATCGGCAGCGCGCGCCACGGGATGAAGCCGAACAGCGCCAGCATCAGCCGGGTGAACACATTGGTGCGCCCGGCGCCGCCGCGCCCCAGGATGGCCTCGCGGGCGCGCCGCATGTGGGCGGCTTCCGGCGCATCGCCGATCATCTTGAGCGCGAAATAGGCCTTCACGCTCGCGCTCATGTCGAAGTCGCCGTCGCGGAACAGCGGCCAGCCGCCGTGGGCACCCTGGATGCGGCGCAGATAGACGGCGATCTTCTGCTCGAGCGCGGTATCGGTCGGCTCGGCCAGATAGTGGCGCAAGAGCACGTATTCGGCCGGGATGGTGGCGTCGGCCTCGAGCTCGAACACGAAATGGCCGTCCGGCTGCTGACGCGCGACGAGCGCGCGCGTCGCGGCTTGAATGCCGGCGTCGAGCGAGGGGTCGCGGC
>DASZKX010000094.1:0-8989 GCA_035552735.1 Xanthobacteraceae bacterium
GAAGGCCGCCGGCTGCGGGCCGGCCTGCAGCAGGCGAAAGCTCGCCGGACGGCTGGTCGCCGCCTGATAGCCGGTGGCCAGCAGCCCCGCAAATGCAAACCCGATCGCCAGGGCAAAGAAGGACTGTATGGAATCGGCTGACATCGTATCCTGTACGCGGTGACAGAGCCCGATGCTTTGCAGAGCGCAGCCGTCGGCGCCAGAGCATCCTTAATTAATCGTTAATGCCACCGCCAGGGCCCCGCCATCTCTCGCCCACATCGCGTGCCATACTCACGGCTGATTCGGGAGGCGCACAGACCGTGGTCGGCTCGGGGTTTTTCAAGCGTGAACTGCGAGCGGGTCCGCCCGGCGGATCGCGGCCGGCGGGCGGCGGCCTGCTGCTGCTGCCCACCCTCCTCCTGCTCGTGCTGATGCTCGCAGCGGTGGGCTATATCGTCTATGTACTGTGGCCGCGCTGGCCGGGAGCTCCGGTCGCGCTCGATGCGCCGGAGCTTCCGGTCACGATCGGCGGCGTCGCGTTCGAGCTGCCGCCGGCGGCGATCCGCGTTCCGGTCCAGCGGCGGCCGGGCGCGCACGAGCGCGTCGACCTCGCTTTCATGTGGCCCTCCCTCGAGCCGGCGGACGCGGCGCCCAAACCGCTCGCCCCCGAGGCGCCGCGGGCCCCCGGCGCCACCCCCGGGCTCGACCGCATCTTCATCAGCATCGCCGGTGCGGGCGACGAGATGGCGCCGAGCGAACGCCTGCGGACGATCTATCCGCGTTATGCCGCCGCCGAGCCGGTGTCCGGCCCGACCGGTCTTGCGGTGCTCGCGTTCCGGGACGGGACGCCCTATCAGGGCGAGGATCTGATTTACGATGCGACGACGCCGGAGAACTTTCTGGTTCGTTGCACTCGCAATGGCGCCGGCGCGACGCCTGGCACCTGCTTGTACGAACGGCGTATCGAGGAGGCGGCCGACATGGTGGTACGCTTCCCGCGCGACTGGCTGGAAGACTGGCAATCGGTGGCCGGCAACATCGATCGGCTGATCACGGGCCTGCGGCCGGCCGCGCCCGCGGCCCCCGGACCTTAGTTCGACCCTCATGGTGAGGGCGCGGGCAACGCCCGCGCGTCTCGAACCATGGCCGCGCGTATGGCGTCGCCCCGGGTCGCGTCCTTCGAGACGGCCGGCAAGAGTCGGCCCCTCAGGACGAGGAGTTAGCCAAGCGTCCGAACGGCTACCCCAAATCGGTGGCCAGGATCGCCATCTGGAAATTGTAGGAGCGCTCGTTGTCCTCATCGTCGACAAAGAGCACGCCGACGAACTCCTCGCCGATATAGACCTCGGCGGAATCGTCTTTTTTCGGCCGCGGCACCACGCGGATGCGCGCATTGCCGAACAGACGCTTGAGATATGCGTCGAGCTTCCTCACCTCCTGGACGTCCACCGGATAGGTTCCTTTCCGCTCAAATATCCATGCCGTTGAAAATCTGGTCCATCGAGCGCGAGGGCTCGGGACAACCCGCCTCGCCGATGACCCGCGCCGGCACTCCGGCAACCGTGGTGTTGTGCGGCACCGACTTGAGCACGACCGAACCCGCCGCCACGCGTGCGCAATGGCCGATCTCGATATTGCCGATGATCTTGGCGCCGGCCCCGAGCATCACGCCATGACGGATCTTCGGATGCCGATCGCCCTCCTCCTTGCCGGTACCGCCGAGCGTGACGCCGTGCAGGATCGAGACGTCGTCCTCGATCACCGCGGTCTCGCCCACCACTAGGCCAGTGGCGTGGTCGAGGAAGATGCCGCGGCCGATCGGCGCCGCCGGGTGGATGTCGGTCTGGAACACCGAGGAGGAACGGCTCTGCAAATAATAGGCGAAATCCTTGCGGTCCTTCTGCCACAGCCAGTGCGCCAGCCGGTGGGTTTGGATCGCGTGGAAGCCCTTGAAATAGAGCAGCGGCTCGATGCAGCGGTCGGTGGCCGGATCGCGGTCGACAGTCGCCACGATGTCGACCCGAAACGACGCGCCGATCGAGGGATCGCCCTCCAAGGCGTCCTCATAGGCCTGCCGGATCAATTCCGCCGACACGTCGGGGTGATCGAGCCGCTGAGCGATGCGGTGGACCACCGCGGCTTCCAGCCGGTCATGGTGCAGGATGGTCGAGAAGATGAATGTCGCAAGCTCGGGCTCGCGACGCACCAGCTCCTCGGCCTCGCGACGAATGCGCGCCCAGACCGGGTCCACCTGGTCGAGCGCGCTCCTGGCCTTATCCTGATGCCGGACGTGATGCTGGGCCATGGCCCTCTCCGCGACTGGTTACTCTCGTCGGCCGTCTTTCGGCCGCCTTAGTACAGGTACGGCGGCTTGGCGTCCATATAGGGTTAAACCCGCGTCCCACCAACGGGTTTGGTCTTGATCCGGGCATGATCCGGGCTTGGGGGCCGATCGCGGCGCCGGATCAAGCCCGCCCGGCCAGAAAGCTCAAAACGCCCTGCTTGAACACCTTGTCCCCGACCGCCGTCATGTGGTCGCGTCCAAGAATCTCCAGCGCTTGGCCGGCGGGTAAGAGGCTCGCCAGTTCCGCCGCCGGGCCGCCGATCTCATCGAGGCTGCCGACCGCGACCAGGACCGGGACCCGGATGGCGGCAATCTGGGCGCGATCGAGGGTCTGGCGCGACCCGCGCACGCAAGCCGCCAAAGCCCGCAGGTCGGATTTGGTCTGCTCGGCAAAGACCCGGAACAGGCGAGCCCGCGAATCGCTCACCGCCGCCGGCGACGGGGCGAGCAGCGCATCCGCAACCTCATCCGGGACGCCGGTCCCGTCGATGAGGTTGCGGCCGAGCCCGCCGAAAATGGCGCTGCGCACGCGCTGCGGATCCTGCAATGCCAGGAAGGCCGCAATCCGCGCCCCCATGGAATAGCCCATGACGTCGGCGCGGCCGAGACACAGATGATCGAGCAGCGCGGCCACGTCGGCGGCCATGCGGGCGCTGTGATATTCGGCGGGATCATACAGCTTGGTGGACGCGCCGTGACCGCGATTGTCGAGCGCGATGACGCGCCGGCCGGCCTGCTTGAGGAAGACGACCCAACCCGGCTGCACCCAGTTCACCGCGGCGTTCGAGGCAAAGCCGTGCACCAGCACGATGGGCTCGCCTTCGCCCTCGTCCAGGAACGCGATCTCAACGTCGTCGTGTCGGAAGCGCGGCACGGCCTTACCCTGTCATGGATCTAGCGGTAGCTGGCCGTCATGCCGCGGCCAACGCCGCTTGCAGGCGGGCGGCGGCACGCGTCTTGCGGCGGCGGATCCAGCGCTCGGTGGCACGCTCGGCGGTGCGCTTGCACGAGGAGCAGAAGCCGAACAGGGTCATGACCGCCGCCAGCATCCATGAGAACAGATTGAACACGCTGGCGGTCAGCAGGATTGCGGCCCGGCCACCCAGCTTGAGAACCGCGCGGGTCTTGCCGCCATATTGCTCGGCCACCCGGGCGATGCGCGACATGTCACGCGGTCCCTCGGCGATCTTGAGGCCATCGAGCGCGGCTTGCGTCCCCGCCTTGGCCTGCACGCGACCGACATCGCCGGCGAGCCGGAACAGATCTGCGGTCTTCTCGACCTTGACCGCCTCGCGCGCCGCCCGCACCGCGATCACCGGTCCGGTGACCGAGGCGCCCCCGATGGCGCGCCCGAGCGCTCCCCAGTCGAGCACGTCGCGCAGCGAACGTCCGATCCATTCGGCCATGTGGGCGCTCATGCGCCCGGTCGCGCGCGCCGCCTTGGCGAGCGAGAGGCCCAGTCGCACCGGCGCCCCCGCCCCGACCGTCGCATAGGTGCCGGCCGTGATGGCAAGACCCGCACAGGCCAAACCGAGAATCAATTCATCCGTCGGCTGGCCGGTGGCCAGCCGCGTTCCTTCGCGCAGCGCGTCACGGATGTCGCCGAACACGAAAAGGTCGCCGACCGCGGTGCCGGCCAGCCCGGCCATATCGGCGGGCTCGCCGGTGACCAGACCCTGCGCGAAGCTTCCCATGGCGTGGGAGGCGCTCGCTGCCGTCGCCTTCGCGGCCTGGACCTGATCGGCGAGGCCAGGGTCGACCGCCACGTTCGTGTCGTGAGCCAGATCGAGAAAGCTTCCGGCAAGGTCGGCATCGCCGGCGCCGAGCGCAGCTTCGATCTCGCGCTTGGCGGCACCGGCGTCGAACGAAAGAAAGAGCATGTGATTAGCCAAAGCCGCCGGATCGTCCTGCAGGGACACCAGCGGTCCGGCTTCGAGACCGGCCGGAACGGTCAGAAGCGCCACCATGGCGCAGGCCACGGCCGCGGCGAGCGGTGGGCCTAACCGCGCTGCGTGATGCCGCGAGGGGTGGTCAGGGAGCTTCGTCATGAGCCAGGCGATTGCCTCGATGGATTGGCGATAATAAGTCGCCCGCGCTCCGAAGGATGCACTTTATGTGAAAACATAGCACTTTATGCGAAACCGGTTACCGAAGCCTGCGCTTGCCTGCCTTCAAATGGAGATCGCCCCGCGGTCAAGTAAGGCCCGGGCAATCCGAAATTGGCCCCAACCCGATCCAAGGGAGCTCCAAACACGGCCTAGGAATCGGCAGCTCGGATCGCTATGGTGCGGCGCGACAGCAGGGTGACGCCGAGCCGCGTCGAGGAGCCCCCAGGAGCGCCAAGGAGCCCCATGGCGGAGCATATCATTCCCCATTTCCACAACACTCCGGGCGTGCCGGTGATCGAGATCGGCGCCCATGAGTTCATGTGCGTAGGAGAGAAGCCGCCCTTCGATCACCCCCATGTCTTCATCGATATGGGCGATGCGAGCGAAGCCATCTGTCCGTATTGCTCCACGCTGTTCCGCCTGGACCCGGGTCTCGATCCCCACGCCGCCAGGCCGGCCGAGTGCGCCCTGATGGAACCACTCACGGCGTGATCCGGAACGCGAGGAGGAGGACGTGGCTTCCTCGCGCACGGTGGTCATCGCAGGTGCGGGAATCGGCGGGCTGACGGCCGCGCTGGCGGTCGCGCGGCACGGCTATCGGGTGGTCGTGCTGGAGCAGTCCGAGCGACTGGAGGAGACCGGCGCCGGCATTCAGCTTTCGCCCAACGCTTCGCGGGTTCTCATCGGGCTCGGGCTGCGCGAGACATTGGCGTCCCGCGTTACGGCTCCGCAGGAGCTCACCGTGGCGAATGCCCGGAGCGGGCGTGTGCTCGCGCGCGCGCCGCTCGGCGCCGCCGCCGAGCAACGCTACGGCGCGCCTTATTGGGTGATCCATCGCGGCGATCTGCAGGCGGCGCTCATCGAAGCCGTGCAGGCCAATCCCGATATCGTCCTGCGCCTGGGGACCCGGGTCGACGACTTCGCGATCCACCCCAATGGCGTCACGGTGGCGGCCCATTCGCGCCACGAGACGGTCGAGGAACATGGCCTCGCTCTGGTCGGCGCCGACGGCCTGTGGTCGCGCCTGCGCGGCCGTCTCGGTCATGGCGAGGCCCGCTTCACCGGCCATACCGCCTGGCGCGCGCTGGTGCCCGCCGAAGCGGTGGTGTGTGAATTGAGCATCCCCACGGTCAATCTCTGCCTCGGCCGCGGCGGCCACCTCGTCTACTATCCGCTCAAGGGCGGGCGCCTGATCAACGTCGTCGCCATCATGGCCGATGACTGGCGCGAGCCGGGCTGGAGCGCCGCGGGCGAGCGCGCCGAGATCCTGGGCCGCTTCGACGAGCCTGCATGGCGCGGCCCGCCGCGGGAGATCCTCTGCGCGGCCGACCGCTGGCTCAAATGGGCGCTGTTTGACGCTGCTCCGCTATCGCATTGGGGCCGCGGACCGGTAACACTGCTGGGCGATGCGGCGCATCCCATCTTGCCCTATCTGGCGCAAGGCGCCGCGATGGCGATCGAGGACGCCACCGAGCTCGGCCAAAGCTTGGGGTCCGCCGGCGGCGATTTCGCCGGCGCCATGCGCCGCTACGAGCGGCGGCGCCGCGCGCGCACCAGGCAAACGCAACGCGCGGCGCGGCGCAACGGCGCCATCTATCACATGGGCGCAGCGGCGGGACTCCTGCGCACGCTCGCGGTCACCGCCATGGGGGGCGAGCGGCTGCTCTCGCGTTACGATTGGCTGTACGGCTGGACGCCCGATTGACCTCGAGCCGATCGTTCTCGGCTGCGATCCTCACCGGATCGCGGTGCTGCTGCGCCACGTCGCATCCTGGTCGCAGCTCTTGCGGCGGGCGGCGGAGCGCAGCGAGTCGAGCTCCTCCCCGGCGGCAACGTAATCGGCCTTGTAGGCGATGAAGCCGACCGCCGCCCCGCCGGCGCTCTGGTCGGCCCTGTCGATCAGGACCTTTAGATCCTGCACGCGTTGCGTCTGGCCCTTCATCGCCGCCGCGATCTGCGTGCAGGTGTAATACTCATATTTTCCGGGTTCGGCGAAGAGCGAGAAATTGGAGTCGCCGCTCGACGAGCAGGCTGCCAGCATAGCTCCCGAAAGGAGAACGCCCGCCAGCCCCGGAGCGTGGCGGGGTTGCGGTCCCACGCGGGCGGCCGGCTTGGCCCGCGGCCCGAGGCGCATTTCCGCAAACCTGTCCGGCATGAATACGCAACCCCGATGCGACAGCCTCGCGCGCAAGCGGTAAATATTCGGTGCAGTCGGCACCGCTCTTGCCCCCTAAATACGCCGATAATGCGCCGGCATCGTGCCGCCGGTCGGCGGCAGCCGGCCGTCCGCGCCACGCTTTCGGTATCTGCAGCCGGAAAATCCGCCGCCCCTCATGCCGGCCGGACGACGCCCTCACGCGGTCGCACAAAACGAATCCGGGCGCGACATGGTCCAAGCCTCCCGGAAGCGCGGATCGGCGGTGCCCTCGAGGAGCTCGCCCGGCCGCAACGCCGGATAAAGCTCCGCAAAAGTCAGCACCTCGCGGGCCGAGACACGGCGGCAGAAGTGAACCGGCCGGAATTCATCGGGATGATCGAGCCCGGCGGCGGCGGTGAGCTCGGCCAATGCGTGCAGGGTCGCGCGGTGGAAATTGTATACCCGCTCGAGCTTGTCGGGGACGATCAGGGCGCGGCTGCGCGTCGGATCCTGGGTGGAGACCCCGGTCGGGCACCGGTCGGTGTGGCAGCTGAGCGACTGGATGCAGCCGAGCGAGAACATGAAGGCGCGCGCCGCGTTGCACCAGTCGGCGCCGAGCGCGACCGCCCGCCCGATGTCGAAGGCGGTGGCGATCTTGCCGGCGGCGCCGATGCGCACGCGCTCGCGCACCCCGATGCCGATCAGCGCGTTGTGCACGAAATTCAAGCCCTCGCGCATCGGCATGCCGAGATGGTCCATGAATTCCAGCGGCGCCGCGCCGGTCCCGCCCTCGGCGCCGTCCACCACCACGAAATCGGGACAAATGCCGGTCTCCAGCATCGCCTTGCAGATCGCGAGAAACTCCCATGGGTGGCCGACGCAGAGCTTGAACCCGACCGGCTTGCCGCCGCACGCGTGCCGCATGTCCCCGATCAGGCGCAGCATTTCGATCGGGGTCGAGAACCCCGTATGGCGCGACGGCGAGATGCAGTCCACGCCGACCGGCACGCCCCGGATGGCGGCGATCTCGGCCGTGACTTTGGCGGCCGGCAAGACCCCGCCATGGCCCGGCTTGGCGCCCTGGCTGAGCTTGATCTCGATCATCTTGATCTGCTCGTGGGCTGCCACGGCCGCGAATTTTTCGGCGCTGAAGGAACCGTCCGGATTGCGGCAGCCGAAATAGCCGGAGCCGATCTCCCAGATGATGTCGCCGCCGTTCTCGCGATGATACGGGCTAAAGCCGCCCTCCCCGGTATCGTGCGCAAAGCCGCCCTTGCGGGCGCCGCCGTTCAGGGCGCGGATGGCGTTGGGGCTGAGCGCCCCGAAGCTCATGGCCGAAATGTTGAAGACCGAGGCCGAATAGGGCTTGGCGCAATCAGGACCGCCGATCCGCACACGGAACGGCGTGGCGGCGACCGGCCTGGGAGCAATCGAATGGCGCAGCCATTCGTAGCCGTCGGAGTAGACCTCGTACTGCGTGCCGAACGGACGCTTGTCGAGCACCATCTTGGCGCGCTGATAGATCACCGCGCGCTTGTCGCGGCTGAACGGCAGGCCGTCCTTCTCGCTCTCGAAGAAGTATTGCCGCATCTCCGGCCTGATCTCTTCCAGAATGAAGCGCAGATGCGCCGAGATCGGGTAGTTGCGCAGCACCGCATGTCGGGTCTGGAAGAGATCGCGGATGCCCAAGGCCGATAGCGCGCCGAACAAGAGGATCGGAGCGGCCAGCGGAACGAGCCAAGCGCTCTGCGCCATCGCGATGCCAAGGCAGGCGATGGTTGCCGCGATGCAAAAAGTCAGGACGATGAATCGCGCGGTGAAGGGAAGGACAAGGACCTGCATGGAGACCTCGGACCAACCGTGGCGCCCTCGCAGCGGTACGCCGGGAGGGAGCCGGGGCGGAAAATGGCTCGGTATCTATTCGTTCGCGCCGTCGCATTGTTACGTCGGCGGCCAATGTAACGGGAGGCGACGCCCCCGCAAGGCGAGGTTGGGCCAGGCGAGCCGCCCTATCGGCCAGTACTCAGTTGTGCGCGTCGCGCGTCACACAAATGTGACATTGCTCACGCTCCGGCATCGCCGAACAAATCCGTCACGCTAATGTCGGACGGCTGTCAGAAGGATTCCGAGCACGACGAATGATCGTGCATGGCGCCCGGCCTGGGCCCAGCCCCGGCCGGGGCGGCCAGCGGTTCAGGCCGCCTTCACCTGTCCGATACCGCGCGCACCTTGTCGCAACCTGCTCACCCCCGGCAATTCGGCTTGCAACCCACGCACAAACCCGCACAATGGCGATCAATAGAGAAGAAATTGCCTCTGGGAGGAAAGTACCATGCCGGAAGCCGAACAAACACGCGCGAGCTATGGCCGGTGGTACATTCTGGGGCTGATCTGCCTCATGTACCTCATCACGTATCT
>DASZKX010000095.1:0-12837 GCA_035552735.1 Xanthobacteraceae bacterium
GGAGCCGAGGCGCTTCCGATTCCGGTCGTCGGCGAAAAGGTCAGGGCCGCCTTGGTCAGCTGGTTCAGCAGGAAATTCGGACGGGTGGGATCTCCGACCGAGGTCGCCGGCGAGGTCTGGTAGGCCACCAGCGAGCCGGGAGCCGCCAGGACGGCGCTGTTGACGGTGATGCGCCCGGCCAGCCCGACATCCTGCGAACCGGTCGCCGTGATCGCTCCGGTGATCGGAGCAGTGCCGTCGGTAAAGAGCGGCAGCTGCGTGCTGCCGGTGGCGAGCGCGGTCGCGGTCGTGGTGGTCGAGACGGAATTGACGGTCGAATTGCCGCCCGGCGCATTGAGGACCTGCAGCACGCCGGCGGAAGGACTGGAGAATTGCAGGCTCGATCCGAGCGCTGCGTTGAGCTGTGTCACCACCGAGCCCATGCCGGCCGCAAAATTCACCCCAATCACCGGGTCGCTCGGGGTGCCGCTCGCGCTGCTGGGCAATGGCAGCGCCGCCGGATCGTCGACCCGGACGACCGTGACGGTGTGCGGATTGTTGAGAGCGTCCGTATAGGACACTTGCACGGAATTGCCCGGCAGCACGCCGCCGACCCCGACGGTAAAGCCCGACTGGCTGCCCGAGGTCACGGGACTTCCGTTCGTCGTCTGATCCGAAAGCGACTGCGACATCTGGGCAGCCAGCTCGTCGATCTGGCTCTGCGCCTGCGGCAGGACTTGGTCGCGCATCTCCAAGTACGCGGCGATCTGGCCGGACTGAAACGACTTGTTGGCGATCAGGTCCGTGGTGGTACCGTCGGAAGCCACCAGCGTAATCGTTCCGGCGCCGTCTTTGCCCGGATTTGCGTTCCAGAGCGAATTTGCCGAAAGCGAACCCCGGTCGTCGAACTTGAGCTGGGAGGCTTGCGTTCCGACCAGCTGGAGACCGGAGCTGGTGAATACCGAGATTTGATCGTTGCCGTTCTTGGTGACGTTGACGTTCATCAGCTGCGAGAGCTGGGTGACGGCCTGGTCACGCTGATCTTCGAGCGTCGCCGTGGCGCCGTCCTGGGGCGCGTTGGATGACAGCTGCTGGTTGATCTGCGCGATGGTCTCCATGGCCTGATTGGCCTGCTGGATTCCGTCGGCAATGCCCTGCTCGGCTTGGCTGCGCAGCGCCTGAATGCCGCCGGTCATGGAATTGAGGTTTTGCGTCAGTTGCTGCGCAGCGCCGAGCAGCGCGGTTTGCGACGAATAGGATGACGGGCTGGTCGTCAGCGCCTGCAGGGCCGACGTGAAATTGTTGTAGGACGTGTCGAAGGCGCCCGCGGTCCCCGGCGTCCCATAAACTTGCTGAAGCTGCTGATAAAGACCAGCCTTGGTATCGGCATAAGATCCGCCGGAGGTCTCGGTCCAAAGCTGATTTTGCAGCAAGGAATTGAGGTTGCGGTTGATCCCCTTGACATCGACGCTCGACCCGGAATCGCCACCGGCCGCGACCTCGACCTGATTGCTGGTCTGATCGACATAGCCCGGCGTGTTGGCGTTGGCGATGTTGCCGGATATGACCGACAGGCCGGCCTGGGTCGCATTCAGGCCCGCCAGCGCCGTGTTGAGGGCTTGGGTGAGGCTCATGCTACTTGCCCTTCGCCCGCATCATCGGTTGCGACCTGGACCCGCATGGCGAGCTAGAACCCGGTCATCGTCATTGGATCACGGTCAGCAGGCTCTGCATCATTTGATTGGCGGTCGTCATCACTTTGGCGCTGGCCGAATAGGCCTGCTGGGCCACGATCAGATCACTGAACTGCGTAGCGATATCGACGTTGGAGGCCTCGACCGAGTTGCCTACGATCTGGCCGGTCGCGTCGAACAGCGGCGGCCCGGACTCCTGGGTCGCCGAATAGGCACCGCCGTTGAGCGCCTGCAGCCCGTCCTGGCCGTTGAAGTTCGCCAGGGTGACTTCCGCCAATGGGATATTTTGTCCGTTCGAGAACGTGCCGACCACGCGGTTCTGGCCGTTGACGGCGATCGTATCGAGCTTGCCGGCGGCAAATCCGTTCTGCTGAAACTGATTGACTTGGGCGGCGCCGCTCGAATCCGCGAACTGCGTCAACCCGTTGCTGCCCAGCGCGAGCTGAACGTTGCCGAGCGAGTCGCCATTGACCGTGAGGTTGGGGAGCGTGAGGCTCGATATCGGCGGATTCATCTGGCCGCTGGAATTGAACTTGAAGACCGTCCCGACGTTTTGCCAGGCCGACTGCGTGCCGGTCGCGTTCGAGTTGGTCTGATAGAACAGCTGCCAGGTATCGGTGCCGCCGGTCGCCACGCTGTCCGTCTTGGCCCAGCGCAACTGGACATCCACCGGATTGCCGGTCGAGTCGTAGGCCGTCACCGACCCCCCCGATATGGATTCGTTCGTGAACGTCGGCACGTCGTCGGCGATCACCGTTCCGTTGGCGGGTACTGCGAGCAGGTTCTGAATGCCGAATCGCGAGGCGCCGGCGCTGCCGCCGACAGTGATCTGGTCGGTTGCGTTCAAAGCCGTGACGTTAATGTTCCCGTTGGCCGTGTTCACGGTGGCGGTGACGTTGCCGAGGGCCGCCAGCGCGGTTTGCAGCTGCGCAAGAGTTGCGACCTGAGTCGGACCAAACGTGATGGTCGAGGTCACCGGGGCGGCCGGGGCCGTGTCCGTCGTGAACGTAAGGGTCTGACCCGCCGCGACGGTGTTCTGCGTGAGCAGATTGGTCGGTTGGAAGGTATTTTGGCCAGTGCCGAATCCGACTGCCGCCGCGCCCGTGCCGCCGACGGTGATCGGAACCAGGAAGTCGCCGCCGGTCAAGATCAGCTGGTTGCCGGCCCCCACCGAAGCCACCACGTTCGCGGAGCCCGAGTTGATCGCGGTGTTGAGGGCCGCGACGGTGTCGCCGGCCGTGTAGGTGTAGGTGGTCGTATTGGTTCCGTCGCTCACGGTGACCGTGGTGGCCGGTGGGCCGGCCGTGAAGCCGAGCGAAGAAAGCAGCGTCGTGGCGCCGCTCGCCAGGACGACGCTCCCTGTTCCCACCGCCTTCGCGTCGGGCAGCAGGGTCGCCCCGGTGCCGGTAATGCTCGCCGCCGCCGGCGCTCCCACCAGGGGATTTGCCGTGAATCCGATTGGATTGAGCAGGTTGGAGCCCGGCACGGTGCTGCTGCTGTCGGCGGTCGTGGGGTCGCTCGCGAGATTGGCTTGGTACTGGATCTGGGTGGTCGGCTGGGCCGGCACGAAGTTGGTGCTGAACTGAAGGACCGACGGGACGCTGCCGAGCGGATTGCCGGTCGAGGCGCTCACCGGAATGCCCATCAGGTAATAGCCGGCGCCGTTGACCAGATAGCCGCCCTGGTTTTCCTGAAAATCGCCCCGGCGCGTGTAGCTGTCGATCCCGCCGAATACCGGCTGGTTGTCCGTGAACGACGAAGGCTTCGCCACCACGAACCAACCGTCGCCGTTGATCGCCATGTTGGTGCTGGTGGTGGAAGACTGGATCGAGCCCTGGACGGTGTTGGTCGCGACCGATTCTGCGAGCACGCTGCCGGAAGTCTGCTCGCCTGCGGCCGCCAACGACACCAGGGCGTCGAAGCTCGTGTCGGTCTCCTTGAAGCCGGTGGTCTGCGAGTTCGAGATGTTGCCGGAGATGTTTTGCAGAGCGAACGACTGCGCTTGCAGGCCCCCGACGGCGGTCGTGAGAGCATCGAAAAGACCCATGCCTAGTCTCCAACTGCGTTCCGGGCGGCCGCCCACATGATCCGTCGTGGGGCCGCACCAGTGGCTCGATACCGGTGCATCGACACCGATGGAGCCAACATCGCAATCCGCGTGCCAAAGAAATTATTCAGGCAGATCAACCGCTTCGCCGATCACGGCGCGGCCCCGCCCGGCAAAAACGCGCCGCCGACGGCAATTTCTGCCGGGGCGCCGCCCGGCTATCTCGTCAGCGCGAAAATGGTCTAGAAACCGGTGCCAGATGCGCCGCAACAAGGACAAGCATGCGATTCAATTTCGAGAGCGCCCGGGACGTTCACCGGTTCGAGCGGCCCGCCTTCATGGCCAAACGCGACGGCCGCTGATCGACCGCCGGCTGGTCGTCCGCGCTCGGCAGTGCATCGAGCTGCGGGTCGGCGGGAAATTCGACCGCGGGAAGCGCCATCGCGGCCACCGCGGGCGGCTCTGGCGGCGTTGCCCGCTGCGTCCGGACTTTCGCCGGCGCCGGACGCCGCCGTGGCGGCTGCGCCTGGTAACCGCCGGCCTCGCGTTCGCGGGCCTGTCGCGCCTTGCCCTCATCGCGGCGGCGGCTCCACCAATAGCCGGCCTGCGCGGCGACGCGGCCGGTGAGGCCGCCGGCCCAGATCAATTCAAACGGCAGGAACAATCGCCAGGTATCGTCGCCGTCCACGATGGCGCGCGCGATCAGGTTGCCGGCCATCGCGGTGGTATTGATTCCGTGTCCGCCGAAGCCGCTCGCCAGCCATATGCCCGGCGACAGCTCCCCGATCTGCGGCATGCCGTGGATGGTGCGGCCGAGCACGCCGGACCAGCGATGCTCGATCTCGATCGGCCCGAGCTGCGGATAGAGCGTCGCGATGTCGGCCGCGAGCTCGGCGGCAAAACGCGTCGGATCGGCTTCCCACACGGTCGCCCGGCCGGAGATCAGCAGGCGGTCGCCATCGACGATGCGATAATGATTGTCGGCGCGCTCGCCGTCGCTGACCGCGCCGTGAAAGGTGATCGCGTCGGCGAGCCGGGGGCCGAGCGGCGCGGTGGTCGCCAGATAGGTCCATACCGGCAGCAAGGTGGCGGCGACCCGCGGCATCAGCGCCCCGATGTGAACATTTCCGGCGAGCACCACATGGGCGGCCCGCAGCTTTCCGTTCGGGGTCTCGATCCGCTTGCGCACCCCGGTCGGGTCGATCGTCATCGCCGGCGTATGCTCGAAGATGTGCGCCCCGGCCGCTTCGGCGAGCGCCGCCAGCCCGAGCGCGTAATTGAGCGGATGCAGATGGAAGGCGCGCGGAAAATGGATGGCATTGAAATAGTGATTGCTCTTGAGCGCGTCCCGCACCCGGTCGGTCGCCCAGCCCTCGACCTCGGCGCCGAAGTCCTGCCCGATCAACTCGAGGGTGGCGATGACGCGGTCGGCGTCATCCACCTTGGAGACGTTGAGCCAGCCGTCGATCGGATCCACGTCCGGCATGCCGGTGTCGTGGAGGGTGGCGCGCACATATTCGAGGCCGGCTTCCGACAGCGCCCACAATTCCCGCGCCCGCGCGAGCCCCACCCGCTCCACGATGCTGGGGATCGCGGCCGCGAAGCCCGGCAGCACGAAGCCGCAATTCTGTCCCGACGCATTCCCGGCGATCCGGCCGGTCTCCAGCACCGCCACCGACCAGCCGCCGCGGGCGATCTCGCGCGCCGTGGTCAGGCCGGCCAGACCCGCACCGACCACGCAAACATCGACATCGAGATCGGCCGCCAAGGGCGCGCGTTCGGGCACCGGCATTGCGGTCGCGGTGTACCAACTCGGCGAGTAGGCGGCTCGATCGGACGCGCTCACGTCATCTCCCCTGTCGGCCGGGCCTGCTCTGTCCCGGCGGCCGCCGCACGTGCACATTTGCTAGACTCGCCCCATGCTAGAGCATTTTCAGGAAAAGTGGCATCCGGTTTTCCGTCCGAAAAATGCGACCACGCAGAAATGCTAGAGCGGTTTCTGTTTCCAGCCATTGTGAAGCCGCTCTAGACTGTCGGGCCGAAGAAATCGATGCTGCTGAGCTGCCGGGCTGCCGACATGCGACTGATGCTGCTGCGCCACGCCAAGACGGAAAAGGCCGAATCCGGCATGCGCGATCGCGAGCGCCGGCTCAATGCGCGCGGGCGCGACGACGCTGCCGAGATCGCGGCCCATATGGTGCGGCATGCGCTGCTGCCCGACCGGGTCCTGGTGTCGTCCGCGCAGCGCACGCGCGAGACCTGGGAGCGCATGGCTGCGGCGTTTTCCGCGGCCGTTCCGGTCGACTACCAGGATCGCCTCTATGAAAGCGGCACCGAAACCATTCTGACCGCCATCAAGGCCACCGATGCGAGCACGGCCACGCTCTTGTTGATCGGCCACAATCCGGGTTTGTACGACACGGCGCGGCTCCTGCTCGCGCACCGTGGCGGCGAGGCGCATGCGCTCGACGACGGATTGCCGACCTCAGGCCTCGTCGTGATCGACTTTGCCGACGACGGCTGGCGCAAGCTTGCTGGCCGCAGCGGACGCCTGCAGGCCTTCGTCACCCCGCGCCTCATCAAGCCCGGTAAGGACTGAGCGCGGACCGGCCGTTCGGCCGGGTTCGCAGACGCGCGCAAACGTGGCATGATTGCGCACGGTTTCCGATTCCTGCTGGGAGCGAGCGGCCGCCATGTACAAGCAAATCCTGGTCCCGGTCGATCTTTCCGACCCGGAGCTGGCCAAACCGGCCCTCGCCACCGCCCTGATGATGGTGACGCAGTCGGGCGGCTCGATTCGCCTGATCAACATCATGCCGCTCACGCCGGTGATGCTCGCCGAATACGTGCCGGCGGATTTCGAGGCGCAACAACGCAGGTCGGCCGAAGAGGCGCTGGCGATCGTCGCCAAGGAAACCGGCCTCGATCCGGCCCGCGTGTCGTCGGCGGTGCGCCAAGGCGGCATCTACCAGGAGATTCTCGAGGAGGCCAACGCCATGAAGGCCGACCTCATCGTGATGACCTCGCATCGCCCGCAGCGCCCGGCGGTGCGCACCTATTTCCTGGGCTCCAATGCCGGGCACGTGGTCCGCTACGCCAAATGCTCGGTGCTGGTGGTGCGGCATCGGACGGGCGAGTAGCGAAATGGCGAATAGCGAATAGCGAATAGGATGCAGTCATCGCTACTCGCTACTCACCATTCGCTACTCTTTCATCACGTCGATCGCCAGCTTCACCACCTCCGGCGGGCTCGCATAGACCTCGTTGATCAGCGCGTCGGCCTCGGCTCCGGAGAGCGGCCGCACCTCCAGGTCCTGGCGCCGTGCGTCGGCCAGGAACTCGGGATCCGTCATGGTCGCGTCGAAAGCGGCGCGCAGCGCCTTGAGGCGCTCGGGCGGAATTCCCGGCGGCGCCACATAGGGCCTCGCCATCATTTGACGCGAAAGGATCAGCTTGAGGGCCGCGCGCTGGTCGGCGTCGCGCGCGACCTCCAGGATCGAGGGCGTATCGGGCAGCTCGGCGAGCTTCTGGCTGGCGAGCTGGACCGCCACCTTGATGGCTTTCGACTGATACATATCCTTGTTCCAGGCCATCATGCTCGACCAGGACCAACCGCAGCGGCCGTCGACCTCCCGGCGGGAGATGGCGAGCACCACGTCAGCGGCGCTGTGATAGCCGGTGACGACCTTCATGGGCAGAGCGAACATCTTGCGCAGAACGGTCGGAAACACGTCGCTGTCGGCCCCCGCCCCGGTGCTGCCGATCACGTAGGACTTGGTCTGCATGTCCTGCCAGGTCGCGATGCCGCTGTCGGAGCGGAACGCGCAGACCCCGACCTCGTTCGAGATGCTGCCCAGCCAGCCGTATTTCGCCGCCACATATTGCACGCCGTCGCCGCGGCCGAGCAGCGGGTCGAGGAACGCGCCGCGCGAGAAGCCGCCGAACGCGGTGCCGTCCTTGGGCGCGATGTTATAGAGATAGTTCGCGGCCTTGATGCTGCCCGCGCCGGGCATGTTCTGCACCACGATCGTCGGATTGCCCGGAATGTGGCGCGCCATGTGGCGGGCGAGCGCGCGCGCATACACATCATAGCCGCCACCCGGGGCGTAGCCGATGACGAGCTGGACGCTCTTGCCGGAATAGAAATCCGCGATCGGATCGGCACGCGCCACCGCATCGCCTTGCGCCAGCGCGCCCACCGCGATGCCCAATACACCGAAAGCAAGACCCCGCCGGAACCCGCTCATCGCGACCCTCTCGGTCGAACAGTGAGGGAGACAGTCAGCCGCGCGAGTGTAGGGCGCTCTCCGGCAAGATGGAAGCCGCACTCGCGCCGGCCATGCGACCGGCGCCTGTGTAGGGCGGGTTCGCTTTAAACCCGCCATTCCACGCACAGAGGGCGGGCTAAAGCGAACCCGCCCTACGACTATTCCGGCGCGTCAGTGCGCGGCGACGGGATCGTGCGGTGCCTTCGCGTAGCCGTGCTGCTGCACGTTCATGTCCACGAGCTCACCCGCCGCGCAGCCGGATTCGAGGAAATCCCAGCTCTTCATCCATTCGTAGGTCCGCTGCAACTCGTCGGCGGGGATCGGGGCCGGATCGACCAGATAGACCCGGCTCTCGCGCAGGTCGTCGATGGTCAGTTCGGCGATCTGCGGATCCTTGTTTTTGTAGTAGTCGAGGAAATAGTGCATGTAGGCGCGCTTGTTGGCGTTGACGCGCCGCACCGCTTCGCGCACCGCCCGGTTGAACGCGCTGTAGGTCTCGGCATCGACCCGCTCGGACGCCACCTCGGTGCCGTGATGGAACGCCGCGACGACCATGCGGCAGCCCTTCTTCTCGGCCAGCGAGATATAGGGCTCGGTCAGGGTGGTGGCATCGATCACGCCGTCCATCAGCAGCTTGAAACGATAAGGCGAGCCGTTCGGCACGCGGCCGAGCTTGATCAGGTCGCGCGGAACGAACCCTTCCAGCATCTGCAGGGTCAGATAGTGGGTGCCGAAGAAGAACGGGACGCCGATCTGCCGATTGGCGAATTGCTGCGGGGTCTGCACCGGCGAATCGCCGCGCACCACCAGCGCCGCATAGGTCACGATCGAGCGTCGGCCCACCTGACGACTTTTCACCTTGGTGGCCTCGACGCGCGAATAGTTGCCCCATTCGCAGGCGTTGTAGAGGTCGGCCTTGCCTTCCTCGAGCAACTTGCCGTGGCTGGCGAAGCGCGGCGCATCCTTGTGGCTGGTCACGTGCAGCTGCGGGGTCTTGTCGACGCCCTTCTCGCGATCGGCCCATTCGATCGTGAGCCCCTCCTGCTCGAACAGACCTTCGTCATAGGCGACCAACTCCGCCAACCCCTGGAACGGCGCGGTCGTTTCCAACACCAGCTTCTTCTGCATGGAAAATCTCCCGTCGGTTGAGACGTCGGCAGCGCCGCAGCGCGGCGCCGGCCATGTCTGCGAGTGACGAGCGCGCAGCCGCATCGTGCAACGGATGCGTCCGGCGTTCGGGCTCAGGCCCTGGCTTGGCGGCTCGAAAGCGTCGCCCTCAAGCTTCGCAACAGGGCCAAAGCGCTCTGTCACTCATCTCGGCCCGATGCCGCAGATTGTCAATTTGGCCCACAGGAATATTTGCCTATTACGGCCATCGGCGGCAGCCAAACCGTTCAAAGCAAATCCCCAACGCAGGGTCGCTGCCAGCTGCTCGATGTCCGAGAGTGGAAACTATGTAGAATTTGTCCCTAATTCGGGCTTTGCGCCGCTCACCCGCGCGCGCCCCACACCGGGTGGAATGGTGATCGCGGCACAAAGCGCTCCCATGAGCGCGAGCGCGGCGGCGAGCCACATCACCAACGCGACGCTATCCGCGAGCGAGGCTCGCACGATCATGTCCGCAGTCTGCCGATCCTCCACCCGCAAGCGGGCCAACGCCGGCTCGGCCACAAATTTCCCTCGACTGGCCTCCAGCGCCGCCTCGACCTGCGATGAGACGGCCTGCGTGGCCAAGTGCCGATTGATTTCCCGGTCGTGTGCATTGAGCGCGACCGCGCCAAGCACGGCCACGGCGAGAAGATTGGCCACCGCGGCGGCGGCATTGTTGATGCCGGATGCTACGCCGGTCCGGTGGGTCGGGACCGCAGTGAGTACAGTCGTGGTGAGCGGAGCGACGCTGACCGCCATGCCAAACCCCAATACCGCCATCGGCAGGAAGAACGTGCTCAAGTAGGAGCCGTCGGTCCCGGGCAATGCCAGCAGCGCCAAGCCGACCGCCGCGATCGTCGGCCCGACGACGAGCGGCGGCCGTGCGCCGAAACGATTCAGGAGCCCGCCCGACCAGCCGGACAGGGCCCCCATCATGACAGTGAACGGCAGGAAAGCAGCGCCCGCGAGCGTCGCGGAATAATGGTGCACCTGGATGAGGTCGAAGGGCAGAAAGAAGAAAGCCCCGCCGAGCGCGGCATAAAGAAGCAACGTCAACAGATTGACCCCGCTGAAGGTCCCGGAGGCGAACACGTCGAGCGGCATCATCGGGGCGCGGCTATGCGCTTCGACCCAGACGAATGCCAAGAGCAGCAGCAGCCCGGCCGCGACCGAGCCCACCACCATCCCGTCGCGCCAGCCGAGATCGGAGGATGCGATCAAGCCGAACACCAGGCTGCCGAGACCGGCAATGGCCAGCAGGGCTCCAAGCCAATCGAGGCCCGCAGCTGCCTCGCTGTCGCGGCTCTCCGGCACATGCGCGAGCGCAGCCCAGATCGTGGGCAGCGCCAGTACCGGATTGACCAGGAAAATCCATCGCCAGGAGACATGATCGACGATCCAGCCGCCGAGCAGCGGCCCGATCGCGGCCGCGATGGCGGAAAATCCGGCCCAGATCCCGATCGCGCTGCCGCGCTTCGCCGGATCGATCGAGGCCCCGATGATGGCGAGCGAGCTGGGAACGAGGAGCGCTGCCCCGACGCCTTGCAGCGCGCGGGCCGCGATCAATTGGGCGATGGTCGGGGACAGGCCGCACCAGAGCGATCCGATGGAGAAAATAGCGGTGCCCGTCACGAAGACGCGGCGGCGACCCAATCGATCGCCAACCGCGCCCCCGATCAACATCAGTGAAGCAAGGCACAGCGTGTAGGCGTTGACCAGCCATTGGATGACCGCCACCGGGGCCTTGAGGTCGGCTTCGATGGCCGGCAGCGCCACGTTGACGACCGACTCGTCAATGAACGCCATGCTCGATCCCAGGATGGTGGCAGCCAGGATCCAGAATTCCTGGCGGCCCCCGCCCCAACCCTCAACGGCTTGGAAGGCGGGCCGGACCGATCGGATCGCGGCTTCATCGCAGGGTCTCGCCTTTGGATTGATCATGACGGATTTCTTGTCCCGGCCTTGAGCCGAACGAGCCGCATCTCATTCGAGCTTCACGCCGGCGGCCTTGATCACCTTGTTCCAGCGCTCCACCTCCGCCCGCATATAGGTCGCGGTCGCCTGCGGGCTGCCGCCGATGGCCTCGCCCGACCACTCGGCGAGATGGGGCAGCATCTCGGGCTGGCGCAAAGCCTCGTTGATATCCGCATTGATCTTGTCGACGATCTGCGGCGGCGTCTTGGGCGGCGCCACCACCGCATACCAGGCCGCCGATTCGAAACCCGGCAGGGTCTCGGCGATGGTCGGCACCTCCGGCAGCGCGCCCATGCGCGCCGGTGTCGCCACCGCCAGCAGCCGCAATTGACCGCCCTTCACCAGCGCCAGCGAGACCCCGAGATTGTCGAACATGATGTCGACATTGCCGGCGACCAGATCCGCCAGCGCCGGCGCCGAGCCCCGATAGGGCACATGTTGCAGCTTCACGCCCGCCATCATCTGGAACATTTCCGAGGTCAGGTGCGAGGTCGTGCCGTTGCCCTGGGTCGCCGACGTCACCTTGCCGGGATTGGCGCGCGCGGCGGCAATCACCTCGGCCACGCTGCGAGCCGGAAATTTCGGCGTCACCACCAGCGAATTGGGCACCCGCACCATCACCACGATGGGCACGAATTGCGCCGGATCGAAATTGAGCTTGGGATAGAGATTCTGGTTGATGACCAGCGGAGGCGGAGGCGCGGAGAGCAGGGTGTAACCGTCCGGCTCGGCCTTGAAGGCCGCCTCGGCCCCGATATTGCCACCGGCGCCGGTGCGATTTTCGATGATGACCGGCTGTCGCCATTTGCGCGATAGAATGTCGCCGACCACGCGGGGCACGATATCGGCGGTGCCGCCGGCCGGAAACGGCACGATGATCCGGACCGCGCGGCTGGGGAAATCCTGCGCCGTCGCGGCGCCGATGCCGGCAAGCTGAGCGGCGGCCAGAATGGCGGCGCGCAGGATCGCGCACGGCGCGCCGACGCGGAGCATCGATGGCTTCATTCCCGGGTCTCTCCACTCATGTTACTATGGATGCCACGCGAATATCGCCGCAGACGGTGCTCATCGCAGCCGCATGGCCCCAAGATAGCTCCGATAATGGGCGCGGAATCCCATTGATCACAACCGCCATGGTATTCGACAGGGCCGGCGTTATCGAGCACAATCGAATCGTCTTGAAGTGGGCGAGTTCATCGCCCATCTTTCCCGAACCAGTCGAGCCCCCGACGTTCCTCATCCCATCACCCCCGAGGATGGACAACGGACCGCGGAATGACCATTGGGACTTCGTCGGCTTGGCGATGGCATTTGACGCGCAACACGAGGCACTTATGACTAGCCACCCCCTGACTAGCCATCTACGGACCAAACATCGTCTCTGCGCTGCCGCTCTGGGCACACTCCTGGCTCTGTCCGGCATCGCACCTAGCGCGGGCGCGGCTCCCGCCCGCAGCATCTATGACGGCGCCTGGAGCGTCCTCATCGTGACCACAAGCGGGTCCTGCGACCCCAGCTACCGCTACGGCGTGCAGATCAGCGACGGCATGGTCATCTATGACGGTGGCGGCCCGATCACGATGCAGGGAAGGGTCACGCCGAAGGGCGCGGTCCGGGTCATCGTGTCGGCCGGCAGCCAGTGGGCGGACGGCTCCGGCAGGTTGACCCGCAACCAGGGCGGCGGCGTTTGGAAGGGCCAAGGCATGAGCAGCGCCTGCGCCGGCAC
>DASZKX010000096.1:0-13702 GCA_035552735.1 Xanthobacteraceae bacterium
GTCAAGCCTGCGAACAGCGGCGATACGTGCCGGCCGCTGTTGATGGCGGCGATTTGGAACGCGTTGGTGAGGCCGTTGAAGGAGAGCGCGCGGGCGAGCGAGATCACGTGCCCGCCATAGATCAGGCGGCGCCCGAAGCGGTCCTGGGCGGCGGCGAATTGATTGAAATGGATGCGGGCCGTATTCTGATAGAGCCGCGTGGCGATCTGGTGCTCGGCCTCCTCCACGGTCACGCCGTCGACGTGGTCGATCCTCTCGCCGACCGCATAGTCGCCGAACCGGTAGGGGCTGCCGGCGAGCGTGAAGTCGTAGGCTGCGGTATCGATGGGCGGACAGGCGTCGCCCAGCATGCTCGGCAACAGCGCTTCGGGCAATCGCGGGACGTGATCGCCGGGCGCCGGCGCCTTCTCGTCGCGCTTGCGCACCATCACCCAGCGCACATATTCCAGCACCTTGCCGCCATCCTGCTTGTAGCCGGTCGAGCGCACGAACACGATGCCGGTCTTGCGGCTCGAATTTTCCTTGAGGCCGATGACCTCTGAGGCCGCCGTGAGGGTGTCGCCGGGATAGACCGGAGCCAGGAAGCGGCAGGCCGCATAGCCGAGATTGGCAACCGCGTTGAGGGAGACGTCGGGCACGGTCTTTCCGAACACGATGTGGAAGACCAGGAGATCGTCCACCGGAGCGCGCGGATAGCCGATTTTTTGCGCAAAAGCGTCGGATGACTGCACCGCGAAGCGCGGGCCGAACAACCCGTTATAGATGGCGACATCGCCGGCCGTGACGGTGCGCGGGGTCGCATGCACGATGTGCTGCCCGGTGCGGAAGTCCTCGAAGAAGTTGCCGGCACTGGTCTTGGTCATGGCCGGGGCTCAAGCCGAAGCGGACGGCTGGGGGAGGGCGGCCTGCGGAAAATGCAGGCCGCGCGGGCTGTTGGTCGGGTCGGCACTCTCGCTCATAGGGTCGTGTCCTCTATCCGGTCTTGTATCCGGTTTTGTATCCGATCTCGTATCCGGTCTTGGCGGTTCTGGGCCGCTATTCGCATCCGCGACCGCGCGGTTGACGTAGCTTGGTTACCTGTGTTGGTGGCGCGTGACGAGATCGTGAAGCCACCGCGCCACGCGGCGTTGTTATATATAGGAAATCTTGCAAGAGTTGGGCCATGACCATCGAAGCGAGCAGGATCGAAGCCAGCATTGTCCCGGCCCCCGCCGTCCAGGCGGCCACCGGAACCCTGGCGGCCCGTCCGGTCGGGGGGCGCCAGACCATTCACCCGTTATGGGTGCGGGTGACGCACTGGGTCAATGCGCTCGCCATGCTGATGATGATCGGCTCAGGCTGGCAGATTTACGATGCCTCGCCGCTGTTTCCGTTCGATTTTCCCTCCGTGATCACGCTCGGCGGCTGGCTCGCGGGCGCGCTGTTGTGGCACTTCGCCGCCATGTGGCTCTTGGTGGTCAACGGGCTCGTCTATGTGGGGCTGGGGCTCTGGTCCGGCCGCTTCCGGCGCAAGCTCCTGCCGCTGCGCCCCGGCCAAGTGATCAGCGATGCCCGCGCCGCGCTCTCCGGGCATCTCTCGCATGAGGATCTGTCGGTCTACAACGCGGTGCAAAAGCTCCTATATCTGGGGGTGATCCTGTGCGCGGTCGTGATCGTGCTGTCGGGCCTCTCGATCTGGAAACCGGTCCAGCTGCGCGAGCTGTCGATCTTGTTCGGCGGCTACGATGCGGCGCGCTACGTGCACTTCTTTGCGATGGCCGCGATCGTCACTTTTATTGTGATCCATGTGGTCATGGCGTTCCTGGTGCCCAAGAGCCTGCGCGCCATGGTCACCGGCCGCTGAATTCCCCTCCCTACCCTCCCCCGCTTGCGGGAGGGGCAGGGAGCAGGCTCGAGGAGAGTCCGATGTTTGGAGCCCGCAAGTCCAAGATCCGCACCCGCATCCCGGGCGTCGACCCGCAGCTCTTGATCCGCGACGCCGCCAAGCTGTTGCCCGATCCGACCCGCCGCTTGCTCCTGCGGGGCGGCGCCAGCCTGGGGGCGCTCGCGTTCCTCACTGGCTGCGACATCGTGAGCGAATCGGACGCCGAGACCGTGCTGCAGAAGGTTTCCTATTTCAACGACCGGGTGCAGGGCTGGCTGTTCAATCCCAACCGGCTGGCCCCGACCTATCCGGACAGCATGGTGACGCGGCCATTCCCGTTCAACGCCTATTATCCCGAGGACGAGGCGCCCGAGGTCGACAAGGAGGACTATGCGTTCGAGGTCGGCGGCCTGGTCGACGACAAGAAGACGTGGACACTCGACGAGCTCTATGCGCTGCCGCAGGAGACCCAGATCACGCGGCACATCTGCGTCGAGGGCTGGAGCGCGATCGGCAAATGGACCGGCACGCCGCTGCGCGAATTCCTGCGCCGGGTCGGTGCCGACACGCGGGCGAAATATGTCTGGTTCCGCTGCGCCGAGGGTTACTCCACCTCGATCGACATGGCGACCGCGCTGCATCCGCAGACCCAGATGACCTTCGGATTCGACGGCGAGATCTTGCCGCGCAAGTACGGCTTCCCCATGAAGGTGCGCATTCCGACCAAGCTCGGCTTCAAGAACCCGAAATACGTGATGGAGATGGCGGTCACCGACAAATATCTCGGCGGCTACTGGGAAGACATGGGCTACAACTGGTTCAGCGGGAGCTAGGTCTTTTGCGGCTTCGCGACCAATTCGACGAGGGATATGCCCTGCCGGATCAGGGGGAGCGGGGACGGCGAGCCCGGGTGTCGGTTCAGTGAGGTGCGTGACGCTGCCGGTGCTCACGCGTGGAACCCTCGCCCGCGACGGCCGTTATTTTAATGCTCACCTGTTGAAGTCTTTGAGCGTTGCTCCAAGGCTCCGCAGGGTATCGGCGCCGATCATATGGTCAAGGCGGCGAGCAGCGAACGCGGATGAAGAAAGTCCGCCGATCACAGCCGAAGAGGAGCCAATGACGCCACCGAGCAAGCGTGAATGACCTCGCCAGGCGCGAGGTCACGGCGCAGGCATGGTCGGATGTTGCCAGGCAAGCCATGATTTGCGTCGCCGACAATCTGAAAAGCCTTGCGTGACCGGGGCGCGAAGGCCAAGCGCCACCAGGTTTCGAGGTTGAACTGCTGAAGTCCAGACAAATTTCGCAAAGGCGGTGCGCGAAAACCGTCCGTTGAGGCGAGGCGTCCGCTGAGGCGAAAATATTCGGGCCCCGCGATGCACTCAGGCACCGGGGCCCATCCATTTATTGCGTTGCAGCAGCATGACCGAATACCGCCCGCTGCAAATGCCGACAGCCAATCGGCTCCGCAAACAACTGGTATCGCCCCGGGATCGCCGGATGGGGCTCCGCAACCGTGATTCATTGCGTCGCCGCCTCGGCGGCCGATTTCCGGCATCCGGCTTTCCGACCGGTTTCATCGTGACTGCGCTGCGCAATCGGGCAGGAGGAGGGTAGACGAGGCAACCGAGCCCCGATGATGGCTCCGGCCTCCCGCTCTATTGCACGAGCTCGTAGAGCTTTACCACTGCCTTTGATCCTTTGAGGGCGCGGGCGTGGCGGACGATTTCTTTGTGAGCATCGCCGGCTGCGTAGGCGGCGATATCCGCTTCGGAATCCCATTCCGAATAGGAGATGAATTCGTGAGCGTCCCTGCAGCGCAGCAGCTTCTCCGAAATGCATCCTTTCTGCTGTATCATGAGCGGTGCGCATTCCGTTTTCCATACGCGCACGGCCCTGTCAGTCTCGGACGGATCGAGCGTGATGTGGATGAGCCGAACGATCGACATTGGATGTTCTCCTGCACGATCTGCGACAACGCCTGCAGAGCCGTTTCGGTTGCCGCGCGGGCGCAACATCCCAATGGCACGCCCTGGGCTGCAAAGATTCGGAATTCCACGACTTCTTCGGCATGACGGCGGGCCTTTAGGCGAATTCGCTGTCGGTGAATGCATGGACGATGCCCGCTGCAGCCGCGCGCTTGCCCTTGGGAGGCCGATCGAGCGCAAGCGCGAGCTTGACCGCGAAGCGGCTCAGCTGTGGCGCCGGCTCACGAGTTTGCCGGTGTCCGGTGTAGAGCGTTCCACAGAGTTCGTCGGCACGTTATTGGAGGCGTGTGTATGGAACCCCAGTTCTTAAAAAATGACCGCTCTGTGCGGTTGCCGACGCAACCAAGACGGTGACTGATTGTTTAGCCGAGCATGGCCCGGTTCTACTTTTTCATAAAGGCGCGCGACCGTCTAATTTCCGACGATGAGGGGGCTGATCTCTCAGGTCCCGATGAGGCTCGGCAAGAGGCAATCAAGATAGCCCGCGAGACCGTGGCGGAATGCGTTCGGACTGGCAGGGATTTGGACGTAGAGGCGATAATCGTCACCGATGGCGAAGGCCATCCCGTCGTGACCCTGCCATTTGAGAGGGTGCTCCCCAGGCGCCTGAGACGTAACTAGGCCGTATGAGGCACCTGATCACGAACGCTCCTGCGGCGGCACGCGTGTGATGAGGCGCGCGCCGCGCTGGAAGGTGACGTAGTCCCACAGCCAGGTGAACGCCACCACGAAGCGGTCCCTGATCTCGATCAGGAAGAAGATGTGGACGACGCTCCAGAACAGCCAGCCGAAAACCCCGCGCAGCTCCAGGCGGCCGAGCTTCACCACCGCGGCGCGCCGCCCGATGGTGGCGAGATCGCCCTGGTGACGATAGCGGAACGGTTCCGGTGGCGGGGCGCCGGCGATCCGCGCCGCGATCAGCCGCCCCACGTAGCGTCCCATCTGCTTGGCGGCCGGCGCAATGCCCGGGATAGCCCGTCCGGCCGGGTCGATCGCGGCCGCCGTATCTCCGATCGCGAAGATTTCCGGATGGCCGCTCACCGACAGATCAGCTCCGACTTTCACGCGCCCGGCGCGGTCATGCTCCACCTCGAGCCAGCGTGCCGCCGGCGATGCAACCACGCCGGCCGCCCAGATGACGGTCGCAGCGTCGATGCGGCCGTCCGCGAGGTCGACGCCGCGCGGATCGCAGCCCACGACGCGCGTCGACGTCATCACCTCGACGCCCTTTTGGACGAGCGTCGCCCGCACGTAATCCGACAGGTTGGCGGGCAAGGTCGGCATCACGCGCGGCCCCGCCTCGATCAGGACGATGCGCGAGGCCTTCGGGTCGATGCGGCGAAAATCTTTTGCCAAGGTCTGGCGGGCGACCTCCGTGATGGCGCCGGCCATCTCGACCCCGGTCGCGCCCGCCCCGACGATCACGAAGGTCAGCTGGCGCGCCCGCTCGGCCGCATCGCCGGTCAGCTCGGCGCGCTCGAAGGCGATCAGGATCCGGCGGCGTATGCGGGTCGCATCCTCGATGCGCTTCAAGCCCGGCGCCGCCTCGGCCCATTCGTCGTGACCGAAATAGGAGTGGGTCGCGCCGGTGGCGAGCACGAGGAAATCGTAGGGAACGCCGATCGAATCGGTGTGCACGATCCGCTCGCCGGCATCGACGCCGCGGATCTCGGCCATCAGCACGGTGGCATTGCCTTGCTTGCGCAAGATGCGCCGGATCGGCCAGGCGACGTCCGCGGGCGACAGCGCCGCGGTCGCGACCTGGTAGAGGAGGGGCTGGAAGCAATGGTGGTTTTGTTGATCGATGACGCTCACATCGGCGGCCGCGGACCGCAGCGCCTTGGCGGCTTCGAGCCCGCCGAAACCGGCACCGGCGATCACCACCCTCGGACGCTGCTGCGGCATGGGGCTTCTCCTCGGTTGGATGCCGGTTCCCGCCATCCTTGATGTAGGGTGGCGGCGCGGCGCCGCCATCATCCTCTGCGCCCCGAGCCCGCCAAGAACGCATCCTTGCCAAGACTGGCGCCGCCCTTTAGCAATCCGCGCGAACTCCATCCGTCATGCCCGGCCTTGTGCCGGGCATCCACGTCTTGCAGCAATTGCGGCGCCGTAAGACGTGGATGGCCGGGACAACAGGGCGTTTACGCCCGTCTTCGCGGGCTATGCCCGGCCACGACGCCAATCGGCGAGGCAACGCGTCATGGCCACCCACAAGCTCCTGCTTCTTCCCGGCGACGGTATCGGCTCCGAGGTGATGGCCGAGGTGAAGAAGCTGATCGCCTGGATGAACCACCATGGCATGGGCACGTTCGAGACCGACGAGGGGCTGGTGGGCGGCTCCTGCTACGACGCGCATGGGGTCGCGGTCACCGATGAGACCATGGCCAAGGCGCATGCAGCCGATGCGGTGATCTTCGGGGCGGTCGGCGGGCCGAAATGGGACAGCGTGCCCTATGACGTGCGGCCGGAAGCAGGCCTGTTGCGGCTGCGCAAGGATCTCGCGCTATTCGCCAACCTGCGTCCCGCCGTCTGCTATCCGGCGCTCGCCGAATCCTCGAGCCTCAAGCGCGAGGTGGTCGAGGGCCTCGATATCATGATCGTGCGCGAGCTCACCGGCGGCGTCTATTTCGGCGAGCCCAAGACCATCACGGATCTCGGCAACGGTCAGAAGCGCGCCGTCGACACCCAGGTCTACGACACCTATGAGATCGAGCGGATCGGACGGGTCGCCTTCGAGCTCGCGCGCAAGCGCCGCAACAAGGTGACCTCGATGGAGAAGCGCAACGTGATGAAGACCGGCGTGCTCTGGCACGAGGTGATCATCGCGCTGCATCAACGCGAGTTCAGCGACGTCAAGCTCGAGCACCAGCTCGCCGACGCCGGCGGCATGCAGCTGGTGCGCTGGCCCAAGCAGTTCGACGTGATCGTGACCGACAACCTGTTCGGCGACATGCTGTCCGACGTCGCCTCGATGCTGACCGGGTCGCTCGGCATGCTGCCGTCAGCCTCGCTCGGCGAGACCAACCCCAAGACGGGCAAGCGCAAGGCCATGTACGAGCCGGTGCACGGCTCGGCCCCCGATATCGCAGGCAAGGCGCTGGCCAACCCGATCGCGATGATCACCTCGTTCGGGATGGCGCTGCGCTACTCGTTCGGCATGGCCCGCGAGGCCGATCTCATCGACCAGGCCATCGCGGCTACGCTCGCCAAGGGGTTGCGCACCGCCGACATCAAGTCGGAGGGCGCCAAGATCGTGAGCACGTCGGAGATGGGAGCCGCGATCATCGGCGAGATGGCGGCGGCCGCAGGCTGATGGTTCGAGACGCGCGGGCATTGCCCGCGCTCCCCACCATGAGGGCTGAAACGCCGTCAGCGCAATCCGCTCACCAGGGCCAGAAATTGCCGCGGCTGGTGTCCCAGGGGCCGACCAGGGGGCCGCGGATGTTGCCGGTGGTGAAGTCGATCGAGGAGGTCGGCGAATAGCCCGGCGGGAACGCGTAATCGGTGAATTTGCGTTGGCCCGGCTTGACCTCGACACCGGCATCCAGGAACGAGCGTTTCTGCACCGTCACGCGTGCCGGGGCGTCACGGTCGGCAGCGGGCTTTTTCTTGACGGTGTGGGTGACGGGTTGGTCGGCCGTCTGGGCTCCCGCCGGGGAGGCCGACGCGACCGCGAGCCCCATCAGGGCGGCGAGAGAAGCGACGCCCAAAGTCCTCGAACGCATGATGTCCTCGCGAATGTGACGCCCGACCGGCACTCTAGCCGGGCTACCCCTGCGACCACAAGTGACGGCCGGGTTTTGTTTCGCGCCATCGCGGCCAACTGCCGTTGCGGGTTACCACCGTTGCGGCGCCGGTGCGGATTCCTCTCGGATCAAGCTGGGGCATGCTTTTTTTGGAAAAATGCTCTAGAAGCGGCCCGATTGCGCCGTGGCCGGTGCGTCGGTCCAAAGGCGCGGGATGAGGCGGGAGAGTTAACAATGGGTTACAAGGTCGCGATTGTGGGCGCCACCGGCAATGTGGGCCGCGAGATGCTCGCCATCCTGGCGGAGCGGACGTTCCCGGCCGACGAGGTGGTGGCGCTGGCTTCGCGCCGCAGCCTCGGTACCGAGGTCTCGTTCGGCGACAAGATCCTCAAGATCAAGACGCTCGAGCATTGCGATTTCTCGGACGTCGATATCTGCCTGATGTCGGCGGGGTCGCCGGTCGCCAAGGAGTGGGCCCCCAAGATCGCGGCCGCCGGCGCGGTGGTGATCGATAATTCGTCCTGCTGGCGCTACGACGCCGACATTCCGCTGGTCGTGCCGGAGGTCAACGCCAATGCGCTGGTCGACTTCCGCAAGCGCGGCATCATCGCCAATCCCAACTGCTCGACCGCGCAGCTCGTGGTGGCGCTCAAGCCGCTGCACGACAAGGCCAAGATCAAGCGCGTCGTGGTCTCGACCTATCAATCGGTGTCGGGCGCCGGCAAGGAGGCCATGGACGAGCTGTTCTCGCAGACCAAGGCCGTCTACACGCTGGGCGACATGGAGGCGAAGAAGTTCTCGACCCGCATCGCCTTCAACCTCATTCCCCAGATCGACGTGTTCATGGAGGACGGCTTCACCCGGGAAGAGTGGAAGATGATGGCCGAGACCAAAAAGATTCTCGACCCCAAGATCAAGCTGGTCGCCACCTGCGTGCGCGTGCCGGTGTTCATCGGCCATTCGGAATCGATCAATATCGAGTTCGAAGAGCCGATCAGCGCCGACGAGGCCCGTGAGATCCTGCGCACGGCGCCGGGCGTGCTGGTCATCGATAAGCACGAGCCGGGCGGCTACATCACGCCCTATGAGTGCGCCGGCGAGGACGCCACCTATGTGAGCCGCATCCGCGAGGACGCCACGGTCGAGAACGGCCTCGTGCTCTGGTGCGTGTCCGACAACCTGCGCAAGGGCGCGGCGCTGAACGCCGTGCAGATCGCCGAATGCTTGATCAACCGTAAGCTGATCCAGGCGAAGAAGAAGGCGGCGTAAGGCGTTGCCTGTTGTAGGGCGCAATCGCTTTATTGCGCCATCAGCCTCGCCGAGAGCGCGATGCCCGCGGCCGCGGCGAGCGGCGCAATAAAGCGATTGCGCCCTACGATCCCGCCGCTACGTTAAGCCCGCCGGGCCAATCGAGGGCCTTCATCATGTCCATCCGTCCGCGCCGCAGCGTTCTCTACATGCCGGGCTCCAATGCCCGCGCCATCGAGAAGGCGCGCAGCCTGCCGGCCGACGCCGTCATTCTGGACCTCGAGGATTCGGTTGCGCCGCAGAGCAAGGCGGCGGCGCGGGCGCAGGTGGCGGATGCGGTCAAGGCCGGCGGGTTCGGGCCGCGCGAGGTCGTGGTTCGCATCAACGGCCTCGACACCGAGTGGTGGCTAGATGATCTCAACGTCATCGCGCACGCCAGGCCGGACGCGATCCTGCTGCCGAAAGTGTCGAGCCCGGATCAGTTCGACGACGTCATCGAGCGGATGGTCGCGGTGGGGTCCAGCCACGAGGTGCGGGTCTGGGCCATGATGGAGACGCCGCTCGCCATGCTGCACGCGGACCGGATCGCAGCCGCCGCGCTCGATTCGGAGATGCGCCTCACCGCCTTCGTGATGGGAACCAACGATCTCGCCAAGGAGACGCGGGCCAAGATCTTGCCCGGGCGCGCCGGCATGCTACCCTGGCTGATGACCTGCGTGGCGGCGGCGCGCGCCTACGGGATCGAGATCATCGACGGCGTCTACAACGATCTCGGCAATGGGTCGGGCTTCGCGCAGGAATGCGCGCAGGCGCGCGACCTCGGTTTTGACGGCAAGACGCTCATTCATCCCAACCAGATCGAGCCCTGCAACGCCGCCTTCTCGCCCGATGCCGCCGAGGTCGCTCAGGCGCGCAAGATCATCGCGGCCTTCGATCTGCCGGAGAGCCGGGGCAAAGGCGTGGTGGCGCTCGACGGCCGCATGGTGGAGCGGCTGCATGCCGACATGGCGCGCCGCACCGTGGCGATCGCCGAGGCGATCGCGGCGCGGTCGGCGTGAGCATCAGGCGGGGTGCGGGTCGAGCCGCTCGATTCGTAGCCGACGCGAGCCCAGAATCTCTGCGGCATTTTGCAGCGCCCGGCGCCGTCTCGACAGGGAAATGCATCGAGTGCTTAGGTGTCACAGTGGGCGACGTATCAGGACCGCAGACACTCTCGGTGAGCTCGAACGCTCACCAGGAGCCGGTCCGCCGAGAGGAAGATCGTGATGCACAAGAAGTCCCTGTTCGTTTTGGCCATCGGCACGCTCGCGGCCGGCTCGTTTATTGGCGGCGCCCACGCACAGCCGGCCGCCGCGAATTTCGCCGGCACCTATCGTTGCGATTCCCAACCGGTCTCGTGCCAGGCGGCTGGCCAGACCTTTACGGTCACGCAAACGGGCACTGATCTGGAAATAAAGAACGACAAGGGCCTCGTAGGGCGCGCCAAGGCGACCAGCAATATCTCGCTGAGCGCCGGCGGGCCCTGGAACATGCTGGGGGTCGTGGTGCCGGACGGCCGTATTGAATGGTCGAACGGCACTGTGTGGAGCAAGCAGTGAGACTTGCACCAATCGCACCGCGCCGACAGCCGCAACCCGAGCCAGCTTCGTTGACGCTCCCGGGTTGTCGATGATCGCGATGTCGATCCGATGGTAAACGGCGAGGGCAGTTGCAAGGCGGTGCCCGGTCCGGGCGGCCCTCCGCCCATTAATCAAGAACGGCATTCGTGATCGACGCTGCCGGGTGGCCTTCGTAAATAGCCGCACGAAGACCACTGAAGGACCGCGCACTTGCTCAACCGCCCGCAAACAACGGATACCGCGACAAGCCCCCGGACGGCCGCCAGCATCATGGATCAGAATCGCGGCGCCGGCCCGGGATTCGATCTCATGCGCCTCGGGCTCGCCCTGACGATATTTGTCTTTCACTCCTATTTCGTCTCGCAGGGTGATGACGGCAGCCTCTGGAAGGGGCCGCTGCGGCCCTTGATGATCTCATTGGTCCCCCTCTTTTTCGGCGTCAGCGGCTTTTTGGTCACCGGGAGCGCGCTGCGAACGGCCTCGCTCAGGGTGTTCGTGGCATTTCGTGTGCTGCGCATCGCTCCGGCCCTGCTGACGGAGGTGTGCCTCTCCGCCCTCATCCTGGGGCCGCTCGTCACCCGCCTGCCGTTGCGAGACTACTTCGGCGCCACCGCCTTCTATGAATATTTCGGAAATGTGCTGGGTCGCGTCCGGTTTGTGCTGCCCGGCGTCTTTCTCGACAATCCGATGCCCGATTACGTCAACGTGAATCTTTGGACGCTTCGTCCGGAGTTCTATTGCTATGCCATCATGGCGGCGTTGATGGTCTTGGGGATGACGGCAAAAACGCGCGCCCTCACCTGGACGATCGTGACGGCGGCGATCGTCCTGAGCGTGACGAACGTCTTCTATAACTTGAGCGAGAAGGCCGATGCGTATCAATTGAACGTGCCGGTATTCTATTTTTTCGTGGGCGCCTTGGCGTATCACTGGCGCGCGCGGATCATCATCGATTTGCGCCTATTCGGCCTGTGCGCCGGCATATCGTACCTGCTGCTGCGCCACCCCGGCTATGCGTATGAGGCGGCGTTCCCGGTGACGTACTGCATGATCTATCTGGGCATGCTTCCGCTGCCGCGGATCAGGCTGCTGCAGATGGGGGACTATTCCTACGGGGTCTATCTGTATGGGTTTCCCATCCAACAGACCCTTGCGCACTATTTCCCTGTTTTTCGGGAATATTGGCCCCTGCTGTTCTGCGTCGCGGCTCCGCTCACGCTCTCGTTCGCGATGCTGTCATGGCACTTCATCGAGTACCCGACGCTGGGGCTCAAGAAAATCCTGGCGCCGAAGCTTCCGGTCGTGACGCCGGGAATCGACGCAGAACCGCATGCTCCGGCGAACCCCGAGGTCGAGCCCGGCTTGGCGCCCTCGACCTGAACCGGCGGAAACCTCGGCGCCCGGTCACACCCACGGCCGCGCCGCCTTGGCGCCGGCCTCGAAGCGGTCGATCTTGTCCTGCTTGACCATGGTCAGGGCGATGTCGTCGAGCCCGTTGAGCATGCAATGCTTGCGGTGCGGATCGATCTCGAAGCGCACGACGCCGCCGTCGGGTCCGCGGATCTCCTGTTTCTCCAGGTCGATGGACAGCGTCGCATTGGCGCCGCGCTCGGCATCATCGAACAGCTTCTCCAAATCCTGCGGGCTGACCTTGATGGGCAGGACGCCGTTCTTGAAGCAGTTGTTGTAGAAGATGTCGCCGAACGAGGTCGAGATCACGCAGCGGATGCCGAAATCCATGAGCGCCCAGGGGGCATGCTCGCGCGAGGAGCCGCAGCCGAAATTGTCGCCCGCCACCAGCACCTTGGCGTTGCGATAGGCCGGCTTGTTGAGCACGAAATCCGGGTTCTCGCTGCCGTCGTCGCGGTAGCGCTTCTCGGAGAACAGGCCGGTGCCGAGCCCGGTGCGCTTGATGGTCTTGAGGAACTGCTTGGGGATGATCATGTCGGTATCGACATTGATCATCTTGAGCGGAGCGGCGACGCCTTCCAAAACCGTGAACTTGTCCATGGGTCGATCAATCCCGTAATCGTGACGAACGTGCCTGAACCGGTGTCCGTGCGGGAGCCTTTATCGCGGATGGCGGCCGCGCGAAAGGCCACTTACGCAACGCTCTCCTCGATGGCGTGCATGTCGTCGTCGGAGAGGCCGAAATGGTGGCCGATCTCGTGCACCAGCACATGGGAGATGATGGCTCCGAGCGTCTCGTCGTGCTCGCCCCAGTAGTCGAGGATCGGCCGGCGGTAGAGCCAGATCATGTTGGGCATCTGGACCGGGGCGCTCTCGTGCCGGAACGGCAGGCCGACGCCGTGGAACAGGCCGAGCAGGTCGAACTCGCTTTCGGCCCCCATCTGCTCCAGCACCTCATCGGTCGGAAAATCCTCGACCCGGATGACCAGGTCCTCGCACAAGGCGCAGAATTTCGTGGGCAACCGGCGAAACGCCTCGATCGCGATGACCTCGATCTCGTCCAGCGCGGGCGCCTTGAGGCCCCCCCACTCGGGTGGATCGGAAAATGCAGGATCGGACATGGGGGTGGTTGTAAGCACAAGTGGCGGATGAGCCAAGAGCGGCCACGATAACCAGGCGACCGACGGTTGACCTCCCGGCCGCGATGGGCGAGCCTGCGGTCCGGCAATGAGGCAGCGTTGCGGATGTGTGCGATGAAGCAGGCGGCGGTTGCGGGCGCGATCATGCTGACGCTTGCGGGTCTCGGGCCCTGGAGGCCGGCGGTGGCTCAGAATGCGGGCGTTGCCCCGAACGCAACCGCCGTGCAGCCCGGTGATACCGCGCCGCGTCCCCGCGCCCGCCCGCCGGCCCGGATCCGGGTGCGTCCCTTGGTGCATCCCTTGGCTCAATCCACTCCGGGGCCGGATGCGGTGCGCCAATGCAGCTTCCAGCTCGCCCCCGAATACCGCCCGAGCGGCACCGTCATCGTGCCGCAGATGCACTGCTGGTGGGAACGCGGCTGAGGGGATCCTCGGTTTGTCATGCCCCGCGCATGCGGGGCATCCAGTAGTCGCAAGCGTTTTGAATTGAAGCGTCGGCGATTACTGGGTCGTCCGCTTGCGCGGACGATGACAGCGGAGAGGCCCCGCGCCGCGACTCAATTCCACTCCCGCACGTCCACGAAGTGCCCGGCGATCGCGGCGGCGGCCGCCATCACGGGCGAGACCAGATGGGTGCGACCCTTGTAGCCTTGGCGGCCCTCGAAATTGCGGTTCGAGGTCGAGGCGCAGC
>DASZKX010000097.1:0-24833 GCA_035552735.1 Xanthobacteraceae bacterium
AACGCTTGCTCGTTGAGCTACGGCAGCGGCCCGCCCGGCAGCCTTTCCGGCGCTTGTTCGGCCGGGATGATGAATTGAGTGCGGGCGACCTCGGCGAATTTTCCGCGCTGGCGGGTCAGCTCGTCGAAACTGCCGGTCTCGATGATGCGGCCGTTCTCCAACATCAGGATCCGGGTAGCGTTGCGCACGGTCGCCAGCCGGTGCGCGATCACGAATGTCGTGCGGCCCCTCATGACCTCGACCAGAGCGGACTGCACCTTGGCTTCGGTCAGCGCGTCGAGCGAGCTGGTCGCCTCATCGAGGATGAGGATCGGCGGATCCTTGAGCAACGCGCGCGCGATCGAGAGCCGCTGGCGCTCGCCGCCCGACAACAGGCGCCCGCGCTCCCCGACCTTGGCCTCGAAGCCATCGGGATGGCGCTCGATGACCTCGAGCACCTGGGCGCGCGCGCAGGCGGCGCGCAGCTCGTCCTCGGTCGCGTCGGCCTTGCCAACGCGCAGGTTCTCGGCGATCGAGCGATTGAACAAGAGCGCTTCCTGGAACACGACCCCGATATTGTGCCGCAGCCCCGACAGGCTGAGCGCGCGAACGTCCATGCCGTCGATCTTGACGGTGCCGGATTGCGGATCGAAGGCGCGATGCAGCAAGGCCAGCGCCGTCGATTTGCCGGCGCCGGTCGCCCCCACCAGCGCGATGGTTTCGCCCGGCAGCGCCGTGAAGCTCAGGTCGGCGACCGCGGAGCGCTTGCCGTCGTAGGAGAACGCGACGTCGTCGAACTCGACCAGCCCGCGCAGCCGCCCCGGATCCATGGCGTCCGAGCGGTCGCGCACCGCCGGCTCGGTGTCGAGCACCTCGAAGAACTCCGAGAGCCGCGGCGCTTCCATCATCATCTGGTTGGCGAAGTGCACCGCCTGCTCGAGCCGGTTGATCAGCAGCGCCGCAAAACCCATGAACATGACGATCTCGCCGACCGTGGTGAGGTCGTCGAGATAGAACCAGATGCCGGCGATCAGGATCGCCAGCAAGGTGAGGGTGGTCGAGGTGCGGGTCAGCACCGCCGCGGCGGCCCACCAGGACAGGACCGGCATCTGGGCGCTCAGCAGCATGTCGCCCACCTTGCGCAGGCCCGAGACCTCGATCTCGATGCGGGTGAAGCTTTGCACCAGGGCGACATTGCCCAGCGTGTCGGAGGTGCGCTCGGCGACGTCCGAATAATATTGCTCGACTTTTCGCTGCAGCTGCTCGCTCTTGCCGATCACCAGCGCGATCAGCACCGTGAAGATGCCGCACAGCAGGATCAGTAGGAGCGCGTAGCGCCAGTTGAGCGCCAGCGTCAGCGGCAGGAGGACGATCAGCGACACGAAGGCGGTGAGGTTCTCGCGAAAGAACCCGAGCCAGAGCCCCCACAGTGTATTGGTTCCGGTCAGCATCACCTTCATCAGGCGCCCGGAATGGAAGGCGTCGTGATAGCTCAGCGGCAGCTGCAGCACATGCTCGAAATAGTCGGTCATCACCACCTGCCGCTGGCGATGGGAGAGCCGGTCGGCATGCAGCGCCACTATGGCGCCGCACAGAATCGAGAACAGGCCGAAACCCGTCCAGGCGCCGACCAGCAGCAGGAGGTTCGGCCAGGACAGGTCGGAGAGGTGCCCCTGCGAATTCGCCAGCGCATCGATGATGCGGCCGAACAAGATCGGCTCCACGAAGATCGCGCAGGCGAGCGCCACGTTGGCGATGGCCAGGACCCAGCCCAGGCGCGCCTCGCGCCCGAGCAGCTCGAGAACGCGAAGGTAAAGACGCAGAAACTTCATGGCGCCGAGACTGTTAATATGAGGGAAATCCACTGTAGCGGAAACTGATCCTCCCGCAACGACGGATATCCGGAGGCCAGCAGGGTCGATTTTGCTATGATGGAGGATGAGGGGGAGTAGCCCCATCCCTGGCCGGGGGCCAAAAAAGACATTTGTTCCTATCGTCTGGTTCGGGGCCGGCTACAATCGCCGCTTGCTTGAAATTATCTTCCGCGCCGGAAATGATTGGAGCCGGGCCAGCCGTGATTGTCCGAAAGGAGCGGGCGCCATCCGCTTCGATGTCGGACGTATTGTTGCAGGTCGCGGCCGGGAGCCGCCTGGGGGCCACTTTATGTTGAATATTCCGACTGATCTGCTCAGGACGCTGGTCGCGGTGACCGAGATGCGCAGCTTCACCAAAGCCGCGCAGTCGCTTGGCGTGACGCAACCGGCGGTTAGCGCGCAGATCAAGCGGTTGCAGTACCTGCTCGGCTACGAGGTGCTCGACAAGAGCGCGCCCGGCGTCAGCCTGACGCCGCGCGGCGAGATCGTGGTCAACAATGCCCGGCGCCTGTTGTCCATCAACGACGAGATCCTGCAACTGACCAGCGGGACCATTCCGGGACAGGTTATCCGGGTCGGCATTCCGATCGACTACGCCGGCTCGCGGCTGCCCGGAACGCTGATCCGGTTTCGCGAGCAATGGCCCGACATCAGCTACAACGTCAGCAGCGGTCCCATCGACGAGATGCTGCGCGATCTCAAGCAGGGCGAGCTCGACCTCGTGCTGGCGCTGTTCACCGAGGAGCCGACCATCGCGGCACGCCACGTATGGGCGCAGGAAACCGTCTGGGTACACAGCGATGCTACCCGGATCGATCCCCGCGGACCGGTGCCGCTGGTCTCCTATGGGGGGGACAGCGCCTGCCAGCGAATCGCGGTCGCCGCCCTCCATCGCGCCGGCCGCGACTGCAATTTCGTCTTCACCTCGCACAGCCTGGTCAGCCTGATGGCGGCGGTCGCGGCCGGTTTCGGCGTGATGGTGGTGCCGCGTGGGCGGGCGAGCAGGAACAAGCTCGCCGTCTGGGAAGACGCGCCGCTGCCCAAGCTGCCCGACCTCTATAGCGCGATTTTCGTGCGCGACGGCGGCGACCGCACCGTGATCGAGGATCTGGCCGACTATCTCAAGAAAGAGATCATGGGCGAGCCGGGCAAGTAGCGCATCTTTTGTCGAGGTCGACGCTTCGAATGGTCATGGCCGGACCTGCTCGGGCCTGCTCCGGGCATCGCGCCGCGGATGGCACAGGCCTTCAATTGAGCTTGCGATCGGCGGCAGCGGGCAGGAAGGCCGGATCGAAAATATCGCCCGCTTTCGGCTTGGCCCGAAATCCGTAGGTCAGCGCGATCTGATTGATCGCCTCGGTGAACCGCGCCCCGTCGATCGCGCCCAACCCCTCGGCGCGCACCTCCGGGGTGACGATATTGTCCCGGATCGCCATCCGCAGCCGTTCGAGCTCGACCTCCTTCTTCCCCAGGTCTTCGCGCATGACCACGGAATCGGCCGCCGCCGCCGGGTTCTTGATGGTGTCCTTGAGCCCTTTGAGGAACGCCCGCAGGAAGCCCTCGACCGCGTCGGGCCGGTCGGCCGCGAACTTGGAATTCACCATGATGGCGCCGCCGTAGAGCTTGAGTCCGTACTTCGCCATCGGCAGCACCACCACGTCGTCGAGCGGCACGCCACGATCCTTGAGGTCGACAAAGACCCGGAACGAATAGCCCAGCACGGCATCGAGCTGCCCGGCCGCCAGCATCGGGGCGCGCACCGGAACCCCGATCTTCTCGACCGCCACCTTGCCGACGTCGATATCGTTCAGCTTGGCGAAGATCGGCCACTGGTCGTAGGTTGCGCCCGTCGGCGGGGCGCCGAGCTTCTTGTCCTCGAGGCTCTTGGGGTCGGTGGTGATGCCGCGGCTCGTGCGCCCCACGATCGCGAACGGCGGCTTGTTGTAGAGCATGAACACCGCCTTGACCGGTGCGGCCGGGTTCTGGTCGCGATAGCGGATGAGCGCGTTGATGTCCGCAAAGCCGAACTCGTAGGCGCCCGACGCGATACGGGTGATCGGATCGAGCGCGCCCGCCCCTTCCTCGATCGTGACGTCGAGCCCTTCGCTGCGGTAGTAGCCGCGATCCTGCGGCAGCAGGAACAGCCCGGCAGGCCCCTCCAGGCGCTCATCGAGGGAGAGCTTGATGCCGGTCTGCATGCCGGTCTGCGCCTGCGCGGCACTCGCAATCGATCCGGCCACTGCGGCGCCCAATAGTGCCGCTCTGGCGGTTAATACTGACGCTGTGGCGGCCGATAGTGCCGCTCTGGCGGCTAACAGGGCCGCTGCGCCCGCGAGGCCGGCGAGCCGCGCGCACGCGATGATCTGGCGGAGGGTCATGCGTGGACATGCTCCGGTTGCGATACTCCGACCCGGCTCTAACCCTTTGAACACAAGCCTCACGAGCAGGCGAAGGCTTCCCACCGCTGGGGCTCACCAAAGAACAGGACGGCGCAAAGCGCAAGGCAAGATCGCAGCGTCCGTGTGGTCATCACGGGAATGCGAACGTGGGCGCCGCGAACGATTGTTCTTGTCGCGCGCTTTTGCCTTAAGATCGGTCACTCGCAGGCTGAGGCCGAGCATGATCCCGGACGCGCATTCTCGCCGCGCCGCAGACCCCGATCCTGAACCGTCGTTCAGCGGGCTGGCCATCGACGTGCCTGACTTCAGCGCGCCCTATGCGCCGCCCGACGAGGAGATCGCCGCCCGTTTTCTCGCGCAGGCGGCGCGTCCGGCCGCCGCCGAGGCGCGCATCGATCGGCTCGCCACCGGTCTGATCGAGGCCATCCGGCGCCGCACCGGCGGCCTCGGCGGGATCGAGGACTTCCTGCACGCTTATTCGCTCTCCACCAAGGAGGGCCTCGCCCTGATGGTGCTGGCGGAGGCGCTGCTGCGGGTGCCGGATGCCGCCACCGCCGATCGGCTGATCGAGGACAAGCTCGCGACCGGCGACTGGTCGTCAGCCGAACTGAAATCGAGCACGCTCCTGGTTTCCGCCTCCGCCTGGACGCTGGGCATCACGGCCCGCATCATCCATCCGGCCGACACGCCCGACACGGTTCTCGAAGGCCTCATCCGGCGGCTCGGCCTTCCGGTCGTGCGCACCGCGACCCGCGAGGCCATGCGCCTCCTGGGCTCCCATTTCGTGCTCGGCCAAACCATCCAGGACGCGTTGCGCCGGGCCGGGACGGCGGGCCAACGCTACTCCTTCGATATGCTGGGCGAGGGCGCCCGCACCGCGGAGGATGCGGCGCGCTATCTTGCGGCCTATGCGGCGGCGATCGACGCCATCGGGGCCGGCGCCGGCGACCGGGTGTTGCCGGACCGGCCCGGCATTTCGGTCAAGCTGTCCGCGCTCCATCCGCGTTTCGAGCCGGCGGCACGCCGGCGCGTGCTCGCCGAGCTGGTGCCGGACGTCATCGAGCTCGCCCGCCAGGCGCGCCGCCATGATCTCAACTTCACCGTCGATGCCGAGGAGGCCGACCGGCTCGAGCTGTCGCTCGAGGTGATCGCGGCGGTGTTGGCCGATCCATCGCTGCGCGGCTGGGATGGATTTGGCCTGGCGGTGCAGGCCTATCAGAAGCGCGCCGGCGCTGTGATCGACTGGCTGGCGCAGAGCGCGCGGGCGCGCGGCCGTCGTCTGATGGTGCGGCTGGTGAAGGGCGCCTATTGGGACAGCGAGATCAAGCGCGCGCAGGAGCGCGGCCTTGCCGACTATCCGGTCTTCACCCGCAAGCCGATGACGGACTTGTCCTACCTGGCGGCGGCCAGCCGGATGCTCGCCGCGCGGCCGCGGCTCTATCCGCAATTCGCCACTCACAATGCTCTCACGGTCGCGAGCGTGATCGAGGATGCGGGTGGGGTCGCGGACTACGAATTCCAGCGCCTGCACGGCATGGGGGAAGTGCTCTACGAGATGCTGCTCGCCGAGCGGCCGCAGGCCGCCTGCCGGATCTACGCGCCGGTCGGCGGCCACCGCGATCTGCTCGCCTATCTGGTGCGCCGCCTGCTCGAGAACGGCGCCAACTCCTCCTTCGTGTCGGCGGCCGCCGACCCGAAGGTGCCGATCGCCGCCATCATCAAGCGTCCGCAAACCGCCATCGGGGATCCGCGCCACGCCCGTCACCCCGCCATTCCGCTGCCGCGCGACCTCTATGCGCCCGCGCGCCGGAATTCGTCGGGTGTGGAATTCGGTGATCGGGCGGCACTCACTGTGCTCGTCGCCGAGATCGAGCAGGCAACCGGCACCACGACCGCGGTCCCGCTGGTCGATGGCATCGCGCTCGCCGGGCGTGCCTGCGTGCTGCGCTCGCCGATCGATGGCGCCGCCATCGGGGAGGTGACGGTGGGCGACGAGGCCATCGCGGCCGCCGCCATGATGGCCGCGGAGGCCGGCTTTGCGGACTGGGCCGCGACGCCGGTCGATCGGCGCGCCGCGGTGCTCGAGCGCGCCGCCGATCTGTTGGAAGCGCGGCGCGGTTGGCTCCTGCGCCTCATGGCGCGCGAAGGCGGCAAGACCCTCGATGACGGCATCGCGGAGCAGCGCGAGGCGGTGGATTTCTGCCGCTACTACGCGCTCGAGGCGCGGCGCGCGCTGGCGCCGCAGCGGTTGCCCGGCCCGACCGGCGAGAGCAACGTGTTGCGCTATCGCGGGCGCGGCGTTTTCGTCTGCATCAGCCCGTGGAATTTCCCGCTCTCGATCTTTCTCGGCCAGGTCGCCGCCGCGCTCGTCGCCGGCAACACGGTGGTCGCCAAGCCGGCCGAGCAGACGCCGCTGATCGCCGCCGAAGCGGTGCGCATCCTGCACGAGGCCGGCGTGCCGGCGAGCGCGCTCCACCTGGTGCCGGGCGACGGCACGGTCGGGGCCGCCCTGGTGGCGGATGCGCGCGTCGCCGGCGTCGCCTTCACGGGCTCGACCGCCGTGGCGCGCAGCATCAACGGTGTCCTGGCCCGATCCCTTCCCCCGGGGTCAGGGAGGGGGATCGCGCCGCTCATCGCCGAGACCGGCGGCATCAATCCGATGATCGTGGACGCCACCGCGCTTCCCGAGCAGGTCACCGACGACGTCGTGACCTCGGCGTTCCGCTCCGCCGGCCAGCGCTGCTCGGCGCTGCGGCTCCTGTGCGTGCAGGAGGACGTGGCCGAGCGCATCATCGCAATGGTGGCCGGTGCCGTGCGCGAGCTCGAGCTCGGCGATCCGCGCGATCCCGCGACCCATGTGGGGCCGGTGATCGATCAAGAGGCGCGCGACCGGCTCGAGCGCTGGATCGCCCAACCGCCGCCGCAGGCCCGCGTGCGCTTTCGCTGGGATCGCGGGCTGCCGGCCGGCGGCCTTTATGTGGCGCCCGCCATCATCGAGCTCGCGCGCGCCGCCGATCTCGGCGAGGAGGTTTTCGGTCCGATCCTGCATGTGGTGCGCTGGCGCGCCGATACGCTCGACACGCTGTTGGATGAGATCGCCCGCAACCGCTACGGCCTCACGCTCGGCGTCCATTCGCGCATAGACCGGACCGTAAACCACATCGCGGCGCGGCTTCCGCACGGCAACGTCTATGTGAACCGCAGCATGATCGGCGCCGTGGTGGGCACCCAGCCGTTCGGCGGCAGCGGCCTGTCGGGGACCGGACCGAAGGCCGGTGGTCCCAATTATCTGCGCCGCTTCGCCGCCGAGCAGACCGTGACCATCAACACGGCGGCGGCCGGCGGCAACGCCTCGCTGCTGACCACCGAAGAGTAGCCGGCCACCCTGGTTGGTTGGAACCCCGGCATTAAGCCGGCGTTAGGGCTGGGCGCGGCCAGCGCGGCGTGTGCGCTCCGCGCTAACGCAATCTTGACCAGATCGAGGTTATTGTGGGCGCATGACTGATTCGATCGATCGTCTCTACCAGGCGGTGGTCGCGGCCAAGGGCGCTGATCCGGCGACCTCGCGCACGGCCCGGCTGTTGCGCTCCGGTTGCAGCAAGACCGCCAAGAAGCTGGCGGAGGAAGCCATCGAGGTGGTGATCGACGTCATCGACGGAAATACCGAAGCCGCCATCAAGGAAAGCGCCGACCTGGTCTACAATCTGGTGGTCCTCTGGGTTGCGGCCGGCATCGCGCCCGCCCAGGTCTGGGCCGAGATGGAGCGGCGGGAGAAGCTGTTCGGCATCGCCGAGAAGCTGCCCAAAAACATGGCGGAGCCGGCGAGCCGCCGCAAAGTGGTGGCGCTCGAAGCCCGCCGCCTGCGCAAGCGCCGCTGACGGCGTTCGTTCCCGCACGCGCATCAGCGATTTTTGCACCTCTGCTTTAGGACCAGGATACGCACACGCTTTGTCGTCCCGGTTTTCGCAGGAACGACGGGATGCGGAAGCGTTCGCCCAACAGGTGAACGAAAGCCCGCCCGCGCCTGGACATTCCCGGCCGGGTTGGTTAGCAACCCGCCATGCTTCGTAACCTGTACGCTTGGTGCATCGACGCCGCCGGCAAACCGCACGCAGCTTGGCTCTTGGGCGCGGTGGCGTTCATGGAAAGCTCGTTTCTCCCGGTGCCACCCGACATCATGCTCATCCCGATGTCGCTCGCGCGGCCAGACCAGGCGTGGCGCTACGCGATCATATGCACCTTGGGGTCGGTTGCGGGCGGCGTGCTCGGCTATTTCATAGGCGCTGTTCTCTACGATTCGGTCGGATTGTGGGTGATCCGGCTCTACGGTTATGGCGACAAGGTTGAGGCGTTTCGCGAAGCTTACGCGCAGTACGGCGCCATGATCATCCTGATCAAGGGGCTCACCCCGATTCCCTACAAGCTCGTCACCATCGCGTCCGGGTTCGCGGGCTACAATTTCGGCGCCTTCGTGGGACTGTCGCTCCTGACCCGCGGGGTGCGGTTCTTCGCCGAGTCTTTCCTGCTCAAGCGCTACGGCCCCGGCGCCCGCGTTATGATCGAGAAGCGGCTGGGACTCTGGGTGGCGCTCGGCGCGCTGGTTCTGGTGGCCGGCATCGTGGCCGCGCTCTATTTGATCTGAGCGGCTCCTCAATTTTGCCACGTGCGTGCCGCAATTTAGCAGGGTACGGGGGGTCATAAGCGCGTTGACGCGCGGCTTCGATGCGGCGAGCCGCGACATTGGCGTCGAGCAGGATGCTCATGATCTCCGATGCGAGTCAGCCCCGATACGCAAGCGAGCGGGTGAGGATCCGCGGTGTCGGACTTTGCGTCGCGGCCTGCGCAATGCTGGTGACGTTTTCGGCCGCGGCGCAGGACACCAGGACCGAGCCGCAGCTCAATGTCCCGGCTCCCCCGTCCACCATACAGCCGCCAGCGACCCCGCAGACGCCGATCGCGCCACATCTGCCGGCGGCACCGCAACCGCCCACGGTGCAGCCGCTCGCGGCGCAGCCGCCCACGGTGCAGCAGCCCACGGCGCAGCAGCCGAATGCCAACTACCAGCCGGGCTTCATCGATGCGTTCGGCCGCTTCATCGGCGAATCGGCCTCCAAGCTCAATTCGCAGCTCAAGAGCACGAACGAGACCTTGGGCAATCTCGGCAGCCAAACCACCGGCGCCGCCGAGGGTGCCGCGCAAGCCGCCGTCGGCACCGCCAAGCAGGCCGCCGGCACCATCATCGGCTTGCCGAGCCAGCACATCGTGACCGGCCGGGAGCGCTGCGCGGCGGCCGCGAACGGGGCGCCCGATTGCCGCGCGGCCGCCGATGCGGCGTGCCGTGCCAAGGGCTTCGCCGCGGGGAAAAGCCTCGACACCCAGTCCGCCCAAAAGTGCCCGGCCCGCGTCTGGCTCTCCGGCCGCCTGCCGGCCGATGGCGATTGCCAGCTCGAAACCTTCGTCACCCGCTCGGTCTGCCAGTAGGGCGCCGTCCTCAATTCTCGGCCTCGCGCCCGAGCGCGGCTTTGTTCTCCACGCAGTAGTAGCTGGCGAGCCGCTTGATCAGCGCGTCGCGCATCCATTCCTGCAGGATGCGGCTCAGGTTCTGTCGCGCGATGCCGGCCATGGCGGCGAGATCGCCCTGGCTGCGATCTTGCGTTTCACGGCCGGTCCTGCCTCGCGAACATTCATGTCGATCATCCGCCGGGATTTGCTTGGTGTGCCGCGCCTGCGGGACGTTATCGCAAATGGGCCGCGATGGCACGGGTGCCGCGATGGCGGGGGGCGCGGCGGCTCCGCACCGGCGGGCTTCGATGGGAATCGGCGCTTGAAACCGGTAGAAACGTGAGCAGTGGGAGACTGCACCGGGAGACCGACCGTGGATATGCCTGCCGCCAAGGCGAGCGCCGAGAAGGCCCTTTGCTTCGCGTATCTGGAACGCAACGCGGAGGCCATCGCCACGCTCAATGACAGCATTTTCTATTTCGCCGAATTGGGGATGCAGGAGATCGAGACCGCCGGCCTGATGTGCGATCTGCTCGAGACCGCCGGCTTCAAGGTCACGCGCGGCATCTCCGGCTTCCCCAGCGGCTTCTGCGCCACCTGCGGCAGCGGCGAGCCGGTGATCGCCATCCACACCGAATACGACGCCAATCCGGACAATTCGCAGGCGTCCGGGGTCGCCGAGCCGCGCCCCATCGTCGAGGGCGCGCCGGGCCATTGCGAAGGCCACAACGTCAACGCCGCCGTGCTGGTCGCCTGCGCGCTCGCCGCCAAGGCCGCGATCGAGCGCTTCGGTCTCACCGGTACCCTCAAGGTGTTCGGCGCGCCCGCCGAGGAGCAGCTGATCAGCCGGCCCTATTTCGTGCGCGACGGCTGGTTCGACGACGTCGACGTCGCGTTCGCGGATCACATCGGCCCTGGTCTTGCGGCCGGCTATGGCCTCATCCAATCGGCGCTGATCTCGGCCACCTTCACGTTCCACGGCGAGACCGCCCATGCTGGCGTCGCGCCCTGGAAGGGCCGCGACGCGCTCGACGGCGTCGTGCTGATGGATATGGGGCTCGCGCAATACCGCGAGCACATGACGCCGAGCATGCGGGCGCAGCGCGTCGTCACCAACGGGGGCAACCAGCCCAACGTGATCCCGCGCACCGCCGCGGTCTGGTGGATGTTCCGCGACTCGACCGCCGACGGCGTGCGCAAATTGTTCGAGCAGGCCACCAAGATCGCGCAGGGCGCCGCGCTCATGACCAACACCACCGTCGACACCGAGGTCGTCAGCGCGGTGTGGCCGGTGCGCGGCAACCGCACGCTGGCCGAGCTGTTCCAGCGCGAGATCGAATCACTGGGGCCGCCGGACTGGACCAAGGCCGAGGACGACCTCGCCCGCGCGGTCCAGGCCAACGCGAAGGTGCCGGTCGAGGGCCTCAAGCGCACCATCGATGCGCTCCAGGGTCCGGCGGTGCAGAAGGCCGCCGCCAATGATGCGGGCGATATCTCGTGGAAGGTGCCGATGGTGAAGTTCTATTTTCCGGGCAGCATCCCGCACGTCAATTTTCATCACTGGGCCGCGGGCGTTCCGCTCGCCACCTCGATCGCCCACAAGGGCGCGCTCGCGGGCGCCAAGGTGATGGCGGCCGCGATCGTCGAGTGCCTGAAGAATCCCGCGGTCGTGGCGGAAGCCAAGCGCACTTTCAAGGACGAGACCAGCGGCACTGAATACCGCACGCTGCTGCCGTCCCACCAGCAGCCGCCTGTCGACCTCAACCGTGCCATGATGGAAAAATACCGGCCCCTCATGGCGAAGCATTATCTCAAGGAAAAGCCGGTGTTTCGCTGAAGCAGGTGCCGGCCGTCTTTGACGCTTGCTGCGGCGGCGTCACTCCGCCACCGACTCCTTCAAGATCCGCACGACCGCCGGATCCAGATGGCGCATGCGCTGGAACAACGGCTCGATCGCTTCCGCCTTGACCAGGTCGGGCTCCTCGCCGGTGACCCGCATGTAGTCCGCGATGAACTCCCGGTCCTGTGCGAGCGCATTGAAGGCGGTCCGCAGCGCCGCGACGGCTTCCGGCGGCACGCCCTTGGGCAGCACCACGAGTCGCTGCAGCTTGGTGCTGATGTCGTTCATCAACAGCAGCGCGTCGAATTTCGGGCCGGCGGCCGGCTTGCCGAAGGCCTGCGCATAGACCTTGTCGAAGGTCTGGATGCCGGCGCGCTCGAGCGCGGGATCACCGACCGGCAGGCCGTCCGGCCCGATCGCCGGAAACTGGAACACCGTCATGCCGACGCCGGACTTGATGATCTGGGGAATGACCTGGGTATTGTAGCCGGGCAGCGAGCTGCCGGAGAAGTTCACCTCGTTCTGCAGCATGGCCTTGTTGATCTGCGCGGTGCCCGGGAAGCCGGTCACCATGGTGTAGGGCAGGCCCATGATCTCCAGCGCCAGGCGCAGCCGCGTGTCGTGGGAGGTGCTGCGCGCGTAGCCGCCCGCATAGACATTCTTGGCCCTGGCGATGTCGGCCGGCTTGGTCATGCCGCCCGGCACGATGTCGCGGCGGGCGTAGACCACGTTGAAGCCGCCGGCCGCGCCGATCGCGTTGAAATCATACAGCTTGACCCGCAGCACCGGATCGTCGGTCAGCGAGGTGGTGGCGCTGGTGGTGAAATAGCCGGCGGTCAGGCCATCCGGCTGCGACGCGATGTTCAGCCCGAGCTGGTTGATGGCGGCGGCGCCGCCGGCGCCCGGCGCGTTGCGGGTGATCACTGTCGGATTGCCGGCGATGTATCTCGGCAGATAATGCTGATAGATCCGCGCCTCGGTATCTGCGTTCCCCCCCACCCCGTAGTTCACCAGCAGCGTTAACGTCTTGCCCTTGTAGAATTGGGCGCTCGCCGGCACCGCCGGCAACACCAGTGCGGCGGCAAGCAGGGCTCGCAATAGCAACCTCATCCTGAGGAGGCCGCGCTCTTCGCGCGGCCGTCTCGAAGGATGGCTGCACGACATGGACTCGCCGCGATCATTCGAGACGCGCGCGAGAGCGCGCTCCTCAGGATGAGGTCCGTTGACGTTCGGACACCGCCGAACTTGACGCATTTACGAAGGCTCGTTCGTTCGCGGAGTTCAGTAGAGTGGCTCGCCCTCGACGGTGCAGCGGCGCAGCGTGCGGCGCTCCTGCTGCGGCCAGTCGGTGCGCGCGTGCAGGCAGGCCAGATTGTCCCACATCACCAGATCGCCGACCCTCCACACGTGCTCATAGACGATCGAAGGGTCCTCGGCGAAGTCGAACAACTGCTGCAGCAGAACCTCGCTCTCGTCGCGATCCATGCCTTCGATCCACATGGTGTTCTGGCTGGACACATAAAGTCCCTTGCGTCCGGAGTCCGGATTGGCGACCACGATGGGCTGCCGGTAGTGATGGATGTCCTCGAGCTTGCGTCCGAGATTGATCCGTTTGCCGACGCTGTACTCATGGCCTTGCATCACCATCACGCCCTCCAGCCGGCGTTTGAGGTCGTCGGGCAATCCATCATAGGCCGCATACAGGCTCGAGAACTTGGTATGGCCGCCCTGCGACGGGATTTCGATGCCGAAGAGAAACGAAGCGCGATGCGGGCGCTTGAGGTAGCACTTGTCGGTATGGAACCACATCTCGCCATGGCCGAGCGAGCCGAGCGGCTTGCCGTCCGCATCCACGTTGTCGGTGATGAGCATCATCTCGTCCCACTCCGGCTGCGCGGCGCGGCCTGCGGACGCGGGAGGCTGCACCCGCTTGGCGACGGGGCCGAAATAGGACGCGAACCTGCGCTGGTCGGCCTCGGAGAGATCCTGGCCGCGGAACACCAGGACGGTATGCCGGTGCCAGGCATCCTTGATCTGGCGGATTGTCTCGTGGTCGAGCGGGTGCCGGAGGTCGACGCCGCCGATTTCCGCGCCGATCAACGGGTGCAGCTTGCTGACTGAAATCGTGCTGATCGCTTCCGCCGCGCTTGCCATTTGGTTTTCTCCCGTCGATTTGTATTCGTTGACTCGTTCGTATTCGTTGACTCGCCTGTATTCGTTATTTGCCTGCATCGCTCGGCGAACGGCGATCCGCACGCGCTCAAACGGATTCCGGCGCCACGCAACGCCTGGAAGTCTACTCGATGCCGGGCGCTTGTGAAGAGCCCCGGCATTGCTCACCCGGCGACGCTCGACCAGCTGTTGGCGAGCTGCTCGGCCCCGCGCAGCGACAACGCAAAGATCGTGAAGGTCGGATTCGGCGCGCCGCTGGTCGGGAAGATACCCGGCCCGGCGATCCAGAGATTTCCGAGCTCGTGGGTCTGGCCGTAGCTGTTGGTGATCGAATTGCCGGCGCTATCGCCCATGATGGTGCCGCCCATGAGGTGGATGGTCGGCATCGCGCCCCGGTTCGACCAGACCTCCTTCGCGCCCGTCGCCTTGGCGATGGCGAGGCCTTCCTCGAAGTTGGCGTTGAACAGCGCGACCGCATCCTCGTTGAAGCCGTGCGTGATCTTGCCGAGCGGCATGCCGTGCTCGTCCTTCTCGCTCGCGAGCTCGACGCGGTTCTCGATGTCGGGCATTTCCTCGCCGAACATGCCGATCCGGGTAAAGCCGCGGGCGGCGCGCTGCATGAAGGCGGCGAGCTCGGGCCCGAACAGATCGCCGCGCGCGTTGGCGACGCCGCCGAGCGCGCTGTAGCGCTGCGCCGAGCCGGCGACGATGAAGGTGCTGCCGAACGCACCCTTGGCCTTGTGGGCGTTCTTGTCGTAACGGTCGTAGGAGAAGTATTGCGCCGCGATCGTGCCCATGTAGGGCTGCAGGTCCTCGTCGAAGATCGCCGAGGTGCCGGAGCTGAAATGGGCCATCATGTACTTGCCGAGGAGCCCGCTCGAGTTGGCGAGGCCCATGGCGTGCTGGTCGGTCGCCGAGTTGAGCATGATGCGCGGGTTCTGCGCCGCCCATGCGGCCAGCACCACGACGCTTGCCTCCTGCACCTGCTTCTCGTTCTTGGCATCGTAGTACTCGACGCCCGTGGCCTTGCTGCCGGCCGCGTTGGTGAGAACGCGCGTCACTGTCGCACGCGCCCGTACCTCCGCGCCCGCTTTCCTGGCCTCGGCCAGATAGGTGACGAGCGGATTGGCGAGCGCTCCGATCGGACAGCCGACATGGCACCAGCCGTCATAGATGCAGGCCGGCCGGCCCTTGTATTCCGTCGAGTTGATACCGACGGCGGCAGGCGCGAGCCGGATGCCGGCGGCCGCAAATCCCTTCTTCCAAACTTCGCCGCCCGGGAAGCTCTTCATCGGCGGCATCGGATAGGGCTCGCCCGCCGGCCGCCAGATTTCCTCGGCCTTGGCGTCGCCGGAGACCCCGACGTCGCGCGCGACCCTGTCCCAGTAGGGCGCCACATCGGAATAATCGATCGGCCAGTCCAGCCCTTTGCCGTGTGCGGTCTTGACCTTGAAGTCGTTCGGCATCAGCCGCGGGAAGTTGGCGAAATAGTGCAGCGCCGCGCCGCCCACGCCCCAGCCGGCCTGGTAGACGTAGCCGTACGGGTTCTTGCCTTCGAGCAGGAACGGCGGGCCGGCCGGCTTGATCCGGCGTCCCCAGATGTCCGAGCTGATGAGATCGCCGAGCTGCCAATCCGGCCCTGATTCCAGCAGCACGACCTTCTTGCCCGACTTCGCCATGACGGACGCGAACACCGAGCCCGAAGCGCCGGCTCCCACGATGACGACATCGACTTTCTGGTTGGCCATGTCACCAGCTCCTGGTCGGCGCGATGTGAGCCTGGTAGGGAACCCCGAGATTGGCGTAGCCGTCCATGGTGCCATAGACGACGTCGACCGCATCGGTGCGCAGCAGGAAGTAGACGAAGCCGGCGCCCGGGCCTTTCCAGCTCTCGATCTTGTTCTGGCGCATGAGATCGATGAAATCGTGCTGCCCGGCGGCATCGAGCTGCGCGAAGCCGCGGCCGCCGTGATTGGCCCGGCTCGCGCCGTCGATGGCGGCGAGCGCCGCGCGGTAGAAATTCGCGTAGGGCGGATGCACGTTCATGATGCGGGCTTCGAGCAGGGCTTGCTCGGCCGGGATCGAAATCTGCTGATCGACGAAATTGGTGATGCCGGCCTGCTTGGCGCCCGGAACCAGCGCTTCGCCCATGGCGTCGAGCGTTGCGGCCTCTCCGGGAATCAAGGTCCGCAGCGGGACGCCCTGCGCGTGCGCCTGGCGCGGCGTCAGCAGCACTTGGCTGCCGCCGACCGTGAAGGCAAGCGCGCCGAGAGCCGCGCCCTTCATGACGGCGCGCCGTTCGATATCGTCCATTGTGTTCTCCAGATCCGGTGCCGGCTCGGGTGTCCGGCTCGATCGACCATGACGAGCATGTGTCGCGGCGAGGTTCATGAGCCGGGACGGCAGTCATCACTCTTGAGGTTTAAAATTCAACGCCGAATTGGCGGACGAATCAAGCGCGGCCGGCGCGGCGTCTCGACTTGTATGCGACCGCGCCGCAGAGGCCGATCGCGGCACAGCTGCAGGCGGCAATTAGCGTTATCAGCCTGGCTGGCGCAAGCGGCGCCCGGGAGGGCGGCGAGCCTGCCCACATCGGCGACATTCTGGTGTCATCATATGTATCGGCCAAAGTCGCGATGATCGCCAGGGCATCGCCGGGATCACGGCGTTCGAACGACCTGCCTGAGACGGCTTCGACCCCGGATCGCAGGGCGGGGGCTGCCGGCCCCATGACCGCGTCCGAGCTGCGCGGGTTCTCCGTTTCCCCGGCTTGGACGCTCATAACGGATGGAAGGAGAGGCTGGCGCGCCTCTGCGGTCTCGGCTGCTGGCGGTTCGCGTGCTGTCCGATCGTATCGGCGCGCAAGATGATGCACGCGGCGAACCGCCTGCGCAGAATTGCGCAGCCGGGCCGGAGGTTGATCCGATTGCTCGGTGGCGGGCACGCGTGCGCCTGCCGGGGGTTCGGCCGTGGCGGCCCGGCTTGCCGCTCGACCGTCGCCGATCGAAAGCACGTCGGATTGAGAGATCGTTACCAGCACGATCGCCGCCACCAATATTCTGGCCTGAGAGGCCGACACCGACACAGACATGATCTGCACCCGCTTCTGTACCCACCCACAGAGGCGCGCCACCAAACCGAAAGACCTTGGTGACGAGTTTCAAAAAGATCTGGCGGGCGGCGGAATGAAAGTCGGGGATGCCCGCCCAACGCTCATAAATCACCGAGCCCAAATGTGGTTCCGGCGGACCAAAATTTATTTCAGTTTGTGTTCGGTGCGCGACATAGCGGACCCCGAACGTTCATGCGGCTCCCAAGGGCCCTCGAGGAAGGGGCGGTCGCTCAAGGCTTGAGCTGCTTCAGCGCCGCCGCCATCTGCGGGTTGTTGGGCTCGAGCCGGACCGCTTGGGCGAAGTCTTCGACCGCACCGTCGTGCTCGCCGTTGGTGTTGCGGGCGAGGCCGCGCGCGTAGTAGGCGCCGGCGAAATACGGACCGTAGTGGATCGCCTTGGTAAAATCGGCGATCGCGCGCGTGAGATCCTTCGGGTCGATCGAATCGCTGGCCCGCATATAGCGGTCGTACCAGGCGGCGCCCCGCAGGTAATAGACATACGGTCGGTCGGGGGCAAGGCGGATCGCCGCGCTGAGATCCGCGATGGCGCTATCGGGGTCTTGCTTGGCCATGTAAATTTGCGCGCGGCCGTAATAGGCGTTGGCAAATTCCGGGGCGAGCCTGATCGTATCGCTGAAATCCGTGATGGCGGCGTCGAGCTCGGCCTTGTCCTGCCGGATACGACCGCGGTTGAAGTAGGCCTTCGCGTAATTCGGGTCCACCGCGATCGCGCTGGTGAAATCGGCGGCGGCGTGATCGGCGTCGCCCTTGGCGCTCCAGGCGGCGCCGCGCCGGTTGAACGCGTCCGCATCGCTCGGGTCGAGCCCGATGGCCTGATCGAAATCCGCGAGCGCGCGCTCGAGATCGCCTTCCGCCTGCCAGGCGAGGCCGCGGTTGGCGTAGATATTGACGTGGCCGGTGCCGGGGAGATCGGACCTCGGCAGCGGGTCGATCTGGATCGCGGCGGTGAGATCCGCGATGGCGCGCTCATGATTGCCCTTGTCGTTCCAGGCGAGGCCGCGATCGTTGTAGGCCAGCGCATCCTTCGGATTGAGGCCGATCGCAGCCGTGAAGTCCGCTATGGCGCGATCGAGATTGCCCTTGTCGCGCCAGGCCAGCCCGCGGCCCACATAGGCATTGGCGCGCGTTTGCGGTCTCTCGCGCGTATCCTCCGCCACGATGGTGCAGCCCGCGATATTGCGATCCGGATCGGCCGTGTTGCAGTCGTCGTGGTCCTTCCGGCTGGCGGCGGATGCTGGCGCCGCAACCGCGATCAGCACGCTGGCGACCAGTAACGAAGCAAGGAAACGCATAGGGGGTCTCCGGAGAGGCGGAAAGCAATACGGCTGCTCCATTCCCGGCCGGAGCCGGGAAGGCAGCAGTCGATTAGTCGCGACTTGTCGCGGCTGGGTTCAACATTTCTGGCGTGCCGGCCGTAGGGGACGCAGGCGACATCGCCCCCGCAGTCACGCTGCTTTCCCTTTTTGCCTCTCCGCTACCAGACGCTCGAAGTCCAGTTCCGATCTAGGGCGCGGCTGGCCGAACAAGAACCCCTGCGCATGCGTGCAGCCGGCGGCCCGCGCGAGCACAAGCTGGTCCTCTGTCTCGACACCCTCGGCTACCGTGTCGATGTGGAGACTACGGCCTAGGCTGGCGACCGCGGCCACGATGGCGGCGCAGTCCGCATTGCTCGCTAGCTCACTCACGAACGAACGATCGATCTTGATCTGGTCGAAGGGAAATAACCGCAGATAACTGAGCGAAGAATAGCCCGTTCCGAAATCATCCAAGACAATGGAAATGCCGAGCTTGCGGAGCTGATGCAACTTCTCGAAGTTCTCGGTCGTGCCTTGCATGAGGACCGACTCGGTAATCTCCAGCATCAGCCGTTCCGGAGCCAACCCCGATTCCCGCAGAATGCCGGAGATGGTGGAAACGAGATCGCCGCGACGAAACTGAACGGGCGAGAGATTTGCGGCGACTTTCAACGGCGGACACCAAGCGGCTGCGTCGGCGCAGGCGCGACGCAAAACCCATTCGCCGAGCGGATTGATCAGCCCGCTCTCCTCGGCCAGGGGAATGAATTCGATGGGTGCAATCGGACCACGCTCCGGATGCCGCCAGCGGATGAGCCCCTCAACATTGGCGATTTCATTCGTTTGAATGTCGATGATGGGGTGGTAGTGCAGCTCGAATTCGTCGCGCGCCAGTGCATTACGCAGATCGATTTCGAGAGCGCGACGCGCGTCGGCATCGATGCCCATTGCGGCTTCGAACAGCCTGTAGGTATTGCGCCCGACGACCTTGGCCTTGTAGAGAGCCAAATCGGCGCTTTTGATGAGCTGGTCGACATCGGTACCATGTTCCGGCGCCATCGCGATGCCGATGCTAGTCGCAATATCCAGCCGATGCCCCTCGAATACGTATGGGGCAGACACGGCTTCAAGCAGAGTTTGTGCGGTGGCGATAGCGGCGTCTCGCTGATGGCCCTCCGCGGTGGTTAGGACTGCAAACTCGTCGCCGCCGAGCCGCGCGACTGTGTCGGTCGGCAGGAGGCAAACGAGGAGACGCTGTGCGACCAATTTCAGGAGCTCGTCGCCAACGGGATGCCCGAGCGAATCATTGACCGCCTTGAAGAGATCGAGATCAAGAATGAACAGGGTGAATGGGCTGCCTCCGCGGCGCAGGCGGTTCAGGCCCTCTTCCATTCTCTCGCGCAAAACGGCACGATTGCAAAGGTCGGTCAAGACGTCGTGGCGGGCCAAATACGCGATCTGCGCCTCGGCCTTCTTTTGGGCCGTGACATCCTGGTGGATCGACACCCATCCGCCGCCTTGCATGGGTTGACGGCTGACGGCAAAGACCCGGCCGTCGCTCAGCTCATTCACTCCATAGTAGGGCTTGGACCTGGCGATCTCTTCCAAACGCTCTTCCACGAAGTGCTCAGCGCGCTGCGGACACATACCCATCGCCACGCGGGCTTGGAGGATCGCACGCAGCGTCGTGCCGGGTTTGGTCAAATCCGGCGGGAGACCATACATTTCACCATAACGCCCGTTGCAGACGACTAGTTGCTGATCGCCATCAAACATCGTTAGTCCGTGCGCCATATTCTTAAGTGCTGTGTCAAACAGCGCGTTCGTTTGCTCCAGTGACTGCTTGGATCGCTCCAGCGCGGCGCTGGCGGCCGCCAGATTGCGTTGGCGCAGTGCACCGATTGCAATGGCGAAGAGTACGATGGAGGTCAGGAAAAGGCCGATCTGCCGGTACCAGTGCGCGGTCACGACGGTATGCTGAAACACGTCACTCTCGGCCTGCCCGACCACCGCTATCAGCGGCAACCCTTGGACGACACGATAAGATATCAACCGATTGGCGCTTCCCTGAAAGGGTGGGGAGCTCACGAGGTTCCAATAAGCGCCGATGGGTTGGTCCCGGAATCTTCGGAACATTTCTCGATCGACAACCGATTGGCCGATGATTTTGGGGGCTGCAGCGTCACGGCCGCTGCGCGCGCGAATGATGCCGTCAAAGCCGACGATGGAAATGACTCCGGCGCGCCCGATATCGATCGAATTATAGAACTCTTCGAGCTGCAGCACATCGAGCGATGCCGCAACAATGCCGCCAAATGATCCGTCAGGCCTTGCGATCCGGCGCGTCAACTGAATTGAGAACTTGCCGGACATATGGCCCTTCGACGGGGTGCTGATATAGAGCTCGTCCCCCATGGAATGGGCCTGAACGCTGAAAGAGTCGATGTGGCTGATATCAACCGTCGATTGGATCGGCCCCAAAGTCGATTGCTTGATAATTCCGTCCGGACCGGTAATCGAGAAATGCACCGTCAAGTCGTCTCGTAGCTTCGTGCGCTCCATCCATTTGGCGAGATCGAACCTTTCGGCGCTCTCCTCGTACAGATTTCGCAGGACCAGGAGCTCACCGTCGGTTCCCTTGATCACGCGTGAGATGTACTCCTCGAAAACACGTGTCAGGTTGCTTCCTTGCCGCAAGCCGTCTTCATAGGCACGGTCGTTCGCCTCGATTGTAAGAAGGTAGACCCCTCCCCAGATGGCGGCAATCATTGCCAGTCCCAAATAGGTCGTGATCTGTGCAAGTGGGCGGATCAATTGGAGCATGGGCTATCCTCAAGCCTCACCCGTTGCGCTGGACCCGGAGGTGGGGATCAAGCCTAGCCGCAAATGATTACTTTGCGATGTAGGAGCGTATTCGGTCGGGGTTGCTGGCGCAGTCGGGGCCCCTCAAAAAGGGCCGCGTGCTTGTTCATCCTTCATTAACTTCGACTCACAAAGTGCTTGGCTTCTGCCGCCTGCGTTCCTTCACCCCTGCCTCAAAAATCCGGCTTGTCCGCCTGCGGCACCGCGGTGTCTTTGCCGCTGAAATATTCATGGACGTTCTCGCTGCAGATCAGCTCCGTCCATCCGCCCACGGCCGGCCGATACGTGATGGTCGCGGTCCACGGCATCGTAAACACGCCGGCATCATCGACCGTGAAATTGAGCTGCAGCACCTTGCCGCGGTAGGCGTCGTCGAAATCCGCGCCCGGCGAGCGGATGTTCTCCTTGGCGTTGCGCGCCATCGCGTCGCGTGCGTCGGCGTAATCGATCAGCCGGTAGCGTTCCACCACGTGCAGCGCCGGGCTGTGCGGCGTACCGAACATGTCGACCATGGCGTACGGCCCGATCTTGATTCCCACCGTGTCGATCACCAGCCTGTCGCCCTCGTAGTGGCCGACCGAATCGCCGTACCAGGACGGCGTCGGCTGCGCCGGATGCGGCGCGTTCAAGCGCACGTGCCGCACCTCGTTGCCTTGCCGGTAGATCATCGTGATCTTGTCCGGCTGCTGCACCATCTCCATCAGGAAATCCCAGAACACATACGGCACCCCGCCGGGCCAGCATTGATTGCTGGGCGTCGGATAGCCCCGGCCGGCCAACGAGATCTCGCCGTGCCGCTTGACCACCTGGGCGGCCGCCGGCTGCAGGATCGGATTGGCGTAATCGCCGACCAGCTGCTGAAAGTCACCGGTGCCGGCGCCCTTGCGCCGCGACCGGTTGGTCACCGGCCCGGGCCCCGAAGCCGGCGGCTCGAAGCCGGTGAGATAGGGATGCGCCCAGACGCCGGAGAAATCCGGAACCGGTTCCGCGCTGTGCGCGGCGGTCGTCGCCACCGCCGCCAACATGACCAACAAAAGGAAATCCCGCCCAAGCCTATTCATGATTTCCACCTTCGCGGTCACCGCATTCAAAAATCCGGCCGCTCCGCGCGCGGCACATCCGCGTCCGTGCCATGATGAAATCCAAACGTGTTTTCCGCACAAGCCACCTCCGGCCATTCGAGCCGGTCGCGCAGATAGACCATGCTCGCCGTCCACGGCGTCGTGAACGCTCCCGCATCCTCGATGGTGAACTGCACCTGCAGATACTTGTCCTTGTACCCCGGATCGACCGGCCCGGCGGGCCGCCAATTCTCCTTGGCGCCGCGCTCCAGCTCGTCCTTCACCGCCGCGTAATCGGCCAGCCGATAGCGTTCCGCCACATGCAGCTTCTCGGTATAGGGCGTGCCGAACAAATCGATCATGGCGAACGGCCGGTCGCTCTTGATCCCGACCGTATCGATGACGAGCGAATCGCCCTGGTAGCGGCCGACCGCGTCGCCGTGCCAGGACGGCGTCGGTTGCGCGGGATGCGACCCGTTCAACCGCACCCGGCGGACCTCGTGGTCCTCGCTGAACAGCATCACGATCTCGTCCGGCAGCTGCAGCATCTGCATGGCCATATGCTTGAACAGGAACGGCACCGGCTCGGGCCAGCACTGGTTGGCGGGATTGGGATAGTCCAGGCCGGCGAGCGAGACCTCACCCTTCCGTTTCACCACCTCGGCGGCCCAGGGCTGCAGGATCGGATTGCTGTAATCGCCGACCAGCTTGCCGTAGTCGCTCACGCCGCTGTCCTGCCGCCGCGTCCTGTTGGTGACCGGGCCAGGCCCCGAAGCCGGCGGCACGAACCAGGGCAGCGACCCGTGCCGCCAGATGCCGGAGAAATCCGGGATGGATGCCACGCTCGGCTTGACCGTATCGGTTTGTGCCGTCGGTTGTCCCGCGCCGGGGCTGCCAGCCGCCGCCAACGTCAACAACAATGTAGCCAACAAGAGCAAGCGCCGCTGCACATTCATGTCGACCTCCCGCATCAATTGCCCGGTGCGAGTCTCGTCCCGCTCGGCGCCGCTTTATCTCGGGTGCCGGACCGGCTCACACCCCCATGGTTCGAACAAGCAAGCCGCGTGATCCGGAACGAGCGTAGCCAAGTCCGCGCCCTCTAGAAATCCGGCGTGTCGGCGTGCGGAATCGGAAACAGGTTCATGCCGAAATAATCCCGGTTGTTCTCGCCGCAGACCATCTCGTAGAGCGGGTTCGGCACCTTGCGCCAGCGCCGCACCATGTTGAGCGGTTCGTTGAAGGTGTCCGGATCCTCGACCCGGACCAGAGCCTCCAGCGCCGTGCCGTCTGCGGACAGCTTGAGCCGCTCGCTCACATGCAGCTTCTCGGTATGCGGCGTGCGGAACCAATCGAGGTAGCTGTTGTGGGCCTGCAGCCCGATGGTGTCGATCACCAGGGTGTCGCCGCCTTCGTAATGGCCGATCGATTCGCCGAACCATGACGGCCGCACGGTCTCGGAATGCTGATCGGTCAGATAGATCCGGCGCACCAGGTGATCGGTCTGCCATATCATCCACACTTGCCTGGGGGTCTGGACGAAATAGAGCGGCTCGGCCGGCGTCAGCAACTGCTCCGGCACGCCGCCCGGATAGCAGGTCGACTGGGCCGAGAACGGCAGCCCGCGCTTGCCGCTCAGCACCTCGTCGTTCGACTCCTGCATCTGCCTTGCCGCCCACGGCTTGAGCACCGGATCCTGGGCGTTGCCGATGTGCGGCGTCACCTGCCCGGGCCCGTCCCGGTTGCCGTGGAGCGGGTGGGCGGGGTCCGGCCGGATCGGGCCGCGGCCCAGCCCCGGTGGGGGGTCGAGCCAATCCACCCCCAAGGCGAGCCAAGCGAACTTGGCCGACGCCAGCGCCGGAATTTTGCTTGCGGCTGGTTCGGACGGCGGCGCGGAAATCTGCGCGAGCCCGGGAGCGCCGGCCGCAAATGCCGCGATGCTGGCGCCGAGCGTCACGATCGCGGCCAAGCGCCTTGGCGCCTTGGAGACGCGAGGGAGATTGGGCTTGCCTGCGACGTTCGACACCGGAAGGCTCCGTGCCCGAGCGAAGACCCAGGCGGAAAGCTTACGCCGGCGATGCTGTGCGGTCATCAGCATTTTTCGAAGTTGTCGGAAAGTGAGGGATGATGCCGCAGCCCCCCTCTCACCGCCGGTCAACGCCTCCGTGGGCTAGATCCGATAGTTGCGCTACCGGTTCGCGCGCCGCGCGTCCGAGGGGGTCTTGCCAAAATGACTCCGGAAAGTGCGGTTGAAATGCGACAGGTCGCTGAAGCCGGCCGCAAAGGCAATCGCGCTGATTGTGCGCTCCGTCATTCGCGGATCCAAAAGCATGCGATATGCGCGCGCCAGTCGCTGGTTCACCATGAATTTTGTAAACGTGGTTCCATCCGTCTCGAACAGCATATGAATGTAGCGCGGCGTGACGCCAAGATGCGCCGCCACCTTCCTCGCCGACAAATCGTGGCGTCCGATCTGATGCATGATAGCGGCCTTGGCCGCGCGCAGCCGGGCCGCGCGCATGCCGCGATTATGGGCAATTTCGATCGCGTCGCGCGTGGCGCCAAGCGCCACAGCCAAAAGATCATAGACGTGCGTAACCGCCACATGTTGCAGCTCCGGCGTCGTCAGTGCCTGCGTATTCCGGAAGCTTTCGAGATAGTCGACGAGCAACTTTAGTGCCGGATTGTCGGCCGGGATGCGTCGCGCCACGGCGGCCTC
>DASZKX010000098.1:0-6658 GCA_035552735.1 Xanthobacteraceae bacterium
TCGACCGGCTCGGGGGTCGGATCGGTCTGGACCTGCTCCGGCTGGAACTCGACCACGATCGCGTCGGTGCCGACCTCGCCTTCCTCGATCGGCTCGCGCCATTCGATCAGCGCAGCCGCGATCCCGGCATGGGCGAACAGCACGACCGCGCCGCAGGCGAGCCAGCGGATCAACTCGCGTCGATCCTGGCGGCTGAGCGCCATCATGGCTCCGGCGCCTTCTCGAGCCCAACCAGCGCGATCTTGAGATAGCCCGCGCCGCGCAGCAGGTTCATCACCTCCATGAGGTTGCCGTAGGGGACGCTCTTGTCGGCGCGCAGGAAGATGCGCGCATCGTGGTCGCCTTTGGTCGCGGCGTCGAGCGCGCCGCCGAGGTCGTCGCGGCCGATCGGCTGATCGCCGAGCGCCACCGTGAGATCGGCCTTGACGGTCAGGAACTGCGGCATCGGCGGCCGCGGCTGCGCTTGCGCGGCCGCGGTCGGAAGGTTCACCGCGACGTCGACGGTCGCGAGCGGCGCCGCCACCATGAAGATGATGAGCAGCACCAGCATCACGTCGATGAACGGCGTGACGTTGATCTCGTGGATGTCGGCGAGGCTGTCCTCGCCGTGGTCGAGACGCACGCTCATTGAGCCACTCCTGGAGCTACTCCGCCGCCGACAGTGTCGCTGGCCGGCGCGCCGCCGGAGCCGGTCCGGAGACCTGACGGTCGAGATCGCGGCTGACCAGCCGCAACACGGCGGCCGAGGCATCGCCCAGGAGCGCCCGATAGCCCGAGATCGAGCGCGCAAACATGTTGTAGATGACGACCGCCGGGATCGCGGCCACCAGCCCGAAGGCGGTCGCCAGCAAAGCTTCCGCGATGCCTGGCGCCACCACCGCCAGATTGGTGGTGTGCTCCCGCGAGATGCCGATGAAGCTGTTCATGATGCCCCAGACCGTGCCGAACAGGCCGACGAACGGGGCGGTCGCCCCGATGGTGGCGAGCACGCTGGTGCCGCGCATGATGCGCCTCCCGCAGGCGGCTTCGATCCGCTCCAGCCGCGAGGCGACGCGCTCCTTGATGCCCTCCCGCTCGGCACTATTGTGCGACAGGTCGATTTCGGCCACCGCGGCTTCGAGAAATGCCGCGGCCGGGCCCCGGGTCGCGCCCAGCCGCTCGATGCCGTCGGCCAGCCGCTGCGCCGAGGACAGCGTCCGCAGATCGGCGTTGATGCGTCGGCGCGCCATCAGGAGCTCGATAGTCTTGGCGAGCCATACCGTCCAGGTGACGACCGACGCAAAGGCGAGCCCAATCAGCACCGCCTTCACCAGCGGATCGGCACTCTGGAACATGCCCCAGGGGCTGAGATCCCGCGGCAGCTCCGCTATGTCGGTCCCAGCAGGCGTTTGCGCCAGCGCGGCGCCCGCCGAAATCGCGAGCAGAAGAGATGCGCCGCAGAGAAGGCGCGGCGCCACACTCAGCCTATACCGGATGATGACCGCCATGGAGCGGGGGCCTTTCTTGTTGTCTTACGATCGTCACGCACGTCCCCAGCCCCGATCTCATTGCTCGTATGTGTTCAATCACAGTTTCTGCGACCACCCGGCGAAGACGCCTCGCCGTGGACCGAATTGCGGGGCAAACACCCCGATGCCCGAGCCATCCCGTAGTTCGTAGACGGTGTCGAATAGGTTCACGACATCGAGGCGCAGCGTGAACGGCTTCGCCGTCAAGCCCACGAACTCATGCGAAACCCCGGCGTTGACCTGGGTGTAGAAGGGCAGGTGGGTGCTGTTGAAGTCGCCGTTGCGCAGTCCGCTGCCGAAGATCATGTCGGCGCTGAATTGCGTCCCCCACCACAGGTAGGAGACGCCCGCCGAGCCGGTCCATGTCTGGGTGTGATCCGTAAAGATATAGTGGGCTGCGATGAAGGCGAGCTCATCTGGCCCGAAGAGGAATTGGTTGGAGACGATGTTCGTTCCCTTCTGGATGCCCCAGGCGACGTTGCCATAGGCCCTAAAATCGCCGTCGCGGTATTTCGCGCTGAGCTCGACGCCCTCGTTGTAGGCTTTTTCGTAGTTGAACCCGCTGGTCACAAGAGCGGCGCCGAACTGGCCGTCGTCGAGCAGATCCTTGGCGGTCTTGTAATAGGCGTCGACCCCGAACTCGATGCGCTCGCAGTCATCCGACACGCGCGGCGGCGCTTTGGTGAAGGCGTTGCCCGACAGCGGCGCGCATCCGCGCGAGAAGACTTGAGTCACGCCGGCATCGAAAACGTTGGCGCGTTCCGGCAGTACGGGATCTTCCTTTGTGACGGCAGGCGTTCCCGTATTGGTTGGAGTTAGGAACGCCGCGATATTGACCGGCGCCGATATGGTCTGAGGCGGTGGGGTGAAGTTGCGGGCATAGCCGGCATGTAATGTGGTGCCCTGAAACGGCGTGAAAACCACGTTGACGCGCGGACTGAGCTGGTTCGCGCTCACATATTCGTCCATCTGATCGAAGCGCAGGCCCGCATTGATGGTGAGCTGATTGGTGAGCTTCCACTCGTCCTGGACATAGACTCCGTAGAGGTAACCGAGCTTGGCGATCGAGTCGGTCACGGTGAATGGTGCGTCTACGGTGTCGGTGCCGTCACAGATCATGCAGGGCTCGACCGTCGACAGATTGGTGTTCTGCGTCTTCTCGGCGGTGACCGAGAAGCCTGTGCGCAAAGTGTGCGCGTCGTTGACCTTGTAGGAGCCGTCGCCCTGCACGCCGTTCGCAAATGTCGCGCGATAGACGTCAGAGGCGACGCCGTTGAAAAGCAGGTCGCCGACAGTGTCGGGGACGAAATGGACGCTGCTGTAGCGGTTGAAGTAGGAGAGCTGGAAATCGACGTCGTTGACCGATTTCTGCAGTGACAGGACATTGAAATAGGTCCGCTCCTGCTGATTTTCATCGAGCCGGGTCGAATCGAGGTTCGTCACCCCGAAGGCTGAAGCCAAGGCCGGCACCTGGCCCGGATTGTCTGGAACCTGGAATTTGCCCAGGGACGCACCGGTGATGAAGCTGACGCGCGTGGTGGGGTCGATGATGGTCGAGATGTACCCGAAGCCCCGCTCCTGCTTGGTCAGATCATGGATGGCCTCCGGGGCGGACGTCGGATTCTCGAGCCCGAGAGCGCTGGTGTAATATCGCCCGGTGAAGAAGTATTCGGTGACCGGGCCGCAGCTTCCGGGGGGCGGGGCCTTCACGAACATTCCCGGCGCGGGCGGCGCCGAGCGGCAGTCGCCTCCGATCGTTCCGCCGTATTCGTAACTGGTCGTGAACGTGTCGTGACTGCCGCCGTAGACGCTGATCTTGCCGCCGTTGTCGAAGGCGCCATCCCGCGTCGTGATGTCGACCACGGCGGCGGTCCGCAGCCCGAACTCCGCCGGCAGGGCGCCGGTCAGCAGGCTGAGGTTGCCGATCATGCCGGTCTCCAGGATCGGTCCGTAGCCGGCAACGCCATCGGGCAGCATGATGCCGTTGATCCGATAGGCCACGTTGCCGTGCTCATTGCGGACATGAAGGCCGCCGCTTTCGGCGGAATCCTGCGAAACCCCCGGAAGCGTCTGCACCAGCACCTTGTCGGGCGGCGTGTTCTCGCCCTGCGGCAGCTTCTGGACATCCTCTTTGCTGATGCTGGTCTGGTTGGCTCCGACCGAGGTGTAGATATTGCTGCGCATGTCATTGAAGGTGGTGACTTGCGTCTGGACCTGCCGCGCCGCGATTGCCTGCTGCGTTTCGGCGACTGGCTGGACCGGTTGCGGGGGCGGCCGCCGCGCCACCTGCTTCTTGGCCGGTTTCTTCTTGGTGGTTTCCACGTTGATGGTCGGCAGCGTGCCGGGCCCACTGGGCGCCGGCTGCGCCTGCGATGCCGGCGGCGATTCCGCAGCCGGCGGAGCCCCGGCTGTTTGCGCGGAAGCCTTGTCACCGAGGTTGCAGGCCGAAACCAGCGCCGAGCCGCTCAAGAGGAACACGCGTACGATACGATTGGACATAGCTACCCCCACCTTTCTTGGAATCCCGTGGCAACGATCCACCCCGAAGGCCCAGAATGACAGACTATAACGTTGCAATTCCCGCCGACATCGGTGTCGGCGGACACGCCGCCCAGTCGGTTGACCCTCGAGAAAACTATGTTATAGCATTGCATGATGTCAAGGTCGTGCGCCCGACCGACATGTCACGACATACGCGCCCTCATCACACGTCGCATCCGGGAGGTCAGAATGAAATCCGTTGCCATCGCCGCCGCCGCCGCGGTACTTTCCATGACATCCGCTTGGGGGCAAACGGGTAACAAGCCAGTCAACATCATCGCGGCCGAGAACTTCTACGGTGACATCGCCAAGCAGGTCGGCGGTTCGAACGTGAAGGTGATCAGCATTCTCAGCAATCCCGACCAGGATCCGCATCTGTTCGAGGTGAGTCCTTCCGTGGGCCGGAACGTCTCCGCCGCGCAGATCGTCATCTACAGCGGCATCGACTACGATCCATGGATGGAGAAGCTGCTCGCCGCCGCCAAGTCGGGCGATCGCAAGACGATCGTGGTCGCCGATCTGGTCGGCAAGAAGACCGGCGACAATCCGCACGTCTGGTACGATCCGGCCACCATGGTGGCCCTGGCGAAATCCCTCTCCGAAGCGCTGAGCGCGGCCGACCCCGATCACAAGGACGGATACGAGCAGCGCCTCGCCGGTTTCCAGGACTCGGTGAAGCCGATCCAGGCGAAGATCGCCGAGCTGCACGACCGCCTGATGGGCACGCCCGTCACCGCCACCGAGCCGATCTTCGGCTACGTGTTCGACGCGCTCGGCATGCAGGTGAGGAACGAGTCCTTCCAGCTCTCGGTGATGAACAATACCGAGCCGAGCGCCTCGGACGTCGCCGCCTTCGAGAAGGATCTCAAGACCCACCAGGTCAAGCTGCTGGTCTACAACAGCCAGGCCTCCGACCCGATCGCCTCCCGGATGGAGAAAATTGCCAAGGCATCGCATGTTCCCGTCGTTGGGGCGACCGAAACCGAGCCGGCCGGCAAGAACTACCAGGCCTGGATGATGACCGAGCTTGCCGCGGTCGACAAAGCGCTGCCGAAGCTGACCCAGTGACAGCAATCGACTTCCGAGATGTCACGTTGGGGCTGGGCGGTCGCGCGGTGCTGGCCGGCGTAACTCTGCAGATCGCGCCGCGCGAGTTCGTGGGGGTGCTGGGGCCTAACGGCGCCGGCAAGACGACGATGATGCGGGCCATTCTCGGCCTGGTGCCGGCCAGCCGCGGCAGCATCCAGGTGCTCGGTCGGCCGGCGGCGCGCGGCAATCCCGCCATCGGCTATGTGCCGCAGGTCCGCAGCAGCGTCGGCACCATGCGGCTGAGCGGCTGGGATTTCGTGGCCGGGGTCGTCAATGGCCACCGCTTGGGTATCCCGATCGCCACCAAGGCGGTCTGCGCCGAGGTCGATCGGGCGCTCGCTCTCGTCGGTGCGAGCGGGCTGGCGCGCCGCCCCTTGGCCGAAACGTCGGGCGGCGAGCGGCAGCGCCTGCTGCTGGCGCAAGCGCTGATCGGGCAGCCGCGGCTCCTGCTGCTGGACGAGCCTTTGATCAGCCTCGATCCGCATCATCAGCACGCCGTGGTCGCCTTGGTGAAATCGCTGCAAATAGAGCTCGGGATCACGGTCCTGTTCAGCGCCCACGAGCTCAACCCGCTGCTCGGCGCGCTCGATCGCGTGCTCTATCTCGGACGCGGCCAGGCGGCGCTCGGCACCGTCGACGAAGTGATCACCAGCGCGGTGCTGTCGCGCCTCTATGGATCCGAGATCGACGTGGTGCGCGTGAAGGGCCGCATCTTCGTCATGTCGGGCGACCAGGACGTGGAGCGCGACGAGCATCGCCACGGCGACGGGTCGGCGCACACCCACGAATTGCAGGGAGTCCAGTAGCTCCGTGCTCGAATATGATTTCATGCAGAACGCCTTCGCGGCCGCGACTATCGTCGCCATCGTGTCGGGGCTGGTCGGCTACTTCCTGGTGCTGCGCGGACAGACCTTCGCCGGCCATGCTCTCGCCCATGTGGGCTTTACCGGGGCCACCGGCGCGGTTCTGATCGGCGCTCCGCCGCTCTGGGGCCTTGTCGCGATGACCATGGCGGCAGGCCTCGGCATGGGCTTTTTGGGCGAGCGCTTGGCCCAGCGCGATGTGGCCATCGGTATCGTGCTCGCGCTCTCGCTCGGCCTCGGCTTGCTGTTCCTGCACTTCTACACGGCCTTCGCCACGCAGGCGACCTCGCTGCTGTTCGGCAACGTGCTCGCCGTTGACATCGAGACTGTGTGGATACTCTTGGGCCTGGGGCTCATCAGCATAACGGTGCTGGCGGTCATCTCGCGCCCGCTGCTGTTCGCCAGCCTGCAGCCCGAGCTGGCGGAGGCCAAGGGCGTGTCGCTGCAACTCTATTCCGTGTTGTTTCTGGCGGTGGTGGCGCTGGCGACCGCCGAATGCGCGCAGATCGTCGGCGTGCTCCTGGTTTTCGCCTTGATGGTCGGCCCGGCGGCGGCGGCGCAGCAAATGACGACGGGAATCGGACGCGGATTGCTGCTGTCCGCCGGCCTCGCGCTGTTCCAAGCCTGGGCCGGGATCACGCTCGCCTTCTATACCGA
>DASZKX010000099.1:0-3787 GCA_035552735.1 Xanthobacteraceae bacterium
GCTCTTGCTCAAGACCTCGGACCGCGGGATCTCGGCGCAGGACCTCGACCTCGCCCTCAAGAGCTACGACCAGCTGCAGGTCGCCACCGCCCAGCGCGTGCTTGGATTCTATCGCACGCGGCTGCAGGCCCAGTCACTCCCAGCCAGCGCCTGACTTCAGCGCGCCCTGGCGAGCGCCAGGTGGTCGACGATGAATCGCGGCAACGCGAAGGCCGCCTTGTGCACCTCGGGGGTCCAGTACTTGGTGGCAAGCTGGCCGGCCTTGCGATAGCGCTCCGCCAGGGTCTTGAGCGGCACCTCGCGCAAGCGCTTGTTGTCGGTGGCCCAGCCCATGGCCATATGGCCGCCCACATAAGTGGGGATGGCCGCGACATAGCAGCCGGCGTCGGCGAACAGGCTGCGAAAATGGCCGACCGAAGCGACGAGCTCCGCGGGCTGCATGAACGGCACGCCGTTTTGGGTCACCAGGACGCCCCCCGCCACCAGGCAGCGCTTGCAGGCGGCATAGAATTTGCGCGTGAACAGCACCTTGCCGGGGCCCTCCGGATCGGTCGAATCCACGATGATCACGTCGAAGCGGCGGTCGGTCTTGGCCACGTAGTCCATGCCGTCGTCGATCACCAGATCGAAGCGCTTGTTGGCGAGCACCGGCTTGGTGAATTCGGGAAAATGCTCCTTAGAGAACTCCACTACCGAGGCGTCGATCTCCACCTGGGTCAGGCGCGCGACCGACTTGTGCTTGAGCACCTCCTCGGCGATCCCGCAGTCGCCGCCGCCGACGATCAGCACCTCCTTGGCCTTGCCGTGGGCGAAGATCGGCACATGCGTCATCATTTCGTGATAGATGAACTCGTCGCGGGTGGTGACCTGGGTGGCACCGTCCAGCATCAGCATTTTTCCGAAGAATTTATGCTCGAACAGGACGAGGTGCTGGTGCTCGGTCTGCATCTCGTAAAGCACCCGCTCGATCGCATAATTCATGCGAAAGCCGAGCGCGTTGAACAACGTCTCGGCAATCCAGCGTTTTTCGGCCATGCCGCCCTCGCAAAGCAAAACGGCCGGGCAGGTCCCGGCCGCCGGCAAGCACTAGAGCATTTCGGAGGAAAGTGGAATCCCGGTTTGGTCCGGACCCCCCGGCCTCAGGTCGCGCGCCCGCGCAGCAATTCGTTCACGGCTACGCGCTGGGCCTTGAATGCCGAGCGCAGAATCGGGATGCAGGCATCCGGCTCGGCCTTGCCGCACATGAACACATCGAGCGCCGCATAGCCGATATCCGGCCACGTGTGGATCGAGATATGGCTCTCCGCCAGCACCGCCACGCCTGACACGCCATTGGGATGGAAGTGGTGCAGGTGGATGTGCAGGAGCGTCGCCCGCGCGGCCGCCACGCAACGCCGCAAGGTCGCATCGATCAAGTCGATGTCGTTGAGGCCTTCGGCCCCGTGCAGGTCGACGATCAGGTGCACGCCGGCGCAGGGCACGCCGTTGCGAACCGCGAAATGGTCGGCGCGTTCCTCGGCCGGCAAGGGTGCCACGACGGCAACCGGACCCTTCTTGCGAGTGAGACTCGTCTTACGGGTGGGGCTCGGAGGCTCCAAGTGAGTCTCCAAGTGAGTCTCCAAGCGAGTCTCCAGGCCCTTCCCCGATCGCAAGAGGGCGTCTTGGCGCATTGCGTCCTCCCCAACCAGAGATCCAACCCGAGCGCCGGCGCGCCGGAGTCTCGGAATGCGAATGCCGCCGACCCGGTCCGTTATGGCGGACAGATGACAGCGGCTTGTCCCCAAATAAGGCCAGCGCCCCCGGAGTCAAGCGGATTCTGGCTCGAAAGATTTAGAAATGCGTTGCAACGGTCGCCGCCACAATACGAATTGTTGACGCGGCGAGCTGTTTGCGGGCGGCCCTCGCGCTTGACCCCGCCTCAAACCGCGCCAACTATGGCCCGCACTCGCGGCTGGGCATGGGAGACACACGATGAACAAGCAGGCCGGACGGCGTGGTTTCTTCTCGCAGTGTGGTTGTTGTGAACCGGCCTCGGGGTTCGCCGGACCGTCCGTGAGCCGGCGGAATTTCCTCTCCGGCAGCGCCGCCGCGACCGCATTGGGCTTCACCGGGGCCTCCGCCATCGCGACACCCGCCTCCGCGCAAGCGCCCAGCGCGCAAGTGCCGGCCAAGCCCCGCCGGATCGACGTCCATCACCACATCGTCCCGCCCGTCCAGGCCGAGGCCCTGGCGCGCCACAAAGCCACGCCGGCTAAATGGTCGATCGACATGTCGCTGGACGACATGGACAAGGCCGGCGTCGACACCGCGGTCGTCTCGATCCTCAATCCGGGCGTTTGGTTTGGCCAGAGGGACGAGGAGGCGCGCCGGCTCGCGCGCGCCTGCAACGAATACGCCGCCAATCTCGAGCGCGACCACAAGGGCCGCTTCCGCTCGTTCGCGGTCATTCCGTTGCCCGACACCGAGGGCAGCCTGCGCGAGATCGAGTATGCCCTGGACGTGCTCAAGGCCGAGGGGATCGCGCTCTGGACCACCTATAGCGGCATGTATCTGGGCGATCCGTCGTTCCTGCCGGTGTTCGAGGAGCTCAACCGCCGCAAGGCCGTGGTCTATACCCATCCGACCGTCCCGGATTGCTGCGCCAATCTGATCAAGGGCCTGCCGGTTTCCACGCTGGAATACGCCCACGACACCACCCGCACGATCGCGAGCCTGGTTTTCGGCGAGGGCCAGACCGCGTTGCGCTATCCGGACGTGCAATACATCTGGTCGCACAGCGGCGGGACGCTACCGTTCCTGACCGGCCGCTTCGTCGAGCTGGCGAGCCACCGGAAAGACAAGTTCCCGGACGGCCCCCTGCCCATCTTCCAGCGCTTCTACTATGAGGTGGCGCAGGGCAACACGCCCGGCCAATTGGCGGCCCTGATGGAGATGGTCAAGATATCGCAGGTGATGTTCGGATCGGACTATCCGTTCCGCAAGGGAACCGAGGCGGTCGAGGGCGTGCACAACTACAAATTCACCCCCGACGAGATCAAGGCGATCGACAGCGAGAACGCCATCCGGGTGATGCCGCGGCTGCGGATTTAGGGGGGCCACCCTCCACTTGTCGTCCCTGCGAAGGCAGGGACCCATACGCCGTGCCCTATCGGTCGGCTGCGGCGTCTGGGTCCCGGCGCTACGGCCGGGACGACAGACAATGTGTGCGCGCCGCCTATTCCTTCGCCGGCAGGTTCAGCCTGATATGCAGCTCGCGTAGCTGCTTGGGGGAGGCTTCCGAAGGGGCGCCCATCATCAGGTCCTCGGCGCGCTGGTTCATCGGGAACAGCACCACCTCGCGCAGGTTTTCCTCGCCACACAGCAGCATCACGATGCGGTCGATGCCGGGCGCGATGCCACCGTGCGGCGGCGCGCCGAGCGAGAGCGCATGCAACATGCCGCCGAACTTCTGCTCCAGCACGCTCTCATTATATCCGGCGACCGCAAAAGCCTTCTTCATCACCTCGGGACGATGATTGCGGATGGCGCCCGAGGACAATTCGATGCCGTTGCAAACGATGTCGTACTGGATCGCCTTGAGGCCGAGGATCTTGTCGCTGTCGGCCGCATCGAGCGTCAGAAACGCCTCCGGCGCCATATTGGGCATGGAGAACGGGTTGTGGGAGAAGTCGATCTTCTTCTCCTCCTCGTTCCATTCGTACATCGGGAAATCGACGATCCAGCAGAGTGCGAACTGATCCTTGTCCGCCAAGCCAAGCTCCTCGCCGATCTTGATGCGCGCGGCGCC
>DASZKX010000100.1:0-4108 GCA_035552735.1 Xanthobacteraceae bacterium
TCGGTGGCGTAGCGCAGATAGTCGTTCTGCCAGGCATTGCCGTATACGAGGAGCAGATCGAGCCCGGCTTCCGCCATGGCGTCGATCAGGCGCGTCTTGCGCTCTTGCGCGAGGAGAGCGGACATAGTGGCTCGTCAGTCCATGCTGACGCCGCTCGCCTTGATGGGAACAGCCCATCTGGCGATTTCGCTGACCACGAACTTGGCGAGATAGTCCGACGTCCGGCGCTCGGGCGCGACCAGGTCGGCACCGATATCCTTGAGCCGCGCCTGCACCGCGGGCGTGCTCACGGTCGCTTCGATCGCGTCATGCAGCTTCTGAACGATCGGCGCCGGCGTGCCCTTGGGCAGGAAGATGGCGTACCAGGTGGAGGCATCGAAATTTGGTAGCCCTTGCTCCTGGGCGCTCGCGACATCGGGCAGGGTGGGAGATCGTGTGGTCGAAAGGAGTGCGATCGGTTTCACCGACTTGGCCTCGATCTGCGGCAGGGCGTTGGTGACGATGTTGCACATATAGTCGATCCGTCCGCCGAGCAATTCCTGCATCGCGGGTCCGCCGCCGCGAAACGGGACGTGGGTGACGTTGACCCCGATGGCCGCATCGAGCAGCACGCAGGCCAGATGATTGGCGGAGCCGGCGCCGGCCGAGCCGTACTGCATCTTGGCCTGATTGGCCTTTGCGTAGGCTATGAACTCCGGCAATGTATTGGGCGGCAGGTCCTTGCGCGTGACCAATACGGTCGGCTGCTCGGCGATCAATTCGACCGGTGCGAAATCGGTCGCCGCGTTGTAGAGCGGATTCTTGTAGAGCGTCTGGTTCTGGGCGTGGGTGCCGGCAATGCCGAGCACGAACTCGTAGCCGTCAGGCGTCGCCTTGGCGACACGCGCACTCCCGAGCATGCCGCCAGCGCCCGGTATGTTGTCGACGATCACCTGCTGGCCCAAGACTTCGGCGAGGCGTCCAGACAGGATGCGTCCCATGACATCGACCGAGCCGCCGGGAGCGAACGGCACCACCATGGTGACGGGCCGGGTCGGCCAAGCCTGCGCGGCGGCGCGCTCGGCACCTGACAAATGGAAGGCGAACGCGACGGCGGCGAGAAGCAGAGTGCGTTTCATGGTCAAAACTTCACCGGCACGAACTGGTCGTTGTAGAGCGTCTTCGCGGCCGGCACGGTGTCGAGGATGCCGAGGTCTTTGAGCGAGTTGCGGATGACGTCGATGGCGGCCGGGTCCCAGGCGCCGTCGCTCGAGAAGCTGCCGATCTGGGTATCGTAGATTTTCGACACGACGCTTTCCCGCACAGCGACGGTCGTGGATTCCGATTTCACGGTGAAGTCCTTGTTGGCTCGCATGAAGGCGATGGTCTTGAACCAGCCGCGCAGGAAGCGCTTGAGCAGGTCCGGCCGCTTCGCGATCATGGCGTCGGTCGCGAAGATGACGTGGGTGTAGAAATGCTTGGCGATATCGCCGAACAAAAGGATGTTGCGGCCCTTGCCCTGCTCCTCGAGCTCGAAGCCGGTCGCCGATTCGATCACGAAGCCGTCGAGCTCGCCGCGGGTCATGGCGGCGAGCCGCGCCTGCACGGAACCGAGTGCCTCGACCTTGATGCCGTCGCTGCCCCAGCCTTGCTGGCGCGACAATTCACGGGTCAGCCAATCGGTGAGCGAGCCCGCGGTGGTGACCCCGATATGCTTGCCCTTGAGATCGGCCACCGTCTTGATCGGCGAATTGGCCAGCACCGTGAGGCAGAGATTGCTCGGCGGCCCATACATGGCGGCGACCCCGATGGCCGGCACCCCCTTGGCGCGGAAGCCGAGACCCGGCCCCGAGCCGACCGCCACATCGATGCTGTCCGCGGTCAGCGCCTGCTGGACGCGGGCATCGCCCTGGAAGCTCAGCACCTGCAGGTCGATGCCTTCCTGCTCGAAGATCTTGGCCTGGATGCCGACCTCGGCGGCCCCGAACGCGAAGGAATTGGGAACCGCCTTGCCGAACCGGACCTGGTCGAGCGCGAAGGCCGTGCCGCCTTGCAGGAGCAGCGGCGCCGCCACGAGGAACGCAAGCAGATATCTGAAAGGCGCGCTCATCAATTCTCCTCCCGGGGAGATTGGCACGTAGCTCGTAGGGTGGGCAACGGCCTCTTTGCCGTTGCCCACCCGTCGGCCGTCCCGCGTGGGCACGGCGCCATCGCGGGTCGAAGACGGGCGTGAACGCCCTTTCCGCCAGCGCGCCTTTGCCCACCCTGCAGCTTGGTATAATGAGGACCAGGCCGAACGAGGGACACATGACGCTGATCATCAACAACGACGATGTCGCCAAGGTGCTGACCATGGAGACCACCTTGGCGGCGCTGGAGGAATCCTACCTCCAGCTGGCCGCCCGCACGGCCGTCTGCCGGCCGCGCATCGACATCCGGATTCCGACCAGCGATCCGGCCAAAAACTATCAATGGGGCACCATGGAGGGCGGGTCGACCTCCGGCTATTTCGCCATCCGGATGAAGTCCGACATCATCTACGAGACGCAGTACAACGGCGTCACCACGCAGGAAAAATACTGCATGCGGCCCGGCCTCTATTGCGGGCTGATCCTGCTCACCTCCATCCAGAACGGCGAGTTCCTGGCCTTCATCAACGATGGCCACCTGCAGCATATGCGGGTCGCCGGCGACGGCGGCATCGGGGTCAAGTACATGGCGAACCCAGATGCCGAGGTGGTCGGGATGCTCGGCTCCGGCGGCATGGCGCGCACCCATATGCAGGCCTTCACGCGCGTGCGCACCATCAAGAAGCTGCAGGTGTACAGCCCGACCAAGGAAAATCGCGAAGCCTTCGGGCGCGAGATGGCGGCGAGATACAATATCGAGGTCGAGGTCTGCGACCGGGCCGACGACGTCTACAAAGGGGCGCACATCGTCGCCGCTTTGACCGATTCCGCGGTGCCGGTGATCGACGGCGCCTTGCTGGAGAAGGGCGCCCACATCGTCAATATCGGCGGCAGCGGCAAGCCGGATGCCGATTGCCTCGAGCGCATCGACGTCTATCTACGGTTCGGCGATGCGCCGGCGCCGATCGGCCGGCCGGAGTTCGGCGTCGAGGACGAGTTCCTCGGCTGGGAGGCCCAGCCGGACGTGCGCAAGCATGGCGACGGCCGCCGTGCCCGCCGTGCCCTCGGGGCCGCGGTGGCGGGCCGGCGCGTGTCGCTCGCCGACCTGGCCGAGGGCAGGGTCAAGGGCCGCACCTCCGCCGACGAGATCACCTATTCGGAGCGCGGAAATTTGCAGGGGGCGCAGTTCTTCGCGGTCGCCGGCAAGGTCTACGAGCTCGCCAAGCAGGCCGGTCTCGGACGGGAAATTCCGACCGAGTGGTTTCTGCAGGACATCAGGAACTAGTGATCGGGGCGGCGCTTGCGCCAACTCGCCGCAGAAAATATCTAACCGATGCAGCGAGGTGCCAGCAATTTGACCGAGAGCCAGTCCGAACGCGAGATCATCGTGGGCGTCATCTCGGATACCCATGGGCTGATGCGTCCGCAGGCCATTGCGGCGCTGCGGGGTTGCGACCTCATCATCCATGCCGGCGATGTCGGCAATCCGGATATCATCAAGGAGCTGGCCGGTATCGCGCCCACCCATGTGGTGCGCGGCAATGTCGATAAGGGGGATTGGGCCGCAGAACTTTCGCTGACCGAGCTTGTCGAGGTCGGCGAGCGACTGTTCTTCGTGCTGCACGAGATTTCGCAGCTCGATCTCGATCCGGCCGACGCGGGCTTTGCGGCGGTGGTGTTCGGGCATTCGCATCAGCCCCTGATCGAGACGCGCCAGGGGGTCTTGTTTCTCAATCCCGGCAGCGCCGGTCCGCGCCGTTTCAATCTACCGGTTTCGATCGCCCGGGTCGGCGTGTCGGGGGAGCGCATGCGGCCGGAAATCGTCGAACTGCAAGTGTGAGAATCTCGCAAGAAGGAGCAGGCACATGGAAAGCAAGACTTTCGCGTTCGCGCGCACCGACGAAGAGTGGCGGCGGCTCCTCACGCCCGAGCAATACCGCGTCATGCGGGGGCACGGGACCGAGGCTCCGGGCAGCTGCGCGCTCAATCATGAGAAGCGG
>DASZKX010000101.1:0-4973 GCA_035552735.1 Xanthobacteraceae bacterium
GGAAGATTGCCCGCTCCGATCAGCGGGACTGCACGATGGGATTTAAAGGCCATCGACGTCGCGCTAGACTTGGCGAGCGGACTCTCAATTTCTGCTTCTGCTTCGCCGCTTGATCAATGGAGGGCAAAACGTGCGCGTTCATCTTAAGGGGGTTCATAGAGTCCGGTATCGCTCGTCCGGCGGCCAAGTCGCGACATATTATTACGCGTGGCGCGGTGGACCCAGGATCATGGCCTCACCCGGAACCCCGGATTTTCTGCGGCTCTATACCGAGGCCCACGCTGCACGCAAACGGCCAGCGCACGGGACGATGATGGCGCTGATCGCCGAATTTAAAGCAGCCGCCGAGTTCAGCACCAAGTCTGAGGCGAGCAAAAAGAACTACTTGCGCTATTTGCGCATGATCGAATCCGAGTTCGGCGACATGCCGATCGAGGCGCTTTCAGACCCCGCGGTTCGCGGCGTGTTCAAGGCGTGGCGCGACGGCATGGCGCACACGCCTCGCACCGCTGATTATGCCTGGGTCACGCTGGCGCGCATGCTCTCGATTGCGAAGGACCGAGGCCGGATCACGGTCAATCCGTGCGAGAGAGGCGGCCGGATTTACGAGGCCGATCGGACCGAAAAAATTTGGGGCGAAACCGAGATTGCCAAGGTGCTTTCGGTTGCGAGCCCCGGCATGGAATTGGCCCTGATGCTCGCGATATGGACCGGCCAGAGCCAAGGCGACTTGCTGGCGCTGCGCTGGTCGGATTATGACGGTGAGCGGTTTCGCTTGAACCGCGGCAAGACTGGACAGGCCATCGTGGTCCGCGCCGGTGTGCCGTTGCGTGACCTTCTCTCCCGCACCAAGCCTGTAGGGCCTCGCATCCTGACCAATAGCCGCGGCGCACCGTGGACCTCGGACGGCTTCCGTACGTCATGGAGGAAGTTATGCGCCCGGGCCGGGATCGAGGGGCTGACGTTCCATGACCTTCGCGGCTCGGCCGTGACCCGCCTCGCGCTCGCGGGATGCACACCGCCCGAGATTGCGAGCGTTACGGGCCATGCCCTTGCGGATGTCTGCGCGATGCTCGACCGGCACTATCTCGGGGAGCGCGCGACCCTTGCTGAGAACGCAATCCGCAAGCTCGAAGGGACCAAATCGGGCACAAAAGCTGTAAAATGACCTGTAAAAATGGGCGGGCGACCTGAGCAAAGGCTCTTCTAAGTCCTTGAAAACATTGGTGGGCGCACTAGGGCTCGAACCTAGGACCCGCTGATTAAGAGTCAGCTGCTCTACCAACTGAGCTATGCGCCCTAACCAAGGTTTTCCCGGTGGTTAGGAACTGCCACCAATTCACCGTGGCACCGATGTGGCCCCGCCGGCGTAGTTTCGCGGCTCGTGAACCCCGGGGGATCACGTCGCGGGGGTCACTCATAGGGCATCTGGGCGCGCTTTCCAAGCGCGACGGTCGAAAGTTCCCGGCCGGCGTCCACACCCATTTTCCATTCGGGCTCAGCCCGATAGGCGCCTGTCAGCCCCGGAAGAGCGAGACTGTTGGCTCGTCGCTGCCGGGACCCAAAAATGGAAAGCCGCCGGGCGTGAACCCGGCGGCTCCCATGCGTCGGCGATCGTGTCGGGGGGCTGGGGGTACGACCACCGCGCTATGATTGGTGATATAGGGACTAGAGCTTCTGCTCGCTGCCCGCAGCAGCGCCCTGCGGCGAAAAGTCCGTGCGGCGCGGCCCACCCTCGGAACGGCGCTGTCCATCCCGGTCCCGCCCGCCGTCAGGGCCGCGGTCAAAGCCTTGGCGTCCGCGGAACTCGCGGTCTTGCGGGCCGGCTTGGCCCCCATCGCGCGGGGCCAACATATGCTCGAGCATGGCGAAGCGGCGCTTTTGCCCATCGCTGAGGCTCTTGTAGAGCGGGTCGACAGCGTCGGCGACCTTCTTCAGGGTGGCGCCGGTTTCGGTCATCGCGGCTGCCCGACGGTGCATGCGGTCGGCCGGATCGTCGGACTGCGGCGGTCTGTCGCGGTCGCGGCGCGTGGTAATGGCGGCGGCGACGCGGTCGAGGCGGAGCTTCGCCATCTCGCGCGAAGCCTGCTCGAAGGCCGGCCAGTTCTTCTCCTGGTCGGGAGTCAATCCGAGGCCGGCATGCAGGGCCGCCAGCCTGGCGTCCGCGAATGCGCGCATGTCCTCGATATTCGGTTGCCAGCGTTCAAAGTCGCCGGGCCGTCCGCGCTCCTGCGCGTAAACGAGCGAAGAGCCGACGATCGCGATCGCAGCGGTCCCGGCGAGAGCTGCTTTCCACAACATGGGTTCCCTCCAAAGGTGATAGCAACGTTTCTCAAGTAGAGATGGGAGCGCAATTCGGAGCAAGTTAAAGTTTTGTTAGACTGATGCTGCGACGCGATCAGATTACGACGCTGTAATGTTCGGAAGTTCGCCCGCGTGCTGAATGTCTGTTTGGCTCTCCAAGAAACCGTCGGCTGAGGTGAGAAACTTTCCCGCGCTCGTCGGCGCGGAAATCGGACTCCGGCTTTTTGAGAAGAGACTGGATTCCCGCTGACGCGGGAATGAGCGGGTAGGACGGGCGAGTTGGCCGAGCAGCGCGCCGCCTTCGCGCCGGGATCACAAACCCAGATAGGCCTGCCTGATTTCCGGCATCGCGGCGATCCGGGCGCTCGGCCCTTCCGCGAATGGGCGGCCTTCCGCGATGACGTAAGCGTAGCCGCTGAGCGCGAGCGCGAGATGAACGTTCTGCTCCACCAGCAGGATGGCCAATCCGGTTTGCTTCAAGGCATCGAGCTTGCCCACCACCTGCTGCACCATGACGGGGGCGAGCCCGAGCGAAAGCTCGTCGATGATGAGCAGCTGCGGATCGGACATGAGGCCGCGGCAGATCGCCAGCATCTGCTGCTCGCCGCCCGAGAAGGTGCCGGCCTTCTGGTTCCGCCGCTCCTTGAGGCGGGGAAACAGCGTGTAGACCTGATCGAGGCGATCGGCGAAGCGGCGACGGGCGCGGCTGGAAAAAGCGCCCATCTCGAGATTCTCCTCCACGCTCATCTCGGCGAACAATTGCCGCCCTTCCGGCACCAGCACGAGGCCGCGCGCGGTCTTGGCATGCGCCGACAGCGCCGTCACGTCCTCACCGGCGAACAGCACCCGCCCATTGAACGGCGCGATGCTGCCCATGACGGCGCGCAGCGTGGTGGTCTTGCCGGCGCCGTTGGCGCCGACCAGAGTGGTCACCGCGCCGGGAGCGGCGGCGAGCGAGATTCCCCACAGGATCTGGACGTCGCCGTAGCCGGCTTCGAGCGCTTCCACCCGCAATAGAGGTTCGCTCATGACGGTGCCGCCGCCGACATGGTCATGAGCTTGGGATCGCCCAGATAGGCTTCGATCACGGCCGGATGATTGGCCACCTCCGGCGGGGAGCCTTCCGCCAGATTGCGGCCGAGATTGAGCGCCACGACCCGATCCGACAGGCTCATGATGGCGCGCATGACGTGCTCGATGATCAGGATCGAGACGCCGCGCGCCCGAATGGCGCGGATCACCTCGATCATGCGCTCGATCTCGGTCGGGTTGAGGCCCGCCAGCACCTCGTCGAGCAGCAACAGGCGCGGGCGGCCGCAGAGCGCGCGCGCCAGCTCGAGCCGCTTCTTGCCGGCGGTGGTGAGCTGGCCGGCCAGCATCTCGAGCCGATCCGCGAGCCCGACCAGCTCGGCGATCTCGCGCACCACCTTGCGGCCCGCGGCCATAGACAGGTTGTCGTGGCCGTAGCACGCCCCCACCAGGCAATTGTCGAGGACGCTCAGGCCGGCGAGCGGCTGCACGATCTGGTGCGCGCGCGCGATCCCGCGGTGCGCGATCTCGTAGGTGGGCTTCCCGGTGATATCCTGACCCTCGAAAAAGATGCGGCCGGAATCCGGGGCGAAGACGCCGTTGACCAGATTGAACACGGTGGATTTGCCGGCCCCGTTGGGGCCGATGAGGGCGAGAATCTCGCCCTGCCCGACCGTGAAGTTCAAATCGGCGACCGCCTGCACGCCGCCGAAACGCTTGCTCAGCGCATTGACCTCGAGCAGCGCATTCATTGCAGGAGAGCCCGGCTGCGCGGCCAGCGCTGATGAACGAAGCCCACCAGGCCACCCGGCGCGAACAGCACCATGGCGAGCAGCAGGGAGCCGGCGATCACCAGCTGGAGCTGGGAGATGGTCGGCGACGTCAGCAAATAGCCGCGCAGCTCTTCATAGAGAAACGCGCCCAGCAAGGGGCCGGTGACGGTGCCGTAGCCGCCCAGCATGATCATCACGATCGCCTCGATCGACAGCGTGAGGTCGAAGGCGCCGTTGGGCTCGATGATGCCGCTCTTGAAGAAAAACAGGCCGCCGGCAACCGCAGGTAAGAACGCCGAGGCGCTGTAGGCCAGCGCCTTGTGGCGCGGCGTGCGCACGCCCAGCACGCCGGCGGCATCCTCGTTCTGACCGATCGCCAACAAGCCGAGGCCGAACTTCGATGTCTTGATGGCGTAGCTCAACAGCAACGAGAGAACCATGACGCCGACCAGGAGAAAGTAGACCGTCCAGAGCGCCGCCATCGGACCACCCAAAGGCTCATAGGCGTCCAAGGACAGATAGATGCCTGTGGCGCCGCCCCATGGCTCGAAATTGGCGACGAATTGTCTGACCGCCTCGTTGACCCCGATGGTCGCTAGGGCGAAGAACGCGCCGCGCAAGCGCAAGATGCCGAAGCCGAAGACCAGCGCAAGCAGGCTGACCGCGGCGCCGGCCGCAAGCCCGGCCGCCGCCAGGGGCCAATGCCACCGTGTCACCAGATCGACACAGATATAGCCGCCGAGGCCGAAGAAGACGATGTTGCCGAAATTGATGTAACCGGCATATCCGATCATCACGTTCAGATTGCTCGCCAGTGTGATGTACACGGCCGCCAGCAGAAAGCTCTCGCGCAGGCCGACATCGTCG
>DASZKX010000102.1:0-16639 GCA_035552735.1 Xanthobacteraceae bacterium
GATAGTGGCGCAAGAGCACGTATTCGGCCGGGATGGTGGCGTCGGCCTCGAGCTCGAACACGAAATGGCCGTCCGGCTGCTGACGCGCGACGAGCGCGCGCGTCGCGGCTTGAATGCCGGCGTCGAGCGAGGGGTCGCGGCTTTCGAGGCTGGGCGCCAGGGCAGGGGAAACATCAGACATGAGCTGCTCTCGGTCGTTTCTCGTTCGCTTGTAGGATGGGTAGAGCTCTTGCGAAACCCATCAGCGGCGGTTGATGGGTTTCGCATAGCCCGCGAAGGGCGTCAGGGCGTTTACGCCCGTCTTCGCAGGTTATGGCGTAAACGCCCTAATGAGCTCGACCCATCATACGAATTCAAGACGGTTGATGGGTTTCGCAAGAGCTCTACCCATCCTACAAATCAAGATTGCGCCACCAACTCCGCGGCGCGGTTGCCGGAGCGGATGGCGCCTTCGATCGTGGCGGGCAGGCCGGTATCGGTCCAATCGCCCGCCAGGACCAGATTGCGCCAGCGCGTGCCGGCTCCCGGCCGCCGCGCGTCCTGCGCGGGCGTGGCCGCGAAGGTGGCGCGCCGTTCGCGCACAATTTGCCACGGCGGCAGCGCGGCGGAAAGTCCGGTCGCGGCCTTGACCTCGTCCCAAAGGGTGCGCGCCAGGGTTTCGCGCGGCGTATCGATGAGCCGGTCGCCGGCGCTGACGGTGACCGAAAGGCGGCCCGCAAAGGCGAAGATCCATTCCGTGGTGGCGTTGATGACGCCGAGGATCGCGGGCTGCCCGGGCGGCGGCTCGATGCGGAAATGCGCGTTGACGATGGCGCGGAACTCGTTCGGGGCTTCGAGATCCGGAACCAGCGCGGTAGCGGCGTAGGGCGGTACCGCCAGCACAATGGTATCGTCCTGAGCGAGCGTGATGCTCTCGGTGCCGAAGTCGAGCGCGGCCACTCGATCACCGGCGAAGCGCAGCGCATGGAGCTGATGGCCGAGCCGCACCTCGGCCTGCTGCTGCGCGAGGTAGGCGAGCGCTGGCTCGATCAGGGTGATGCCCAATCCCTCGCGCGCGATCAGCGGCCGGCAGGCGGCGCCGCCGGCCGCCAGCGTCTCGCGGATGACCGCGCCGGCGAGCTTGGCCGAGCCGAGCGGCGGCGCGATGTTCAGGGCCGCCAGCAGCACCGGCTGGACCAGGCGGTCATAGAGAGGCCCGCTGCAGGCGATGACCTCGGCGATCGGTTTGCGGGCGGGCGGAAAGAGGAGGGGGGCGAGCTTGAGATAATCGAGCGCGCGCGTACCCGGCACGCGTCGGGCGGAATCGAGGATCCACCACGGCACGCGGCCGGCGTTCATGCGCAGCGTCCAGCGCTCGCGGCTCTTGAGATCGATGAAATGGAAGGCGGCCTCGGGCGGCAGCGGCAACCGGTGCGCGGCCCCGATATCGCGCAGGAAGGCGAGCGCCGCGCGATTGGCCGACAGCAGCAGATGATTGCCGTTGTCGATGGTCATGTCGAGCGCGGCATCGTGATACGAGCGGCAGCGGCCGCCCGCGAACGTGGTCGCCTCGTGCAGCACGACCGGCCGGCCACGTTTGGAGAGCGCGACCGCGGCCGCGAGGCCGGCGAGGCCGGCGCCGATGATGTGGATGGTCCGCGGCATCACACCAGCGCGTGACGCAGCACGATCCACAACAGGCGCGCGCGCGAGACGCGGATCGGCCGGCGCGGCGCCGACCAGCCGCGCGCCTCCAGCTGGTCGAGCATTGAGCGGTAGACCAGGCCCATGATGCGCGGCGCCCGCACACTGCGCCGTGGCAGGGCCGCCATGATCTGGTTGGCCTGCGCGAAATGCTCGCGGGCGCGCGCCACCAGCTCCGCGCAGGCCTGCCCGAGCGTGGGGCTGCGCAGGGCGGTCTTGGGATCGTTGCTGTTGATGCCGGCCCGCGTGAGCGCCTCGCGCGGCAGGTAGAGGCGCCCGACCGCCGCATCCTCGTCGAGGTCGCGCAGGATATTGGTGAGCTGCAGGGCGCGGCCGAGGTGGTGCGCGAGCGCGATGCCGGCGTCGCGCTCGATCCCGAACACGCGCACCGACAGGCGTCCGACCGCGCTCGCCACCCGGTCGCAATAGAGGTCCAGGATGGCGGCGCTGGGACCGCGGATATCGTCGAATGCATCCATCTCCATGCCGTCGATCAGCGCCAGGAAATCCTCGCGCGCCAGATCGAAGTCGTGCATCGGCTTGGCGAGGCCGGCGAGCCGCGGCGGCACTTGTGCCGCATCTTGGCCGGCATAGAGCGCGTTGACGTCGGCGCGCCAGGCGGCGAGCTCCATCAGGCGCTCGGCGCGCGGGCCGTCGGAATCCGCGATGTCGTCGACGCGCCGGCAGAAACCATAGATCTCGAACATCGCCTCGCGTTGCGCGGGCGGCAATATCTTCATCGCCGTATAGAACGAGCTGCCAGCGGCGTGCTGGGGCGGGCTCGGGGGGCTGGGGCTTGCCGCCGGCACGCTCACGCCCGGTAGGATCTGGCGAGCGGCGCCAGCGCCCGCTCCATGCGCTGGAAGGTGCCGGTCACGATGCCGGTGAGCCCGGCCAGCGCGACGGCGGGCGCCTTGAGATGCACGCTCTCGCTCAAGGGATCGCGCGCGACGAGGAGGGTGGTGAGGCGGCGCGCCAGCGCCTGGATGACGGCGACCTCCATGGCGAGACGGAAGTCGGCGATGCGCGGCGAGAACGCGGAGCTCTGGTCGAGCAGCGTCCCGGTGCGCAGCGCGAGCTTGCGCAGGCAGTCGCGCAGCGTCGCGGGTGCCACCGGCCGGCCCAGATCCTCGACGCCGGCGTGGCTCGCCTCGAGCGCATCGAGCGGCACATAAACGCGATTGAGGTTGCGATAGTCGGCGCCGCAATCCTGCAGGTGATTGATGATCTGCAGCGCCGCGCACAGCGCGTCGTTGGCGGGCCAGACCGCGCGGTCCTCGCCATGCACGTCGCACACGAAGCGCCCGACCGGCATGGCGGAATAGCTGCAATAGTTCATCAGGTCGTCCCAATCCTGGTAGCGCAGCTTGGTCACATCCATCCGGAAGGCCGTCAAGAGGTCGAGGGCATGACGTGGCGCGAGACTGCGCTCGCGCAGGACGGTGCGCAGCCGCACGCCCACGGGCACCTGATCGTCCTTGCCCAGGAGCGAAGCCTCGAGCTGGTCCAGGTGCGCGAGCTTCTCGCCCTCGGCGAGAGAGGCATGGTCCGCGATGTCGTCGGCGGTGCGCACGAACTCGTAGAACGCCAGGATGGCGCCGCGGTGACGCGGATGAATGAGATGGGACGCGACGGGAAAGTTCTCGTCGCGATGGGATTTGCCTGATCGCAATTCTGCCGGACGGTCGGTCATTATACTTGTGCTTTCGCTTTCTTTTCTCTGCCGTCTCTGCACCAGTGTGCCGTTTGATATTTGCTGCGATTGCCGAGCGGTGCGGCCTCCCTCGCCCCGCGCGGGGAGAGGGCCCACGGCAAGACGGAAAACCAGATCTCGGCCCGGTGAGGGGGCGTTTCCACAAGCTCAGACTCGCGGAAGCGCCCCCTCATCCCGACCTTCTCCCCGCATGCGGGGAGAAGGAGACCGCCGTGCGCGCCGACATGTGCAACGCAAGCATCAAAGTCACAAGTCTACCGCACTCTACATGTCGCCTGCCAAATCTCATTCATTCTCTGAATTACGCCGTCTACCGCACTGATTCCCTTGACTATCCGGCCTGGATGCGGCCCTTCCACAGGCCCCCTTTGCCGCCCCAGTATTGCAGGGCGGAATCGAGGGTAAACAGCGTGTAACAGAAAGCAATGGCCGGGAGCGCGATCCCCCACAGAGGGTTTACGCGGTAAAATCGCAATGTCGGTTGGAACGCGACCGCCATCAAGAGCCAAGCCGCGAGGCCGAATGCCCGCGCCCAGCCGGTGCCGATGAGCCCCATGAGCGGCGGCACCAGGTAGGTGAGCCCCATGCCGGCGAGCACGCCCAGCAAGATGAGCGGCGAGTAGCGCAATTGCGCATAGGCGGAGCGCGACACCATGCGCCGGATATCCTGGAGGTCCGGATAGGCCCGAATGCTGGCGGCGCGTTGCGTGAGCCCGAGCCAGATCGGGCCGCGCGCCTTGAGGACGCCCGCCAGCGTGCAGTCGTCGATCAATGCGTTGCGGATGGTCTCGATGCCGCCGGCCTGGCGCAGCGCTTGCGCCTGCACCAGCATGCAGCCACCGGCGGCGCCGGCGGTGGCGGACCGCGGGGCGTTGATCCAGGCGAACGGGTAGAGCATCTCGAAGAAGAAGATGAAGGCCGGTATCAAGGCGCGCTCCGCCAGGCTCTCGCAGCGCAGCTTGACCATGAGCGAGGTGAGCACCAGCCCGCCGGCCGTGGCCCTGGACACCAGGGAGCTGAGCACATCGGGCTCGTAGACGATGTCGGCGTCCGAGAGCAGGAGATAGTCGGGCGCGCCGCGCTCGGCCGTCTCGATGCCCTGGCGCAGCGCCCACAGCTTCCCGGTCCAGCCGGCCGGGAGAGGGCGGCCGGTCACGATCTCGAGCACATCCGTCTCCCTCTCCCGCATGCCGGGGAGGGTTGCGGAGGGGGCAAGCGATGCGGCGGCCCTGCGCGCGATGTCGGCGGTGCCATCGCTCGAGCCGTCGTCCACCAGGACGATGGACCATTCGCCCGCATAGTCCTGGCGCAGGAGCGAGCCGATGCAGGCCCCGATGCCGTCCGCCTCATCGCGCGCCGGAATGACGACGGCGAGCTTCGGCCAGACCTCGGGGGCGGGCAGGGCGGCCTCATCGCGCTGCGGCGACAGCCAGAATCCGCCGCGTCCGAGCAGCAGGTAGAGCCAGATCGCGAGCGCGAGCGCGGCGAGGATTTGAGCCAGCATGGGTTTAAGGGGCCTTGCGCCATTCACCAAGATCGTGGGTCGCCATACGGGGGTATAGTGGGATTGTCGAGGCGGTGTAAAATCAGGCCGTGCAATGCATTTTCAAAGGGGATGGAACAGGCGTGAACGCAACTGGACGATTTCAGGATCACCTCAACCAAATCGCGAAGGACACCGACGGTCTGCTCGGTGAGTTGCTGGGCGCGGCGCCGGTCCGGTACGAGCTCGGCCGCCCCAAGCGCCTGCTCGAGGCGATGCGCTATGCGGGTCTCGGGGCCGGCAAGCGTTTTCGGCCGTTCCTGGTGGTCGAGAGCGCGGCTTTGTTCGGCGTTCCGCGACCGCAGGCGCTATCGGTCGGAGCGGCGCTCGAATGCGTGCATTGCTATTCGCTGGTGCATGACGACCTGCCCGCCATGGACAACGACGCGCTCCGCCGCGGCCGGCCGACCGTGCACAAGGCCTTCGATGAAGCCACCGCCATCCTGGCCGGCGACGGGCTCCTGACCTTCGCGTTCGACATCCTGTCGCGGTCCGCGACCCATCCCAATCCGGCGGTGCGGATCGAGCTGGTCACGGCGCTCGCGCGCGCCTCAGGGCTCGGTGGCATGGCGGGCGGCCAGATGCTCGACCTGGCGGCCGAGGGACGCTTCGACGGTGGCAAGGTGCAGCGGCTGGGCGAGACCGAGGTGGTGACCCTGCAGGCCATGAAGACCGGCGCGCTGCTCAGCTTCGGCTGCCGCTCCGGCGGCATTCTGGGCGAAGCTCCGGATGCCGAACGCGCGGCGCTGGAACGCTACGGCTCCGCGGTCGGCCGCGCCTTCCAGATCGCCGACGATCTGCTCGACGTCGAGGGCGACCCGGCACTGGTCGGCAAGCAGACCGGCAAGGATGCCGAGGCCGGCAAGGCCACCATGGTGGGGATTCTGGGCATCGAAGGCGCCAAGGCGCGCTTGAAGCAGCTGGTGGCCGAGGCCGCGTCCGCGCTGGCGCCATTCGGCGAGGCCGCCGCCATCCTCATCGAGGCCGCCCGCTTCGTCGCCGAGCGCGAAGCGTGAAGCTCTGGTCCGTAGGTTGCGTTAGCGCGGCCACCCGCATCTTGATAGGTTTGCCGGGCTCGATCCGCGCGTAACCCAACATGGGCCGAAGTTGGGTTACGCGCGGATCGAATGTTCCGTCAAACCAAGCTGCACAAGGACCGCGCTAACCAACCTACGAAGAAACGGAGAGACCGCCCATGAATCTCATTCGCCGCCGGTTCCTCACCCTCGCCGGCGCCGCCATGGCGGCGCCTTCGGTCGCCTTCGCGCAGAGCTATCCGGCGCGGCCGGTCCACATGGTGGTCGGCTTCGCGGCCGGCGGCGGGGCCGACATCATGGCGCGCCTGATTGGGCAGGGCCTCTCGGAGCGGCTCGGCCAGCAGATCGTGGTCGACAACCGGCCGGGCGCCGGCACCAATATCGCCACCGAGGTGGTGGCGAAGGCGGCTCCCGACGGCTACACGCTGCTGCTCGCCAATTCGCCCAACGCCATCAACGCGACCCTCTACGACAATCTGAGCTTCGATTTTGTCCGGGACTTCGCGCCGGTGGCGAGCATCGGCCGCGTGCCGCTGGTCATGGTGGTCAATCCGGCCTTGCCGGCCAAGACCATTCCGGAGTTCATCGCCTACGCCAAGGCCAATCCCGGCAAGGTCAATATGGGATCGGGCGGCAACGGCGCTCCCGACCACATGTCGGGGGAGCTGTTCAAGGCGATGGCGGGCGTCGGCATCCTGCACGTGCCCTATCGCGGGGTGGCGCCGGCGATCGCCGATCTCTTGGGCGGACAGGTGCAGGTGATCTTCGGCACCATGCCGGCGGTGATCGCGCTCATCAAATCCGGCAGGCTGCGGGCGCTCGGGGTGACGACGGCGACGCGGTCGGGCGAGCTGCCGGACGTGCCCAGCATCGGCGAGTTCGTGCCCGGCTACGAGGCCAGCCAGTGGTACGGCATCGGGGCGCCCAAGGGCACGCCCACCGAGGTGATCGAGCGGCTCAACCGGGAGACCAACGCGGTCCTCGCGGACCCGAAGATGAGGGCGCGGCTCGCCGAGCTCGGCGCCTCGGTACTGTCGGGCTCGCCCGCCGACTTCGGCAAGCTGATCGCGGACGAAACCGCCAAGTGGGCCAAGGTGGTCAAGATCTCGGGCGCCAAGCCGGATTGATCAGGTCGACTCCTCTTGGCCGCCGAAGCGCAGGCGCCGCCGCGCTGGCGTGCCGGCCGGCGCTCAACTAGCATCGCGTGCCGGCAGCCGGCGGCGGCCGATTTTTCGGGGGCAATTCCGATGCAACGGACGGGACTTCTCGTGGTCGCCGCGATCCAGCTCGGCGGCCTGATCGCGGCGCCCGCGCAGGCGGCTCCCTGCGCGCTCATTTGCTTTCCCCCGGCCGTCCTCAACGCCAAGGCATGCACCTGCGAGCAGGCGATCGCGCGCAAGCCGGTGTGCTCCCTGGTGTGCCTCGACCCGGACCAGACCTTGAACACGAAGAAATGCGCGTGCGTGCGTCGGCCGCGATGACGGCCCCGGAGAACCACATGGCTGACCATCAATCGCCAGGCGCCGCCATGACACGCCTCTTTCTTGTCATTGCCGGGCTCGTCCCGGCAATCTCCGCAAGGACGCACGGCCGTGCCCTCATTCGCTTCGCCTCCATCCTCTCTGCGGCCGTCATGCTCTCCGCCTGCGTGCAGTCCAAGACGCCGATGTTGACCGGAACCAAGCCGCTACTCGGACAGGACTTCCAGCTCAATCTTTTCGAAGATTTCACCGCCGGGCGGGCGGTTTCGACGAAGGTCTCGGTGTTCCACTGGAACGGCAGCCGCTACGCCTATGTCAGCGGCGATTCCTCAGACGTGAAATCCTTCGTCGCGGAGCCACTGGATGCTGATACGTTCCTGATCGAGGTTACCGACGACAAGGTCTACGCCTATCTGCTCGGCCGCAAGCTGGCTGAGGGCACCTATCGCATCCTGCCGGTCGACGAGAAGTACCTCGACAAGGCGACGCAAGCCCGGCTCTGCGTGACGCAGACCTCCGAGAGCTGCACGGTCACGACGCGCCCGCAGCTCGACACGTTCGTCAAAGCCTCGATCGGCAAGACGATCGCCTACACCATGATGGCGGTGATCTCGGTCCCGGCCAACTGAAGGACGTGAACGAACTTCGACCGGTCATGCTTCCGAAAGCGAGCCCGGCTCTCCTATCAATCCGGCTGGATGCGGAACGGCCGCTTGGCCGGCGCGAACCAGGTGTCGAAGATCTTCTCAGCCGCGCCGGATTTCTCCAGATCGAGCAGGACCTGATCGACGAATTGGGTGAAGCGCGGCTCGTCCTTCTTGATGGCGAAGCCGGCGGTGCGCGGCAGCTCGTAGTCGGGGATGAAGGTGAAATCCTGCGGCGAGCCGCCTTTCTGGGCGAACGAGGCCAGCAGCACCTCGTCGGCCAGGAAACCGTCGACTTGACGGTCCCGTAGCGCGTTGAAGCAGGCCGCGTAGTCTTCGAAATGGACGATCTGCATGGTCGGCACCGCCTTCTTGAGGTCGGCATCGACGCTCGCGCTCTTCACCAGAGCGAGCTTGCGGCCCGCCATCTGGCCGACGGTCGTGATGCCGCCGTCCTTGCGGATCAGCACTTTGTGGGGCGAGACCAGATAGGCGAGGCTGAAGCCGACGTCCTTCTTGCGGTTCTCCGCCCGCGTGATGCCGGAGGCCACCAGGTCGACCCGGTCCTGCTGCAGGGCCGGGATGCGATCCGCGTTGACGACCGAGATGGTCTCCATGGGCAGCGCCAGACGTTGGGCGACACGCGCCGCGAGGTCGACGTCGTAGCCCACCACCTTGCCGTTCTCGCGCGAGCTGAAGGGCGGCGAGGTGTCGCTGGTGCCGACCAGGAGACGGCCGCGTGCCTTGACGTCGTCGAGCTTGTCGGCGAGCGCGAGCTGCGTCAGGGCGATGAGGCAGGCGGAGCCCAGGATGAGCCGGGTGGGGGTGCTGTGTCGCATTATGCGTCCTCGTGTGCGATGTTATTTGTTTGTAGGATGTGTAGAGCTCATAAGGGCGTTCATGCCTGTCGGAGCTTATCATCGGGTCGGCCGAAGGCCGGACCCGTTGGCGGGCTGTGCGAAACCCATCGAAAGCCCGTCCGCGTTGCACGGCCCATGATGGGTTTCGCGAAACAGCTCTGCCCATCCTACCGGCTACCGGCTCGGCAGGTACTTCTCCGTGATCAGGGTGCTGATGTCGGGCTCGCTCGGCAACATGCCCATCTCGACGAACGAGCGCGACACCACCTTGAGGGCCTCGGGATTGAAGTGGCCGGTACGGTTGAACATGCCGATCATGGCGTCATAGTCGCGGGTGGCGATGAATGGCGACACGTCCGCCGTGCGCCGCATGATGTCGATGGTCTCGCTCCTGTGCTCGTTCATATAGTCGATGGTCTCGAACCAGGCGGCCAGGAATGCCCGCACCCCGTCGGGATTCTGCTCCGCAAAGGCGCGCCGCGCGTACAGCAGGTAGACATGGAAGGTCTTCATCAGGTCGCCGAATTGCACCAGCACGCGGCCGGAGCCGTCCTCCTCCAGCCGGTAGCCGCCGTTGGCTTCCACGATCATGCCGTCGATCTGGTGGGTCTTGAGGGCGGCGGTCTGCGCCGCCGTGCTGCCGAGCGGGGCGAGCTTGATCCCGTCGATGCCCCAGCCCTGCTGGCGCGACAGGTTCTGCCCGAGCCAATCGGTGAGCGAGCCTGCGCTCGAGATGCTGACTGTCTTGCCCTTGAGCTCGCTCACGCTCTTAGGGCCATCCTTGAGGACCGCGAGCACGATCGCATAGGGCGCATCCGCCATGGCGGCGATGCCGATCTCCGGCACGCCCTTGAGGATGAAGGTCATCTCGGGGCCGGAGCCGATCGCGATATCGAGCGCATTGGCGGTGATGGCCTGCTGCACCCGCGGGCCGCCCGCGAAATCGCTCGATTCCACGTCGAGGCCGTGCTTCTTGAAGATGCCGGTCGCGATCCCGACATCGACCGGCACGAACGGGAAGGTGGCGGCCTGCGGCTTGCCGATCCGCACCTTGGTCAAGGCCTGCGCCTGCGCCGGTGGGCTCGCTGCGCCGATCGCGATCAAGGCGAGCAGGATCAACCCGATGGAAACTCGATTGTGCGACATGGCATCCTTCCGAGGCCGGCTCCGCCGATTGATGATATTAGAGCGATGTTTGCAGGGGCGCGCCACCGGATTCGGCGGTATCTCAGCGCACCTCGCCCCGCATTTCGACAGGTAGAGCAGAATGGCGAATCCGACATCAGGGGCACGCAAGACCGCATTCGTGACCGGCGCATCTTATGGGGTCGGCGCCGCCAGCGCGCTTGCGCTTGCGCGCGACGGCTTCGATATCGCACTCTCGGCGACCCGCACCGAGAACTTGGCCGGCACCTTGGCGGAGCTCGCGCGCCTGGGGGTGCGGACGCTGCCGCTCCGGCTCGACCTGCGCTCGGCGCCCGCCATCGAGCAGGCGATGGCGCAGATCGTGGAGGCCTTCGGCGGTCTCGATGTTCTGGTCAACAATGCGGGCGCCAATCTGCGCAAGCTCGCGGTCGATGTCACGGCAGCGGAATGGCGCGAGGTGATGGAGATCAATGTCACCGGCACGTTCCTGCTGACCCAGCAGGTCGGCCGCCACCTGATCCGTAGCGGCCGGGCCGGCGCCATTGTCAGCATCGCCTCGACCCATGGCCTCATCGGAGCACCCGAGCGATCGACCTACGGCATATCCAAGGGGGCGATCATCCAGATGACCCGCATGCTGGCGATCGAATGGGCCGGCCACGGCATCCGGGTCAATGCGATCGCGCCGGGCCGGCTCGACACCGCGTCGCCGTCGCGGGCGGGCGCCGATCCCAAATACATGGCGGCGATGCTCGAGCGCATCCCGTTGCATCGCCTCGCCACCGCCGCGGAGGTCGCCGACGCGGTCGCGTATCTGGCGGGCCCGCGGGGCCAATCGGTCACCGGGCAGGTGCTGGTGCTCGATGGTGGGCTGACCGCGGCGTGAGGCGCGCGCATTGCGTTGGGGCGCCCCTTGTGGGCGCCTTCGCCCCCCGCGCGTTGTAACCCGGCCCCACATTGGATCAGCCGTGCGGGGCGGCGGGGGCAGTGCTGTTGCTTGATGGTCCATGCGCGACTTCGATCGGGGTCCAGCGCGCCTGCGGGCTGAGGCCGCGCAGGTCCTTGACGACGCCGATCGGAACACCGACCCGCTCGATCACGTTCACAACCTTGCCGCGCAGCACTTGATCGCAATTCATGTGCGTGGGCGCGATAAAGAAGTCGGCATGATCCCAATCGGGCGTCCATTGCAGCCGGCGATCGGCCTCGTTCTCGAACGACACGCGCTCGCCGCAGACCCCTACCGTGAAGTGCTGCGGCCGCAAGGGATCGTGCCGGTCGATCTGGTCCAGGTAGCTCTCCAGATCCTTGACGGCGGCCGGCATGATGTTGACCCAGTAGTCGGTTTCGTAGCGCCGCGCGGCGCCCGGTAGACCGCCGACCAGGGAATTGTAGAACAGATATTCGTACGGATGCAGCCGCACCAGCGCCACCGCGTCCTGGGCGAACGCGGCGAGCACGGCGACGAGCGCCGCGGCCGCGGCCGCGCGTCCGTGGCCCTCGACATGGGAAAGGCCGACATGGAGGCCGATGCCCGCGAGTGCCGCGAGCGGCGGCACCACGAACATGAAATGCCGCATGCCGGTGAAGGAGGGACCGTGGCCGATGATCTGGCAGAAGAGCGGGAACGCGATGACGAAGACCAGCATCGCGATCTCCATGAGGGTGGTGCCGTGCAGCGCCTTGCCGCCTGTTCGCATCATCGGCCATCCCGCCGACAGCATCCCGGCGCCGGCGCCGATCAGGACCACGAGCGGCAGCTTGATGGCCAGATAAGCGGGCTCGTACCAGCGCGGCACCTCGCTCATCAGGTAGACCCGCCCGTCCAGGATGGTGCGGACCGGATAGTGAAAGTGAGCGAAAGCGAAGATGGCGCGGACCGGATTGAAGAAATCAAGCGAAGCCCATGGCCAGGACGCGATCATGATGACGTAGCCGAGCGCAAGCGCGGGAGCGAATCGCAGCAGCGAACGGGCGCACAGGCGCGCCGACGCGCGCCAATCGTCTTTCCGTCGCATCCAGGCGGCCAGCGCGATCGCCACTGCGAGATATCCGATCATCAGGAGGCCGGTGGCCCGTAACCCGAGCGCCGCGCCCAGCAGGATCCCGAACAGGAGAATGTCGCGGCGCCGTGGATCGGGCAGGTCGCGTGCGCCGCGCAACAGATAATAGGTCGCCCCCATCATGGCGGCGGCGAACGGAACATCCTTGGTGTGGTTGAACATGCCGCCATACCACACGCCGCACAGCGTCAGCGCGAGCCCGGCGAGCAATCCGGCCCGGGGACCTGCGATCATCCGGGCGGTCGCGATGGTCGCCGCCACCCCGCCGATGCCGGCAAGCGCGCTCATCACGTGGCGGATGTCGTAAAGATCGAACGGCAACAGATGCGCGAGCAGGACCGCGATGATGTCGAACAATCCGCCGTAGAGATAGAGGTTCTGGAAATCGAAGACCGACCGGTCCGTGAAGCCGCTCTTGTAATAGGCGATGATCAACTCGCCGTAGTGGTGCTGCAAGCCTTCATCGTTGGAAACCGCGTATTCCTTGAAGGTGGCAAGGACGAGCACCAGGAGCGCCGCCAATAATAGCGCGGCGGCCAGGTCGAACACGTCGGTTGCAGCGGGCAAAAGGCTACGATGGCTGCGAAGAGGAGCGGTCATGCGCTGGATCTGAAGTCGCGTCGCAAGTCGTGGCCGAGCATCGATCGCTCGATCACAGGCTCTCCGGCTCAGGTTGCTTGCAGCAACCCGATCATCAAAGCGATGGCCAGACTGGAATTACGACGGCGGTTTCCCGGACCGCATTGTGTGCCCCGGCAAAATGTACCTCGCGAATTCCCTCTGTCGCGAGTGCCGTTCTGAGGCAATTTGACGCGCCCGCTACCAGCCGCGCGGTTCGTCCCGCAGTGCAGCGACCGCATCGAGACCGCGCGCGAGCGCCGTGGCGGCGGCCGGGTCCAAGGCCTGCAGGGGCGGGCGCGGCGCGCCGCAATCGCGGCCGCGCGCGGCAAGCGCCGCCTTGAGGCTCGCGACCCCGCCGGCCTTGGTGAGTTGGCGCAGGTTTCCGACCTCCTCCTGCGCGGCGCGCGCCTCGAGCAACTTATCCTCCCGGCAGAGCTCGAACAAACGGCGCAGCAGGTGTGGTGCGATGCCGGCGAGCGGAGCGAACATCGCGGTCGCCCCGATGGCGGCGGACGACACCATCAGCTCGGTGCCCGAGATCAGCAGAAAGCCAGGGCGTGCGTGGCGGGCTTCCATGATGAGGTCGATCATGAACTGCCAATCGAGGCTCGCATCCACCAGGCCGGCGAAGTTGTCGAGCCGCCCGATCAGCTTCAGCATCAGCTCGGCCGAGACCCGGGTGCCGCTCATCTCGTCGGGCGCGTTGTGCACCAGGAAGGGCAGCCGCACGGCGGTGCCGATCTGCACGAAGTGCTCGAGGATCATCTCGGGTGGCGGCGTCCAGTAATACGGCGTGGTGGCCAGGATCGCGGCGGCCCCGGCGGCTTGCGCGTGGCGCGCGAGCGCGGCCGCGATCGCGGTGCCGGCGTCGCTCACATGCGCGATCACGGGCTTGCGTCCCGCGATGTGCTTGACCGCGAACTCGATCACGGCGCGCTTTTCAGCATCGGTGAGGCTGACGGATTCGCCCGCATGGGTCGGCAGCGCCAGCGCGTCGGCGCCGTTGCGGATGTGGAAGTCGAGCAATTTGCCCAGGCGCTCGAAGTCGATGCGCGCCTCGGATGTGAATGGCGTGACCGGTAGATGCACAAGTCCGGGTTGGAAGGCGGCCATGAGAATTGATCTCGCGAAGCTGAATTATTGCGTCGTCGCATTTTCCGACGGAAAACCGGATTCCACTTTTCCTGAAAAATGCTCCTAAAGGATCACCAGCCGTGCGGCTCGGTGTCGAGGATGCCGAGCGCTTCGAGCTCGCGGCGGATGTGGGCCTGGCGTTCGGCGCTCGCGGTCGGCAGCGGCGGACGGGTGGGGCCGACCGGCCGCCCCATGATCACCATGCCGCCCTTGAGCGAGGAGGGATATTGGTTGCGGAACAGCGCCCACAGCCGCGACACTTTGTATTGCAGCTCGCGCGCGCGCGGCCAGTCGCCGGCCACGCAGGCCTCGAACAGATCGCAGCACAGATTGGGACAGATGGAGCCGGCGGCCGAGTAGGAACCCACCCCGCCGAGCGGCACCGAAGGCAGCAGGAACTCGACGCCCGTCACCAGCGCGAAATCCGGCCGCAGCTTGAGGGCGGCGCGCGAGATCTCCAGGAACTTCTCGCTGTTGAAGCTCGCTTCCTTGACGCCGACGAAGTTCGGGAGCCGCTCGATCAGGCGGGCCATCAGCTCGCCGGTGATCTCCACGCCCGCCAGATAGCTCGGTGAATTGTAGGACAGGACCGGCAGCTCGATGGAGGTGCACAGCCGCACGAAATAGTCGTGGATGGCCTCCCGGGTCGGGGTCCAGAAATACGGCGTGATCGCCAGGATGCCGTCGGCGCCGATGTCCTGCGCGTGGCGCGCGAGCGCGAACGTATCCTCGACCGCGAGCGCGCTGACGTGGATGGTCACCGGGATGCGGCCCGCCACGGTCTTGACGGCGGCTTCCGCGAAGCGCTTGCGCTCCGCGATGGTGAGATTGAGCGACTCGCCTTTGTGGTGCGGCCAGGAGATGGCGGTCGCTCCGGTGCGGACGTGGAAATCCAGCACCTTCTCGAAGGTCGGCAGATCAAGGCTGAAGTCGTCCTTGAGCGGCGTGACCGGGCTTTGCATCACGCCGCGGAATTTGTTCGTCATGATTGGGTCTGCGGTCGAGGATCCAGGGTCGGGACGGGCGAGCCGGGCAGGCTCGAGCAGCCGTCACCGTCGCGGGACCGGAAGTGCCACAGGGCGACTGCGATTACAACGGCTATGCTCTAATGATCCGCGGCGGGAGGCGTGTTCGGTCCGCCCTGGGGCGCATGAAGCTCGCTCAAGGCAGGCGACATGCTCATCACGACGTAGAGCAAGGCGTTCATGCGGTCGCCGGCGGCCGTGAGCCGATCCATGGGCGTGGCCTCGGTCTCCTGGGGGCAGGATGCCGCCAGGAGCTTGACCAGCCCGGCGGACTGCTGGCGCAGCGCCGTGAGGCGCTGCTGTTGGTCGGGCCCGAGCGCCTGCGTGAGGCGTTCGCTCGGCCAATCGGTCGCATGCTCCGCGCAGGCCCGCGCCAGGGCCTTGCTGGCGGCCATACCGCCCGCCAGTTTCGTCTTCTGGGCCGGCGTGAGGGAATCGTAGAATGTCTCCAGCGGCGCCCGCATGAGCAGCGTCGCGTCCCACATGGTCCAGAGGCCATCGACCGTGCGCTTGAGCGGATCGCCGGTGCCGGTGCAGACGGCGGCGCGGCCGCGCTCGATCGCCTCGCCCAAGCCGGCGCGCAACTCGTCGAGCGCCGCCTTCTGCTCTGGCGTCGGCCCGATGATGTCTCCGGTGCGTGTCACCAAGTGGTCCGCGAGCGCGCTCGCCTTGGTGCTGCACATGCCGTCCGCGATCATGCTCGCAGCCTGGTCCCGGTTTGCGTCCGTCGGCGCCAGCGGCGTGCTCATGATGTCGCCGTAGCCGTGGCCCCAAAGACGGTCCGCATAATCGCCCGGCCACAACACGTAACCCAACAGGTCCTCATAGACGCTCGGTGATGCGGTCGGCCACGCCAGGGCGGACGGCGCGGTCCGCGATGGCTCGGTGGCGTGCGCGGCCTGCGCGCGCGCCTCGACCACCGGTGGGGTGCCGGCTGGCGCGGCGGCGACGGAGGAGGGCGGTGCGGAAGTTTCGGCTGGGGCAGGGGCAGGCGCAGCGGTGGCGGCCGTGCCTTGCGGGTGGGCTGCATGGCGATGGAATTCGCGATGGATTTCCGGCACGGCGCGGGTGTGCGCCATCATGCGCATGGGTGCCGCGAGCAGGCCCAGAACCGCGCCCGGCCCGAACCGCAAGCCGGCATCCGCGGGGCCTGAAAGGCAAACCGCCGCGCCGGCGGCAGCAACAACAATCACTCGACCGGCTGCATAGCCCATGATGGGGCCCAAGGTATGACCCATGACGGCCTCATGACCGCTGTCCTCAGGCCCTCCGCCGAGCGGATAACAACCAAGCGGAGTGCGAGTTCCATCGAACGCTCACCCGGCGGCCCCGGTTGCATTGCGATAAGGGGCGGTTGCGGCGGGCGCCCATTCGGAGCACCCTGAGGGCTCCGGGACAAGGTGCGCGCTCGACGCGCCGGGCGCCGCAAGCGCCGACAAGGGAGGACATGCGATGCGGCAGCCCACGCGAGCCGAATATCTGCTGGGAGTGGCCTTGCTGGCGCTGGTGGCGGCGGTCCTGACGCCGGCCTGGCTCAGCCACGCGCAGCCCATCAATCAATCGACCGCCAAACCGGCGGCTCCGGTCAATTCGCTGCCCAATCCGTATCGCTCGGTCGAGAATTGGGCCCGGATGCCGCAAGGGCGGACCTGGGGGGCGTCGGCGGGGGTCTATGTGGATCCGGCCGG
>DASZKX010000103.1:0-10945 GCA_035552735.1 Xanthobacteraceae bacterium
GAAAACGACTATGTGGTCGACTACAAGCGGCGCAACCCCACCTTTCCGCACGAGACGACGCTGGATCAGCTGTTCACCGAGGAACAATTCGAAGCCTATCGCAACCTCGGATTTCATGCCGTGAACTCGGCGTTCAACCTCGCGGACAAGGTTTCCATGATCCCGGACCCGGCGGCTTGGCAGGGCACGACATCGACCCTCCCGCTGGAGCAGCAGATGCGCGCCATACTCGCAGGCGAAGAATGTCGGCCCCCGCAGGGCCAGATATAAAGCTGCTCGATGGACGCGTATCAACCACTGCCGTTCCCCGCCTCCGACTTTTCGGGGGCCTGAGCACTTGATCCGGCTGGTTGATCGAGCGGCGGGTCGCTATCACGATAATGCTCGGCCGCCGCACGATATGAATCGGCCAGCGGGGACTTGAGAAGACTGTAGCCGGCGGCCATGGCATGATACTGGTCGCCCCGCTTGGTGCGTTTATGGGATTTTCCCATGACTTTCCTCCTTCAGATCAACCGACCCCGGCCCGGATTGTTCCGCTACGCATTGCACGCGGCACTGCCTCACTCTACTCCTCGAAGGCGCATGGCTCGCGCGCAATGTCGAGCTCCAGGTGCGACACGACCACATCGCCTTGGATCGTGAAGCGAACGAGATTTATCGTGCCGGCGTATTCGGGCGAACCCGAATAATAGGCCGCCACGGCGCCGCAGCCGACTTTGGCGGCGCGGTTCCAATGCCCGAGCGCCACATAGTCGGCGCCGGTCGCCGCGATCTCGTCGTCGCCGATGAGCCAACCGGGGCGCAGCCGCGTGCTGCGATCGGGCTGCGGCTGATAGTGCCCATGCGCCACCGCGATCTGCCAGCGGGTGGAACGCGGCCGCATGGTCTCGAGCGGGATCATGTCGGAATAGTCGCGATGCGCCCGCCCCCAGATTTCCAGGCCGAGATCGGGAAACAAGACCGCTTCATCGTGGGTTACGCCGAGCACGCGCAGGTTCTGCACGCCCGCCAATCTGCCGTGATGATAAACGGCGTCCGGAACCGCGGGATCATGGTTGCCCGGCAAGATCACCACCGGCAGTCCCGCCGCCGCGATGACCTCGGCGGCACGATCGATCAGCTCTTGCGGCAGACGGTGACAGTCGAACGTGTCACCGGCCAGGATCACCAACTCGGCGCCGGCGGCGCGCGCCGCATGCAGCACGCAGGCGAGACCGGCGGTGCCGTCGCCGCCATGCAGGCGGGCGGTGTGATCATGATCCACATGCAGGTCGGAGCTGTGAGCCACAATGAGATCGCGGGTTGGCGGTAAATTGTTAAGGGTCATCGCAAGCAGTGGACCATCCGTTCAAGCAGCAATGCCGGTTTGACCCGAGAAAACACGGGCAAACGGTTCTGACACGCCTCATCGCCCGTCGCGCGCGCGGTCGCAGAATGGCCCCGATCGCGCCGCAGTACCATCCCGACTTCGCCCATCTCGGATGTTTGCCTTGGATTTGGTGAAACGGTGTTAGGGGATGGTAGCATGAGTTCCGCTAACGACTATCGCATCAACGCCGCAGATTGTCTGCGCATGGCCAGACAGGCCTCCGAAGAGCGCGACCGGCCGCTATGGGCCACCATGGCCCAGTCGTGGCTGCGGTTGGCGGAGCATGCCGACCGCGTCAAGCTGGTGCCGGAAGACCTGAGCGGCGACGGCGACGATCAAGAGTTGAAGATCGGCGTTCCGCAAGCCACGAACTAGGCACGCCCGCTTTCGTCCAGTTGCGCTCGCCCATCATCGCGCCACGGTCCGGCTTTTGCTACGCGCTTTCTCGCGCCCTTGCGGCGGCGTGATGTAGAGCAGCGGCGTCAGGGCGAAGATGATGAAGGCGGCCGGGATGTAGATCCACGCGGCGGCCGCGCCTATGAGGTACGACAACGGGCCGAGGAAGGCCGTGCGCAAGGCGCGCGGGTCCTGCAGCGCGGCCAGCTCCGGCTTGATCAATCGGCCCACCACATGGGCCTGCAGCGCCATGAACATGAGCGTGTTGAGCGCGAACACGCAGCCGAAGAAGCTCACCGCCAAGGCATTGCCAGGGTATTCGCCCACCATCGCGGTCGGAAACGGGATGAAGGATTGTCCCATGAGGAAGATCGAGTTCAGCCACACGAAACCGTAATCGGCGTGGCGCGCCAAGCCGAGAAGGTGATGGTGATTGAGCCAGAACTTGCAGACGATGATGAAGCTGATGAGCCAGCTCATGAACCGGGGCAGCTGATCGAGCAAGGCCTGCGCCAGCTCGCGCACGTCGGCGTGGTCGTGGAGCTCCGGCACTTTCAGATCGAGCACCAGGAGCGTCACCGCGACCGCGAAGATGCCGTCGCTGAACGCCTCGATGCGGGTCAGCCGCAACTCACCTTGGGTGAAGCGATGAAAGAAGCGCATGGCCCAACACATGGCCCAACACATGGCCCCCGGACGCGTTTACCGGACCGGCACGGACGGTTAGCCCGGATGCTCACAACGGCAGATTATCATGCCGCCGGGCCGGCAATTCCACCTTCTTTCCCCGCAGCATCGCCAGGGCGCGCGCCAGGCGGGCCCTGGTCGCGCGGGGCATGATGACGTCGTCGATATAGCCGCGCTCGGCGGCGGCGAACGGCGACAGGAAGCGGTCCTCGTATTCCTTGGTGCGGGCCGCGATCTTGGCCGCCTCCCCGATATCGGCGCGGAAGATGATCTCGACCGCCCCCTTGGCGCCCATCACGGCGATCTGCGCGGTCGGCCAGGCATAGTTGATGTCGGCGCCCACGTGCTTGGAGGCCATCACGTCATAGGCGCCGCCGAACGCCTTGCGGGTGATCACGGTCACCAGCGGCACGCTGCATTGGCTATAGGCGAACAGGAGCTTGGCGCCGTGCTTGATCAACCCGCCATATTCCTGGTCGGTGCCGGGCAGGAATCCGGGCACATCCACGAAGGTGACGATTGGAATATCGAAGGCGTCGCAGAAGCGCACGAAGCGCGCGGCCTTGCGGCTCGCGTCCGAATCGAGCACGCCCGCCAGCATCATGGGCTGGTTGGCCACGAACCCCACCGTGCGGCCGGCGATGCGGCCGAAGCCGGTCACGATGTTCATCGCATAGGCGGCCTGGATCTCGAAGAAATCGCCCTCGTCCACGACCTTCTGGATCAGCTCCTTGATGTCGTAGGGCTTGTTGGGATTGTCGGGAACGAGCGTGTCGAGGGATTTCTCCTCACGCTCGATATCGTCGTGCGAGGGCCAGTGCGGGACGCCGGCCGCGCTGTTGGCCGGCAGGAAGTCGATCAGGCGGCGCATCTGCAGCAGACACTCGAGGTCGTTCTCGTAGGAACCGTCGGCGACGCCGGATTTGGTGGTATGCACGCTGGCGCCACCGAGCTCCTCGGCGGTGACCACCTCGTTGGTCACCGTCTTCACCACGTCCGGACCGGTGACGAACATGTAGCTGGTATCGCGCACCATGAAGATGAAGTCGGTCATGGCCGGCGAATAGACGTCGCCGCCGGCGCACGGGCCCATGATCACGGAAATCTGCGGAATGACGCCCGACGCATTGACGTTGCGCTTGAAGACCTCGCCGTAGCCGCCGAGCGCCGCCACGCCCTCCTGGATGCGGGCGCCGCCGGCATCGAACAGGCCGACGATCGGGGCCCGCGCCTTCATGGCGAGGTCCTGGATCTTCACGATCTTCTGCGCATGGGCCTCGCTCAGCGAGCCGCCGAACACCGTGAAATCCTTGGCGAAGGCGAACACCGTGCGGCCGTTGACGGTGCCCCAGCCGGTGACGACGCCATCGCCCGGGATCTTGGTCTTCTCCATCCCGAATTCGGCCGAGCGGTGCTCGACGAACATGTCGAGCTCCTCGAACGAGCCCTTGTCCATCAAAAGCTCCATGCGCTCGCGCGCGGTCAGCTTGCCGCGCTTGTGCTGGGCCTCGATGCGGGCGGCGCCGCCGCCGGCGCGGGCGCCGGAGCGACGGTGATCGAGCTTCTCTACGATGTCCTTCATCCGACGATGGCCTCCGAGCGGCGATTGAAGATCCACAGGCAAAGCCCGAAGGCGAGCATCAGCAGCCCGCCGAGCAGGAACGACATCGGGGTCGGGCCGAGCTTGTCGAACCACTGCGTGTAGAAATGGATGGCCCCGAATACCGCCACCACATTCACGACCCAGCGCCGACCGGCCTGCGTCGCCCAGATGCCGGTCCCCACGAGCACCAAGGCCCAGCCCACGGAGAACAGCCAGGGCGGCAGCACGAGCGGGACCGAATCGGCGTCCGGAATAGCCAAAATACCCCGCAAGGAGTGGATCAGGACCAGGCGATCGCCCCATAGCGAGCCGATCCAAAATCCGAAATTGACCAAAAAGACCGAGGTCCGCGCCGCCGTCAGCGCAAGACGCTCATAGTCGGATTTGAGTCGTTTCGACAGATGATAGGTTGCCAGCGCCAAGAGGCTAAACAGCACGACCGTGAATGTCGGCTCGGTGATCGAGAGCTCGTAGGTGGCGTGCCAGTAGCCGGTGCTGGCCCCGATGCAGCTCGCCAAAGCCAGAACGGCGGCGACCATCAGCAGGCCGCTGCGGGCCGCGACGGCGGCCGCCGTGAATACCGCGGTGACCAGCAGCAACGCCCGCAGCGAGCCTTCATCGATGGCAATGATGCCGCCGGCGAAGATCAGCGCGCCCACGCACAGGCAAATCTGCGCCAGCAACGCCCATTGCTCGGAACGCGCGAGCACCAGCACCAAGCCGAAGGCGAACACCGCGGCACCCGCCACCGCCGCGGTCAGCGGCTCCGGCACCAGTGCCACGGCGCCCACGCTCACCGCCGCAACCCCAAAACCGATCAGGATATTGAAGGCGAGCGAACCGGTGTCCCGGGCCGACAGGGCGCCGAGCTTGTCGAATTCCGCCTGGCTGATCTTGCCTTGCTCCAGGAGCCTGGTGAGATCGAGCGTGACTTTCATCGGATTCTCCCGTTGCCCGCCTCACCGAGCATAGAGCGAGCCGCGCGGTTGCGGAACCCGCGCTCCGGACACCCACGCTTCCATGCGCCCTGCCGTTATCCCGCCCGATACAGATCGAGCAGCATCGCGGCCGCCTTCATCTCGGCGAATTGGGCGGCGCGACGCTCGAGCGCCAGTTCGTCGCGCCCCCAGAAGCCCATGTTCCAATCCTCGTCCACATGGGCTGCCGCCCAGGCCTCCTCGGCCGCGAGCCGCCCGGCCAGGACCGCGAGCCCGATCAGGGCGGAGCCGGTGAGCGTCGTGATCGCGCTGAGCGCTCCCAGGCGCCAGGGATCGGACGGGATGGCGCCGCACACCGCCGCCAGCGCGGACTCCGGCTGCTCCACGAAGGTGACCCCCTCGGCTAGGACGAAGCGGGCTCCCAGGCGCTCGCGGGCCCATTCGAGCAGCGGGTCCCAGGCCTGCGCTTGATGCTCGACCAGACCCTGGGGGCCTTGCGCGCGATAAAGCACGAGATCGGAGGCGAGGTATTTCTCGATCTCCGCCGCTACCGCGGCGGGTGCATCGATGACGCCGTCGATGATTGAATTGGCGAGGCGCGTGAGCGGCATATCCCGCGGATCGATCAGCTCCGCCTGCGCGTTCCATTCGGCCGCGAGCGCGTCCGCCAGCGCCCGCGTCGGGGCTTCCAGGATACGGCGGGCCGGGGTCCTGACCGCGCGTCCGTCGAGGCGGATCGCAAAGCCGTTGTCGCCTTGATCCACAAGGGCGCGCTTGTAGAAGCGTTGTCGCAACGGCGATCGCCCCGACCGCCGCACCGATTTCACCGGGTCGATCGGCCCTTGAACAAAGATCTCTTCAAAAATATCGCGCATCGCATTTTTCCGCGCCGGATCCGCGCGCCAAGCTCTTCCGCAAACCCGCTGCGTCGCAGTCATCGGCCAGCGCCCTAGCCCGTGCAACCCCTCGTACAGTGCAAGGTTCGGGCCGTGAGCCCAAGAGCAGTCCTGGGCGCCCACCGCGGACAGAACTATTAGTCTATTCAATAACTTGCATCGCAACCGCGACAATTGACATAAAGATTTCGTTAACATATTTCGCGCAACTGTGCGGCCCTGCGTCGCCCAGGAGCCCGCGCAATTGCGACCCCTGTTATGAGGAATGTATCGGTGGTATTTGGGGTCCTGCTCTACTAGCATTCGGGTTGGATTCGGCGGTTCACAAGCCGAGCCAATCAGGGGGAGACCGGCCGACACCTGCTCGCGCGGGGGTAACCGTTCTGGGGCGCGACATGTGTGCGTGCACGAGGATTCAATGAAACCCACCAACATCGCTGCGCCTGATTATTTCCATAAGGTCGTGGATTGCCAGTGGGCGTGCCCGGCGCACACGCCAGTGCCTGAATATATTCGCATGATCGCGGCGGGCCGCTACGGCGACGCCTACATGGTCAATTGGAAATCCAACGTGTTCCCGGGGATCCTGGGGCGCACGTGCGATCGGCCGTGCGAACCGGCCTGCCGGCGCGGACGGGTCGAGAAGGACCCGGTGGCGATCTGCCGCCTCAAGCGCGTCGCCGCCGACTACAAGGAGGACATCCGCGCCCGGCTGCCGCGGCCTGCCGCCCACCAGAATGGCAAGCGCATCGCGCTGGTCGGGGGCGGCCCGGCCTCGCTTGCGGTCGCGCGCGATCTTGCCCCGATCGGCTATCACTGCACCGTGTTCGACCAGGACCCCAAAGCCGGCGGGATGATCCGCACGCAGATCCCGCGCTTCCGCCTGCCGGAATCCATCATTGACGAAGAGTGCAACTATATCCTCGATCTCGGCATTGAATTCATGGGCGGCAAGCGCATCGACAGCCTCAAGGCGCTCCTGGCCGGGAATTGGGACGCGATCTTCGTCGGCTCCGGCGCGCCGCGCGGGCGCGAGCTCGAGCTTCCCGGCCGCAAGGAAGCCGCCGCCAACATTCATATCGGCATCGACTGGCTCTCGTCGGTCTCCTTCGGCCATGTCACCAAGATCGGCCGCCGCGTCATCGTGCTGGGCGGCGGCAACACCGCCATGGACTGCTGCCGCTCCTCGCGCCGGCTCGGCGGCGAGGACGTCAAGGTCGTGGTGCGCTCGGGCTTCGAGGAGATGAAGGCGTCCCCCTGGGAGAAGGAGGACGCCATGCACGAGGACATCCCGATCCATAACTTCCTCGTGCCCAAGGAATTCACCCATGAGAACGGCCGCCTGACCGGCGTGCTGTTCGAGAAGGTAAAGGCGCAATACGACGCCAAGGGCCGGCGCAACCTGGTGCCGAGCGGCGAGCCGGACCAGCATTTCCCCTGCGACGACGTGCTGGTGGCGGTCGGCCAGGAGAACGCGTTTCCCTGGATCGAGCGCGATATCGGCATCGCGTTCGACAAGTGGGACATGCCCAAGGTGGACCCCAGGACCATGGGCTCCAGCCACCCCAAGGTCTTCTTCGGCGGCGACGCGGCCTTCGGCCCGAAGAACATCATCTGGGCGGTGGCCCACGCCCACGAGGCGGCGCTGTCGATCGACAAGCTGTGCCGCGGCGAGGACATCAACGACCGGCCGCTGCCGGCGGTCGAGGTCTTCAGCCAGAAGATGGGCATCCACGAATGGAGCTACGACAACGACATCGCGCCCGACAAGCGCTACCGGGTGCCGCTGCGCGACAAGGTGGTGGCGTTGCGCGACATCAAGGCGGAGGTCGAGCTCGGCTTCGACCCGCAGCTCGCGCTCAAGGAGGCGCATCGTTGCCTCAATTGCGACGTACAGACCGTGTTCACCGGATCGGCCTGCATCGAATGCGACGCCTGTGTCGATATCTGCCCGATGGACTGCATCACTTTCACGCCGAACGGCGAGGAAGCCGATCTGCGCACCCGTTTGAAGGCGCCGGCCGGTAACCTCACCCAGGATCTCTACGTGTCCGAAAACCTCAAGACCGGACGCGTGATGGTCAAGGACGAGGACGTTTGCCTGCACTGCGGCCTCTGCGCCGAACGTTGTCCGACTGGCGCCTGGGACATGAAAAAATATCTCATCGATATGACTCACGCGGATGACCTATGCCGAGTAGCAGCCCAATCAGCAGCGTAAACGATTTCGTCGTCCGTTTCGCCAACGTCAACGGATCAGGCTCCGCCAGCGCCAACGAGCTGTTCGCGCGCGCGGTGTTGCGCATGGGCGTGCCGGTCGCGCCGCGCAACATCTTCCCCTCCAACATCCAGGGCCTGCCCACCTGGTACGAGGTGCGCATCTCTGAGGCCGGCCATCTGGGGGCGCGTGGCGGCACCGACTTCATGGTGGCGATGAATCCGCAGACCTGGGACAAGGATATCGCCGCGATCGAGCCCGGCGGCTACCTCCTTTATGATTCGACCAAACCCATGCCGGCCGCGAAATTCCGCGAGGACATCACCATCATCGGCGTGCCGCTGACCGAGATCAGCAACAAGGAATACACCGACCCGCGCCAGCGCCAGCTGTTCAAGAACATCATCTATGTCGGTGCGCTGTCCGCGCTCCTCGACATGGACCTCCTCGAGATCGAGAAGCTCATCGGCGAGCAGTTCAAGTCCAAGGAAAAGCTGATCGGCGCCAACATTCACGCCCTCCATCTCGGGCGCGACTGGGCGCTCACGAACCTGCAATGCCCGATCGGGCTGCGGCTCAAGCGCGCCAACGCGGTCGGCGACCGCATCTTCATCGAAGGGAACAGCGCCGCAGCGCTGGGAGCGGTGTACGGCGGCGCCACGGTCTGCGCCTGGTATCCGATCACCCCCTCCTCCTCGCTTGCCGACGCCTTCACGAGCTATTGCCGGCGGCTCCGCGTCGATCCCGAAACCAAAAAGAGCAAGGTCGCCATCATCCAGGCCGAGGACGAGCTCTCTTCGATCGGCATGGTGATCGGCGCCGCCTGGAACGGCGCGCGCGCCTTCACGGCCACGTCGGGCCCGGGCATCTCGCTGATGCAGGAATTCCTGGGCTTGGCCTATTTCGCCGAGGTTCCCGCGGTGGTGTTCGACGTGCAACGGGCCGGGCCCTCCACCGGCATGCCGACCCGCACCCAGCAGGGCGACATCATGTCCTGCGCCTATGCGTCCCACGGCGACACCAAGCATGTGCTGCTGTTCCCGGAGGATCCGGCCGAGGCGTTCGCATTCGGCGCGCAGGCCTTCGATCTCGCCGATCGACTGCAGACGCCGATCTTCGTCATGCTTGATCTCGACATCGGCATGAACCATCGTCTGTGCCGCCCGCTGCAATGGGACGACGCGCGCAAATTCGATCGCGGCAAGGTGATGACGGCCGCCGACCTCGACGCCGGCAAGGATTTCGGCCGCTATCTCGACGTCGACGGCGACGGCATCCCGTACCGCACCTATCCGGGCACCCATCCGGTCAAGGGCTCGTACTTCACCCGCGGCACGTCGCGCGACCGCTACGCGCGCTATACCGAGGAAGCCGCCCCCTATGCGGACAACATGCAGCGGCTGTTGCGCAAGTTCGAGACCGCCAAGGATCTGGTCCCGCGCCCGCTGCAGGCCAATGCCGAGAAGGCGACCAAATACGGGGTCATCTATTATGGCTCGACCTCGCCCGCCATGGATGAGGCGATCCACATGATCGAGGCCCGCGGCCAGGCGCTCGATCGGCTGCGCGTGCGCGCCTTCCCGTTCCATTCGAGCGTGGCGAGCTTCCTCGCCGACCATGACTTCGTGTTCGTGGTCGAGCAGAACCGCGACGCCCAATTGCGCTCGCTCATCGTCAACGAATGCGGCGTGGATCCGGTGCGGCTGGTGCCGATCCTGAACTATGACGGCTCGCCGATCACGGCGCGCTTCATCGCCCGCGAGATCGGCGAGGCGCTCGATGCCCTCAAGGTGACGCCGCTGCGCAAGGTGGTCTCATGACCTATATCGTCAAGCCCAAATTCCATCATCCTGCCCTGCCGAAGAACGCGCTCGGCTACACCCATCGCGATTATGAGGGCTCGATATCGACGCTGTGCGCCGGCTGCGGCCACGACTCGATCTCGGGCGCCATCATCGAGGCCTGCTTCGAGCTCGACATCGCGCCGCACCGGGTGGCCAAGCTTTCCGGCATCGGCTGCTCGTCGAAGACGCCGACCTACTTTCTCGGCAATTCGCACGGCTTCAACTCCGTGCATGGCCGCATGCCATCGGTGCTGACCGGCGCCAACCTGGCCAATCGCGAGCTCATCTATCTGGGTGTCTCGGGCGACGGCGACTCGGCCTCGATCGGCTTCGGCCAGTTCGCGCACGCGCTGCGGCGCGGCGTGAACATGGCCTATATCGTGGAGAACAACGGGGTCTACGGCCTGACCAAGGGCCAGTTCTCGGCGACCGCCGACCGCGGCTCGAAATCCAAGAAGGGCCTCGCCAATCCCGACAATGCGATCGATCTCGCCGCCATGGCGCTGCAACTGGGCGCGACCTTCGTGGCGCGCTCGTTCTCGGGCGACAAGGATCAGCTCGTCCCCTTGATCAAGGCCGCGATCGAGCACCAGGGCGCGGCCTTCATCGACGTGATCTCGCCGTGCGTGGCCTTCAACAATCACACCGGCTCGACCAAGAGCTTCGATTACGTGCGCGAGCACAATGAGGCGGTCAACCGGCTCGATTTCATCACCGGCCGGGCGCCCATCAAGGTGGACTACGCACCGGGCTCGGTCCAGGTGGTCGAGCAGCACGACGGCTCCAGGATCGCGCTGAAGAAAATCGCCGCCGATTACGATGCGAACGATCGGCTCGGCGCCATGAGCTTCCTGCAGCAGCATGCCGCCAAGGGCCAGATCGTCACCGGGCTCCTCTATGTGGACGGCGAGCCCGAGGACCTGCACCACAATTTCAATACCGTGGATGCGCCGCTCAACTCGCTGTCCGAGAAGGACCTCTGCCCGGGCTC
>DASZKX010000104.1:0-3999 GCA_035552735.1 Xanthobacteraceae bacterium
GTGGCGAGCGCAAAGGCCAGGAACCAGAACTGCGACGCCAGCGCCCCCATGAAGCCGGCGAACAGCGAGGGCCGCCAGGAGCGCACGATCGCGGTCAGCACCGCCGGATCGCGCAGCCACAGATAGGCCGACAGCAGCACCGATTGCAGCAGGAGCCCGATCACCAGCGTGAAGGTCGCGGCCATCAGGGTGCTCGGCAGGCCGAGGCTCAAGATGGCGCCGCGGAAGCCGACCGCCGAGAGACCGAACATGGCGCCGGCCGCGAGGCCGGAGAGCGTCGGCCGCATGCCGCCCGCGGCCGCGCCGGGCTTGAGCGACATCACCACCACGCCGGCGGTGGCGATCAGGATGGCGAGCGCGAGCCAAGGCGTCACGGCGTCGCCCAGCAGGACCAGCCCGAACAGCGCGACCTGCACCGGCTCGGTCTTGATATACGCGATGGTGACCACGAAGGAGCGCTGGTTCATGGCCGCCAGCATGAGGGCCGTGGCGGCGACCTGCGCCAGCGCGCCGTCGGCGACCCAGGCCCAATAGGGCAGGCCCGGGCGCGGCAGGCTGCCGCCACCGGCGATCAGCACGCCGGCCAAAAACAGGAGCGCGAACGGAAACCCGAACAGGAAACGCACATGAGTGGCCCCGACGGTGCCGAGGGTCGTGGTGAGCTGCCGCTGCGCGGCATTGCGCACGGTCTGGCTGAAGGCCGCGACGACCGTGAACAACGCCCAGGCCCAAGAGGAATCGAGCATCAACCGGCGCGCCGTCTTTGACTGTGCTTGCTCAGCGGCGCAGCGTTCCTCGCCCCGCGTGCGGGGAGAGGGAAACACGCGCTGCGTGAAAACCAAAACTCGGCTTGGTGAGCGAACATCAACTGGCGCGCCGTCTTTGACTGCGATTGCGCAGCGGCGCGGCGTTCCTCGCCCCGCGTGCGGGGAGAGGGCAACACGGTATTGAGGAAAACCAAAACTCGGCCCGGTGAGGGGGCGCTTCCGCAAGCTCAGACTCGCGGTGAGGCCCCCTCATCCCGACCTTCTCCATAGCCCGTCGCAGACGGGCGTAAACGCCCTTATGGCGCGCGGGGAGAAGGAGCCCGCCCTGCGTCCGGGATAGGTGCGAAGCAACCATGAGAGTCACAATACTAAGCAGATTTGGCGGCCGCCAGCATGTAGTTCACGTCCATGTCGCGCGCGAGCTGCCAGCGGTCGGCGAGCAAGTCGTAGACGACGCCGGTCTGCGCGAATACGTTGAGCCCATGGCGCTCGAGCGCCATCTCGAGCTCGTTCGGGGTCACGAACTTGTCCCAGCGGTGGGTGCCGCGCGGCAGCCAGCGCAGCACGTATTCGGCCCCCACGATGGCGAGCGCGAAGCTCTTGAGGGTGCGGTTGATGGTGGCCCCGATCAGGAGCCCGCCCGGCTTCACCATCTCGGCGCAGCGCTGCACGAACAAAGCCACGTCGGCCACGTGCTCCACCACCTCCATGGCGAGCACCAGGTCGAAGCGCTCGCCGGCATCCGCCAGCGCCTCCGCGGTGGTGGCCCGATAGTCGAGGGCGAGCCCGGCGCCGGCGGCATGGAGCTTGGCGGCCTCGATATTGGGGACGGCCGGGTCTGCACCCAGGACCTGCGCGCCCAGCCGCGCCAGCGGCTCGCTCAGGATGCCGGCGCCGCAGCCGATATCGAGGATGCGCAGGCCGGAAAGGCTGTCGAGCCGCTTGGGGTCGCGCTCGAACCGGCGGCAGGCGGCCTCCTTGATGTACTTGAGCCGCACCGGATTGAACTTGTGCAGCATGCCCATCTTGCCGGCCGGATCCCACCACTGGGCCGCCAAGGCCCCGAAACGCGCGACCTCGGCCAGGTCGACGGTCGAGCTTTCGGCGGCGGTCATGCGGGCGGTGGCCATGTTCTACGGGGCTTCCGGTTTGGACTTATTGAACCCTTATCGAACCCTTATCGAACCGTTATCGAGCCCTTGGGCCACCCTCGGGCCGGGCTGCGGTTGCAGGCACAAATTCGCGTCGGTATGTATAGCCGCCTTTTCGCGCCGGGGCTTGCCATAAAGCCGGCTCCCCTTCACCGCCAGAACTGCCGCCCACTTTCGACCCAGAGATCAAGCCAGCATGGCCCGCCTCGTCATGAAGTTCGGCGGAACCTCGGTCGCCGACATCGACCGCATCCGCAACGTCGCGCGCCACGTCAAGCGCGAGGTCGCCGCCGGCCATGAGGTCGCGGTGGTGGTATCGGCCATGGCCGGGACCACCAACACCCTGGTGGATTGGTGCCGCGAGGCGGCTTCGCTGCATGACGCGCGCGAATACGATGCGGTGGTCGCCGCGGGCGAGCAGGTCAGCGCCGGCCTCCTCGCCATCACGCTCGAGTCCATGGGCATCAATGCCCGCTCCTGGCAGGGCTGGCAGCTGCCGATCCGCACCTCGGACGCGCACGGGTCGGCGCGCATCCTCGAGATCAACGGCAGCGAGCTGATCAAGCGCTTCAAGGAGCGCGGCGAGGTCGCGGTGATCGCGGGCTTCCAGGGCATGCATGCGGAGACCGGCCGCATCACCACGCTCGGCCGCGGCGGGTCGGACACCTCGGCGGTCGCCATCGCGGCCGCCATCGGGGCGGATCGCTGCGACATCTATACCGACGTGGACGGCGTCTACACCACCGATCCGCGGGTGGTCTCGAAGGCGCGCCGCCTCGACAAGATCGCCTATGAGGAGATGCTGGAGCTCGCCTCGCTCGGCGCCAAGGTGCTGCAGGTCCGCTCGGTCGAGCTCGGCATGGTGCACAATGTGCGCATCTTCGTGCGCTCCAGCTTCGATGAGCCCGACAGTATCGATCCACACGCGGCACCGCCCGGAACGTTGATTTGCGGCGAGGAGGAAATCGTGGAGCAGCAGGTCGTCACTGGCATCGCCTTTTCCAAGGACGAGGCGCAGATCTCCATCCGCCGGGTCGCCGACAAGCCCGGTGTCGCGGCCGCGATCTTCGGTCCGCTGGCCGACGCCAGCATCAACGTGGACATGATCGTGCAGAACGTCTCGGCCGACGGCGCCACCACCGACCTCACCTTCACGGTGCCGGCCGCCGATTACGAGCGCGCCACCGGCGTGCTGAACGGCGCCAGGGCCAAGATCGGCTTCGAGCGCCTGGACGGCGCGACCGACGTCGCCAAGGTGTCGGTGATCGGGGTCGGCATGCGCAGCCACGCCGGCGTCGCCGCCAAGGCGTTCAAGGCGCTGGCCGAGCATCGCATCAACATCCGCGCCATCACCACCTCGGAGATCAAGTTCTCGCTCCTGATCGACGCGAACTACACGGAATTGGCGGTGCGGACCCTGCACAGCCTGTATGATCTGGACGGGTAGTCAAAGAGTGATCGCCGCCGATGGCACCAACGATCTCCTACGCCCAGCGCTTCGAAGACCTCTATCTCATGCGCTGTTTCGGCGACCGCGCGGACGGCTTCTACATCGATATCGGCTCGGGCCATCCGGTCTACGACAACGTGTCGTTCGCGTTCTACCTCAAGGGCTGGAGCGGCATCACGGTCGAGCCCAATCCGTGGCTGTCGCGCCTGTCGCGGGGCGTGCGGCCGCGCGACCGCCATGTCGAAGCGCTGGTCGGCTCCGCCAGCGAACGGGCCGCCACATTCTACCTGGTGAACGAGTTCCACGGCCTCTCCACCATGTTCGAGAACCACGCGCAGGCGGCGCTCACGCAATTCGGCAAGAGCGCGCAGGCGATCACGGTGCCGCTCACCACGCTGCGGGCGCTGTGCGAGGAGGGCCACGCGCCGGCCGCATTCGATTTCCTGAAAATCGACGTGGAGGGCGCCGAGCCCGAGGTGCTGCTTGGCGGCGATTGGGAGCGGTACCGGCCCAAGGTCGTGGTCGTGGAGGCGCTGGCGCCCTACACGCTCGCACCGGCCTTCCAGCAATGGGAGCCTTTTCTGGCCCAGCACGGCTACGGCTATGTCTGGTTCGACAGCCTCAACCGCTA
>DASZKX010000105.1:0-7831 GCA_035552735.1 Xanthobacteraceae bacterium
TCACCCCAGCGCCTCTTCGAGCAACGCCTTGAGCTGAACCAAATGCTTGGGCATGAGCCCGGTGGCGGTGGCGGCCGAGGCGGCGCGTCCGGCATAGCGCGGGCGGGCGCGGGTGGCGCCGATCTGCTTGAGCACCCAATCGAGATAGGGCTCCATGAAGTGCCAGGCGCCCATATTGCGCGGCTCCTCCTGGCACCACACCAGCTCGGCGGATTTGAAGCGGCCGAGCTCGTGCACCAGCGCCTTCAGCGGCACCGGATAGAGCTGCTCGACACGCAGGATGTAGACATCATCGATGCCGCGCTTCTCGCGCTCCTCGTAGAGATCGTAATAGACCTTGCCGGAGCACAGCACGACGCGCCTGACCTTGTCGTCGGCGGCGAGCGTGATCTTCTCGTCGGGCAACATCTGCGCATCGTCCCACAGCAGGCGATGGAAGGTGGTGTTCGGCCCCAGCTCGTCGAGCCGCGATACCGCGCGCTTGTGGCGAAGCAGCGATTTCGGCGTCATGAGGATGAGCGGCTTGCGGATATCGCGCTTCAATTGCCGGCGCAGGATGTGGAAGTAGTTGGCCGGCGTGGTGCAATTGGCGACCTGCATATTGTCCTCGGCGCACATCTGCAGGAACCGCTCGAGCCGGGCCGAGGAATGCTCCGGCCCCTGGCCCTCGTAGCCGTGCGGCAGCAGGCAGACCAGTCCCGACAGACGCAGCCACTTGCGTTCGCCCGAAGAGACGAACTGATCGAACACCACTTGGGCACCGTTGGCGAAGTCGCCGAACTGCGCTTCCCAGAGCGTGAGCGCATTCGGCTCGGCGAGCGAATAACCGTATTCGAAGCCGAGCACCGCCTCCTCGGACAGCATCGAATTGACCACTTCGAAGCGGCCTTGGTGGTCACGCAGGTGATTGAGCGGAACCAGACGGGCCTCGTTCTCCTGATCGATCAGCACGGAATGGCGTTGCGAGAAGGTGCCGCGTTCGCTGTCCTGGCCGGAAAGCCGCACCGGATGACCGTCGAGGAGAAGCGATGCGAAGGCCAGCGCCTCGCCGGTCGACCAGTCGAGGCCGACGCCGCTCTCGATCGACTTGCGGCGGGCATCGAGGAAGCGCTGGATGGTCCGGTGCAGGTGGAAGCCCTTGGGCACGGCGGTGAGCTTCTCGCCGATGTCCTTCAGCGTCTCGATCGCGACCCCGGTGTTGCCGCGTCGCGGATCGTCATAGTCGCGCGCCGCCTTGATGTCGGACCAGCGGCCGTCGAGCCAGTCGGCGCTGTTGGGCCGATAGCTATGGCTGGCTTCGAGCTCAACATCGAGCCGCGCACGCCAGTCGGCCTTCATCCTCTCGACCTCGCCGTCGGTGACGACACCGTCACCGACCAGCTTCTTGCCGTAGATCTCGACCGTGGTCGGATGGGCGGCGATCGCCTTGTACATCAAGGGCTGGGTGAAGGCCGGCTCGTCGCCCTCGTTATGGCCGTGCCGCCGGTAGCAGAACATGTCGATGACGACGGGCTTCTGGAACTTCTGCCGGAACTCGGTCGCCACCTTGGCGGCGAACACCACGGCTTCCGGATCGTCGCCGTTGACGTGGAAGATCGGCGCCTCGATCATCTTGGCGACGTCGGAGGGAAACGGCGAGGAGCGCGAGTAACGCGGATAGGTGGTGAAGCCGATCTGATTGTTGATGATGAAATGCACCGAGCCGCCGGTGCGGTGCCCGCGCAATCCCGAGAGCCCGAAGCATTCGGCGATCACGCCCTGGCCCGCGAAGGCGGCGTCGCCCGAGATGAGCAGCGGCATCACCATGGTGCGGTTGTCCGGCGTGGCGCCGTACTGATCCTGCTTGGCGCGCACCTTTCCGAGCACCACCGGGTTGACGATCTCGAGGTGCGACGGGTTGGCGGTCAACGACAGATGGACCCGGTTGCCGTCGAACTCCCGGTCCGAGGAGGCGCCGAGGTGGTATTTCACGTCGCCCGATCCCTCGATCTCGTTGGGGGTCGAGGAGCCGCCCTTGAACTCGTGGAAAATGGCACGGTGCGGCTTGCCCATGACCTGCGCCAGCACGCTGAGGCGGCCGCGATGCGCCATGCCGAGCGCGATGTCCTTCACGCCGAGCGCGCCGCCGCGCTTGATGATCTGCTCGAGGGCGGGGATCATCGACTCGCCGCCGTCGAGCCCGAAGCGCTTGGTGCCGGTGAACTTGAGGTCGCAGAACTTCTCGAAGCCCTCCGCCTCGATCAGCTTGTTGAGGATGGCGCGCTTGCCTTCGCGAGTGAAGCTGATCTCCTTGTCGGGGCCCTCGATGCGCTCCTGCATCCAGCCTTTCTGCGCGGCGTCGGAGATGTGCATGAACTCCACCGCCAGGGTCTGGCAATAGGTCCGCTGCAGGATGGTGACGATCTCGCGGATAGTGCCGAACTCGAGGCCGAGCACGCGGTCGAGAAAAATCGGGCGGTCATAGTCGGTTTCGTTGAAGCCGTAGGAACGCGGATCGAGCTCCGAGCGGTCCTTCGGGGGCTCGAGCCCGAGCGGATCGAGATTGGCGTGGAAGGCGCCGCGAATCCGATAGGCGCGGATCAGCATCAAGGCATGGATCGAATCGCGGGTGGCCTGCTGAACCTCGGCCGAGGAGATTTCAACCCCGTGGCTCTGCGCCCGGGCCTTGAGCTTGTCGCCGACCGCGCGCTCGACCTCGCCCCAGCCGCCCGCCAGCGCCACCACCAAATCGTCGCGTGGCAGTTGCGGCCAGTTCGGCAGCGCCCATGATGGGCCGCTGGCGTTCTTGAGCACCGCTGCGGGGTCGTCCTTGAGGCTGCGGAAGAAGACCTGCCACTCGGCATCGACCGCATTAGGATCGGCCTCGTAGCGGGCGTAGAGGTCGTCGATGTAGCCGGCGTTGCCGCCGTACAGGAACGAAGTGAAGGCGAAAGCGGCGTTGGCGTCTTGGCGGGACATGCAGGCAATCCTGGATGAACGGACGATCCCGACAGGGAATCCTCCCCGTCGGCGACCTTCAGACGGAGCGATCAGCCCCAGCGTACCGACCCCCGGCTTTTTGGAGATCGGCCTTGTCCACTACGAATTGGGCAAAAACCCGATTCGTCTCCCGGCCCGCTCCTCTTACCTTATTTAGTGGAGGAATATGACGCTGAAAGTGCAAAAACTGAATCAGCTCTTTAAAACTTCGACAAGCGTCCTGCCGAGGCGGGCCGGCGAAGGCGAAACCCGGATGCCGGCAGCCTCCATGGCGGCGGTCTTCGACCCCGCATCGCCCTTGCCGCCCGAAATGATGGCACCCGCATGGCCCATGCGGCGGCCCGGCGGGGCAGTGCGGCCGGCGATAAACCCCACCATGGGCTTGCGGCGGCCGCGTTTGGCTTCGTCGATGAGGAATTGGGCGGCATCCTCCTCGGCGCCGCCACCGATCTCGCCGATCATGACAATGGCCTCGGTGTGCGGGTCGGCCAGAAGCATCTCCAGCACGTCGATGAATTCGGTGCCCTTGACCGGATCGCCGCCGATCCCGATCGCGGTGGTTTGACCGAGCCCTTCGCGGGTGGTCTGGAATACCGCTTCGTAGGTCAGCGTGCCGGAGCGCGACACGATCCCGACCTTGCCGGGCTTGAAGATATTGCCCGGCATGATGCCGATCTTGCATTGGCCCGCCGTCATCACGCCCGGGCAATTGGGGCCGATCAGGCGGGATTTTGAGCCGCAAAGCGCGCGCTTGACCTTCACCATGTCGGTGACCGGGATGCCTTCGGTGATGCAGATGATGAGCGGGATTTCCGCCTGGATGGCCTCGCAGATGGCATCGCCGGCGCCGGGCGGGGGCACATAGATCACGCTCGCATCGCAGCCGGTCGCCTGCTTGGCCTCCACCACCGTGTCGAAGACCGGCAGTCCCAGATGGGTGGCGCCGCCTTTTCCGGGCGACGTGCCGCCCACCATCTTGGTTCCGTAGGCGATCGCCTGCTCGCTGTGAAAGGTCCCGTTCTTGCCGGTGAAGCCCTGGCAGATGACCTTGGTGTCTTTATTGATCAGGATGGGCATAAGAGGGCTCTTTTTCTTAACCTCCCCCTGAAAGGGGGAGGTCGGCGCGCCAGCGCCGGGTGGGGGTCACGCCACTTGTTCCGAGCTCGTCACCCGTTCCCCTTCACCGCCTTGACGATCTTCTGGGCGGCGTCGTCGAGGTCGTCGGCCGCGATGACGTTGAGGCCGGACTCCGAGAGGATGGTCTTGCCGAGCTCCACATTGGTGCCTTCGAGCCGCACCACCAGCGGCACTTGCAGCCCGACCTCCTTCACGGCCGCCACCACGCCGGCCGCGATGATGTCGCACTTCATGATGCCGCCAAAGATGTTGACCAGGATGCCCTTCACCTTGGGGTCCGAGGTGATGATCTTGAAGGCGGCCGCCACCTTCTCGGCGGTGGCGCCGCCGCCGACGTCGAGGAAGTTGGCCGGCGCCTCGCCGTAGAGCTTGATGATGTCCATGGTGGCCATGGCAAGGCCGGCGCCGTTGACCATGCAGCCGATGGTGCCGTCCAGCGCCACGTAGTTGAGGTCGTATTTCGAGGCCTCGATCTCCTTGGCGTCCTCTTCGGTCAGGTCGCGCAAGGCCACCATGTCGGGATGACGGTAGAGCGCGTTGTCATCGAAACCGATCTTGGCGTCGAGGCAGATGAGATCGTTTCCTTTGGTCACTACCAGCGGATTGATCTCCAGCATGCTCATGTCCTTGGCGACGAAAGCCGCGTAGAGCTTGGCGACGAGCGCTTCCGTCTTTTTGGCGAGCTCGCCGGTGAGTCCCAAGGCCTGCGCCACCCGCCGCCCGTGATGCGGCATGACCCCGGTCGCCGGATCGACCGAAAACGTCATGATCCGCTCCGGATGGCTCTTGGCCACCTCCTCGATGTCCATGCCGCCTTCGGTCGACACCACGAAAGCGATACGCGCGGTTTCGCGATCGACCAAAGCCGAAAGGTAGAACTCGCGGTCGATCAGCGAGCCGTCCTCGATGTAGAGCCGGTTGACCTGCTTGCCGTGCGGGCCGGTCTGATGGGTGACCAGCACCGAGCCAAGCAGGCGCTGCGCCTCTACCCGCACGTCGTCGATCGATTTGACCACCTTGACGCCGCCGGCCTTGCCGCGTCCGCCCGCATGGATCTGCGCCTTGACGACCCAGACGGGTCCGCCGAGCTCAGCTGCGGCCTTTTCGGCTTCATCGGGCGTGAAGGCCGCGATGCCGCGCGGCACCGGCACGCCGAAGTCGCGCAACACCGCCTTGGCTTGATATTCGTGGATGTTCATGCCGCAACCTGTCCAATGTCAGGGTTCGCGAAATAGCGGGACGCGAAGTGCGGGCCCAGGAAGGATGGGCCCGCGAATTCCGCCGTCCGGTAGGCGAAGCAAAACCGCATGCGCAGGCTACCCGGTTTGAATCGCCGGCGACGATCCAGACAAGCTCACTTGTCGAGATTGGGCGCGATCGAGCGGCAGGCGTCGACCAGGGTCTTCACCGCGCTCGCCGACTTCTCGAACATGGCGCGCTCGGCGCTGTTCAGCTGGATTTCGACGATCCGCTCGACCCCCTTGGCGCCGATCACGGACGGCACGCCCACGTAGAGATCCTTCACGCCATATTCGCCGTTGAGCCAGGCCGCGCAGGGCAGCACGCGTTTCTTGTCGCGCAGATAGCTCTCCGCCATCGCGATGGCGGCCGCGGCCGGCGCGTAGAAGGCCGAGCCGGTTTTGAGCAGATTGACGATCTCGGCGCCGCCGTCGCGGGTGCGCTGCACGATCGCGTCAAGACGCGCCTGGGTGGTCCATTTCATCTTGACGAGATCGGGCAGCGGAATGCCGGCGACCGTCGAATAGCGCGTGAGCGGCACCATGGCGTCGCCATGACCGCCCAGCACGAAGGCGGTGACGTCCTCGACCGAGACGTTGAACTCGTCGGCCAGGAAGTAGCGAAAGCGCGCCGAATCGAGCACGCCGGCCATGCCCACCACCATCTGCTTGGGCAGCCCACAGGCTTTCTGCAGCGCCCAGACCATGGCGTCGAGCGGGTTGGTGATGCAGATCACGAAGGCATTGGGGGCGTATTTCTTTATGCCCGAGCCGACCTGCTCCATCACCTTGAGGTTGATGCCGAGCAGATCATCGCGGCTCATGCCGGGCTTGCGCGGCACGCCGGCGGTGACCACACAGACTGCGGCGCCCTCCATGGCTTCGTAGGAGTTGGTGCCGACAAAATGGGCATTGAAGCCGTCGACCGGCGATGATTCGGCCAAATCGAGCGACTTGCCTTGCGGGATGCCTTCCGCGATGTCGAACAGAACGACATCGCCGAGCTCCTTGAGGCCGACCAGATGGGCGAGCGTGCCGCCGATCTGGCCAGCCCCAATCAATGCGATCTTGTGACGCGCCATGTGGGGAAAACCCTCGAATACGGGCGGTGGGATACCGGTGGCTCAGACTTTGGACAATGCCCGCTGCACTGCGTCATAGCCCCATTCGGGGCTGGCGTTCAAGTCGCCGGCGGTCAACTCATGCACTGTCGTGCGGCTGCGGCGTCAGGTTTCCACGATCCCGCCTTGCGTCGACGGGCTGGCAGCCGAATCCCGCCGGCCGTGCGGCAAGGCCAGGTACGACTGCGAGCGCATCTCGATCAGCCGGGAGGCGGCGCGCTTGAATTCCCGCACCTCGAAGCCGTCCTCAGCGCGATAGAGCGCATCGGGTTCGGCCGCCGCGGAGGCCAGGAGCTTCACGGCGTTTTCGTAGAGGGTGTCGATCAGGATGATGAAGCGCTTGGCCTCGTCGCGTCGATCGAAGTCCATGACCGGGATGCGATCGAGAATGAGGGTGTGGAATTCGTGGGCGATCTTGAGATAGTCGGCCGCCCCGAGCGGCTGCTCGCATAGCTCGTCGAAACCGAAACGCACCACTCCTTTGGCGGCGCGTGGGATGTGCAGCACGCGGCCGAGCACCACCAAGTCCTGCGCGGCGCCCGGCTGACCACCGGTGAGGCGCCGCCAGGCCTCGTCGAGCGCGGCAGTGGCCGCCGCATCGGCCGGAACGTGCCAGACCGGCTGGCCGGCGAGCTTTTCCAATCGGAAATCGGCACGCGCCGAAAGCTCGACGACCTCCATGTGATGCTCGATGAGCCCAATGAACGGCAGAAACAGCGCGCGGTTGAGACCGTCGCGGTAAAGCTCGCCGGGCGCCACATTGGAGGTCGCCACCACCACCACGCCGAGCTCGAACAGGCGGCGGAACATGCGGCCGAGAATCATCGCATCGGCGATATCTGTGACGTTGAATTCGTCGAAGCACAGGAGCCAACTCTCATCCGCGATGGCGGCGGCGGTGAGCCGGATTGGATCCTCGTCGGTGCCGACGCCGTTCTTCTGCTGCCGGCGGAAGTTGGCGATGCGCTCGTGCGTGTCGGCCATGAATTCGTGGAAATGCGCGCGCCGCTTGCGCGCTACCGGGCTCGCGGCAAAGAACAGGTCCATCAGCATGGTTTTGCCGCGCCCCACCTCGCCGAAAATGTAGAGCCCCCGGATCGGCGCCTCGCGGCGCTCGCGCGCCCCGAACAGCCAGCCGAGCGAGGATGATTTGCGCGCCAGCCGATGATGGGCGAGACGCCGCTCGAGCAGCGACAGCCGCTCAAGCACCGCCTCCTGGGCGCGGTCGCGCTCGATCTCGCCGGTGGCGACGAGCGCCGCATATTGCGCGGTGAGATCAGCGGGCATGGGAGGAGCCGAGGGGAGGCAGAGCGGGGACGTCACGAGCCATAACAATCGTCGATGGGCAAGCCAAGG
>DASZKX010000106.1:0-15938 GCA_035552735.1 Xanthobacteraceae bacterium
TGCCGTCCTCGACAAACTCGACGCCGAGTTCCGGGGCGCGACAGCGCTTCAGAGAAATCCCCACCGCAAGAAAAGCCTCAAATGGGCCGGCTGGATCATCGCTCGGCTGGGCGGCTGGGACGGCTATCCGTCGTCCAAGCCACCAGGCCCCATCACCTTCAAAATGGTTTCGAAGAATTCCATGCTATGGTCGCCGGATGGAGCCTCAGAGATGTGTGAATCCCCTAGCGCACGCGCGGAGAAGAAGCGAAAGGCCCTGCGTCCCTTACCCCGCGCGATCGCGGCATCTTAGCAGGATAATCCCTGAACCGACCACGCCTGCGCCGGCCGCGCATCCGAACTCATGTTTGCAACAACAACTCGGCTGACGGTCGGCGCCCTGAACGTCAGAACGCGTAGCCGATCTTGCCGCCCCAATTGTTCAAGCCCGGATTGGGGGTGGAACCCACGTTGCCGGCGCAATTGATGCCGAAAATATAGTGGCCGTCCGACAGATGGTCGAAGGTGAGCATCGCGGTCCAATGCTCGGTGATGGCGTAGCCGAACGAGCCGCCGACATGAAAGAGCGCCGGGCAGCCGAGCGCGGAATGGCCCGGCGGCGCATTGTTCTGATAGCCGTCGTGGATGGCCCCGTCGACGAAGATCTCGAAGAAGGTCCGGTACGGGAGCGGGAAGCTCCACAGCGCGCCCGCATAGAAGGCGCTGGTGCGGCCCTCGAGATTGGCGAGCGCACCGACATGGGGACGCGGCACGAAAACGCTCCACCATTGGGTTTGGCCCAACGGCAACCGCGGCAGCACCAATTCGGGATTGAGGTCGTAGGTCCCCTTCTCGGTGCCCCCGACGCCGTGCAGAAAGCCGCCGAACCTGGCTTCGACCCGATAGGGGTCGTAGAACCCGAAGGCAGGCGCAGCCGGTGGCGGCGCGGGCGGAGCCACATAGGGCGGCGCGGCCGGTGGCGGCGCTGGAAGCAGGTCGGCGCCAAAGGCCGGTTCGCGGGCCAATTGCAGCGTCGACACGACCGCGAACACGGCCGCCGACAGCCCCAGAGCGCGGCGCCAATGCAGCAATTCGGTCACGTCATATCCCTCAATGCCGAAGGTACGGAACTACTGCCCAGCATTGCCCATCCGATCCGTCTTTGAATCCCAGAATGTGCGTTCTTGGCCGCCACCACAAGGATCGATTGGAAGCGGGCGGCCGCTTTGCCGGGCCGGTGTAGCGGATTTGCCACAATCACCAGTGGTTTGTCCGATCCTGGGACACCAAACTATTGGCGCCGCGCCGGATCATGGCGCCGGCAGGCTGCTCACCGTCACATTGGCGGTTCCATTCGCCTCGGCGATCACCCGCAGGGTCTTGGCGTCGAATTCGATGTCGAGGAGGCGCAGGTCGGTGAAATTCACGTCCGCCTGCACTCCGGCCGCGACGGTGCGGAAATCCGCGATCGCGGCCGCCATGCTCTTGCGGGCATTGTCGGCGAACGGCTTGAGGTCGATGACGGCATTGTCGGCGAGCGTGTCCTTGAGATACGGAACCGCCGCCCGGGCGGCGGCGCTCAGGAGCCCGAAGGCGGCCTCCGAATCCACGTCGAGCGCGATGTCGGTCAGGCGCAGGATCTGGCGGTCGCGATCAAGCACCGGTCGGCCCCACACATTGACGTTGGCTTCGGCCCCCAGGCCGAACCAGCTGGCCTTCTCGCGCGCCTTGACGCGCAGCGCTATCAACAGCCGATCCCCGGAGGCGGCCACGCTGGCGGTTCGAATCGTGGCCTCATAGGGGCCGCTGCCGTCCTGCGGGAATGTCTTGCCGATGAGCTGCACGGCCAGCAGCCGGTTGACCTCTGTGAACGGCACGTCGATCGGCACCGCGATATTGACGCGGCCCTGCTCGGACTGCGGCACCAGCTCCAAAGCGGCCGGAAACGGACAGTCCGGCTGGGTCTGGGCCGGCACCACCCGGGTCTCGGCCTGCACCCCAATCACCAGCGTCACCGCCTGGGCATCGATGCGCGGCTGTCCCGCGAAGGCCCGGGTCGGACGGACCTCGAGCCAGAGGTCCGGCAGGCCGGCGCCGGCGGCACCGAGAGAGACGGAGCGGCACATCTTCGCCCACTGGCGCCGCGCCGCCTGCTCCAGGAACGGATCGGCGCGCAAGCGCGCCTGCAGGGCAGCCACCTGCTCGTTGACTTGGCGGTCCAGCATCGGCTTCACCTCGTTCGCCACCCCGATCTTGATGCCGGCGATCGACAAGGCCGAATCGCCGATCGTGACCTGCGCCGTGAGATTGGGCTCCATGCGCCAATTGGCGGTGATGGCGGGCCGCGCCAGGATGGCGGCATTGCCGCGGATTTCGGCGTGCTGATCGAGCGTCTTGCCGGTCAGGTTCTGCAGCCCCTGACCGAGATTCTGGTTGATGATCCCTCCGAGCGCGCCGCCGATATTGCCGACCTGGCTGGCGATCTGACCGGTGACGTGGAGCGTGCCGGTGAGCGCGGTGGAGACCGCCATCCCGCCCGGGCTTCCGCTGACCGCAAGCGGGCCGCGGCCGATCGTCCATCCGATATCGGCATTGGAGAGGAGCTGCGAGATCGGGTTCTCGCGCTTGCCGGTCAGGTTGCGCGGCGCCGAGGCATCGAGCGCATCCTGGATGGCGGTGAGCGCGATGGCGGTGGGGGTGACGATCATGGAGGTGCGGCTGAGCTGCTTGAGCGGCGGCACCTCGACCAAAGCCGGCCGCTGATCGTTGGCCGGGCCCGGCGACAGGAACTGCATCGCCACGCTCGCCCCCAGGAACGAGGCGACCACGATCGCCAGGCCGATCAGGATGTTTCGCAAGCGCATGGTTTCAGGCCGAATTGATCCGCGCGTCCCCGGCAGCTTTGGCGATGGCGCATTGTTGGGCGACGTAATGTTAGTCAAGCGCCGCCCGGCGCGCCAGCGCGAGCGCGCGATCTATCACCCCGGAGTTTGTCGCAATTGCGGACACTCCGACGTTCACCTCGGAACGGTCTTGCCGGGCCACTTGCAGAGATCCGCGATCAGGCACTGCTCGCAGCGCGGCTGGCGCGCCACGCAGACATAGCGGCCATGCAGGATGAGCCAATGGTGGGCGTGGGGCAGGTATTGGGCGGGAATGACCCGCTCGAGCTTGCTCTCGACCGCGAGCGTCGTCTTGCCGGTGGCGAGCCCGGTGCGGTTGCCGATGCGGAATATGTGGGTATCGACCGCGATGGTCGGCTCACCGAACGCGATGTTGAGCACCACATTGGCGGTCTTGCGGCCGACACCCGGCAACGCCTCGAGCTCCGCGCGGCTGCGCGGCACCTCCCCGCCATGGCGCTCGATGAGCAGCCCCGACAAGGCGACGAGATTTTTCGCCTTGGTGCGGTAGAGCCCGATGGTCTTGATCAGGTCGCGCACCCGCTCTTCGCCGAGGCCCACCATCTTGGCGGGCGTGTCGGCGGCCGCGAACAACGCCGGTGTCGCTTTGTTGACGCCCGCGTCGGTCGCCTGGGCGGACAGAACCACCGCCACCAGCAAGGTGAACGGGTTGGCGTAGTGAAGCTCGCCGACCGGCTGCGGATTGGCGGCCTGGAAGCGGCGGAACCCTTCTTCGATCTCGGCACTCGTCCAGGGCGGAGACTCGAGCATGGCCGACTTGCGGCCGACCGGCGGGCTCTGGGCGCGGGACCGGGGCCCCGGCCGTTTGGCCATGCGCTTGGATGCACGCGACGGAGCCGTTGCGGCAGCCGACGTGCGGGCAACGGACTTGCCGGCCTTCTTGCGCGCTACTTTACGAGCTATTCTACGACCTGTTTTGCGAGCCATGGTTCCCCTATAATGAGCCCCATGAGCCCCGACAACAGCGGTTCCGACACCGGTGGCCGCGCGCAGAGCCCGGAGGCGGCCATCTTTTCGGCCGTGCTCACACCGCATCGATCGCTCGGCCCGACCGGATTCCTGATTTTCATGCTGGTGCTCGGCGGCATCAGCTTTGTTTCCGGCATGGTGTTCCTGCTGGCCGGGGCGTGGCCGATTTTCGGCTTTTTCGGGCTCGACGTGCTGCTGGTCTATTGGGCGTTCCGCGTCAACTACCGGGCGGCGCGCGCCTACGAGGTGGTGACGGTGACGGCGAGCGAGCTGACGCTGCGCAAGGTGAGCCATCACGGCCGCGTCAGCGAGTGGACCCTCAATCCGCTCTGGGTGCGGCTCGACCGTGACGAGCACGCGGAGTTCGGCATCGAGCGGCTCTACCTGGTCTCGCGCGGACGGCGGCTGCCGATCGCGAGCTTCCTTGGACCCGACGAGAAGGCGAGCTTCGCGCACGCGCTTTCGGCCGCGATCGGGGAAGCCAAGCGCGGGCCGACCCGCACGGTGTTTGGCTAGGTTGGACGCGGGCCGCAACGGCGAGCAGAAATCGGGTGGGAAGGCCGGCGGCCGCCGCCTAGATGGAGAGCAACCGATGGAGGCATCCATGCTCTCGCCCGACCGCATTTCCGACCTCGCGCCGTTGCCCGAAGCGGCTGCGGACTACGACATCGTGCGGCGCGCCATCGCGCATATCCGCGGCAACTGGCGCACCCAGCCCGAGATCGCCGAGATCGCGGAAGCCACCGGCGTCAGCGCGACCGACCTGCATCATCTGTTTCGGCGCTGGGCGGGCTTGAGCCCGAAGGCCTTCCTGCAGGCCCTCACTCTCGACCATGCGCGCGCGCTGCTGCGCCAATCCGCGAGCGTGCTCGATGCCTCCTACGAGCTCGGCCTGTCGGGCCCGGCGCGGCTGCATGATCTGTTCGTCACCCACGAGGCGATGTCGCCCGGCGAATGGAAGGCCGGCGGCGAATCGCTCACCATCACCTATGGATTTCATCCCTCGCCGTTCGGCAACGCTCTCATCATGGCGACCGGGCGCGGGCTAGCCGGTCTCGCTTTCGCGGATGCCGGCGAAGAGGCGGCGGCGCTGGCCGACATGCGGGCGCGCTGGCCCAAGGCCCGCTATGTGGAGGACCGCGCCGTCACTGCGATGTTCGCGCGCCGGATCTTCGACAGCACGCAGTGGCATGCGGGCGAGCCGTTGCGGGTGCTGCTCATCGGCACCGATTTCGAGGTCCGGGTCTGGGAGGCGCTGCTGGAGGTGCCGATGGGACGGCTGACCAGCTATTCGGACATCGCCGCCAAGGTCTGCAAGCCGGCGGCGGCGCGCGCAGTCGGGGCCGCCGTCGGCCGCAATCCGGTCTCCTTCGTGGTGCCGTGCCACCGCGTCGTCGGCAAGAACGGCAGCCTCACCGGCTACCACTGGGGCCTCACCCGCAAGCGCGCCATGCTGGGCTGGGAGGCCGGCAAGGTCTCGGCATGATGTTGTTGGCCCGAAGCCCGCTCGCTGCTCGGGCGGCGTAGCGGCGATCGCGATCAGACCTCCCGGCCGCGATGTCCCTTGCGATTCCGATCGCCGTCTGGACTTTGCGGCGGCGTTGCGCAAAGCTTCGCGAAACAATCAGGGAGGGTTCGATGGCGGTTTTTCGTAAGGCGTCTTTCAGTAAGGCGTGCGGTCTGGCGACGCTTGCCTTGGTAGCCACGCTCGCGCTTGCGCTGCAGTCCGGCGCCGCCCACGCCGAGATCAAGAAGCAACACATCGATTACAAGCAGGGCGACGCCCAGCTTTCCGGATTGCTGGTCTATGACGATGCCTTATCCGGCAAGCGCCCCGGCGTGCTGCTGGCGCATGATCGGGCCGGCATGGCGGAAAATGCCTTCCGGGACTCCGAGCTGATCGCCAAGATGGGCTATGTGGTGTTCGTCGAGGACATGTTCGGCAAGGGCTTCGTGCCCAAGGACGTGCCCGAGATGACCGCCACCATCACCATCTACAACAATGATCGTCCGTTGATGCGCGCGCGCGCCGGAGCGGGCTTCGAGGTGCTCAAGTCCAATCCCATGGTCGACACCGCCAAGATCGCGGTGGTGGGCTACTGCTTCGGCGGCACCGTGGCGGTCGAGCTGGCCGAGACCGGCGTTCCGATCGTCGGCATGATCTCGGTGCACGGCTCGTTCCGCGGCTTCCCGCCCGAGGCCGCCAAGAACATCAAGGGCCGCGTTCTCATCCTGCACGGTGCCGAAGACCCGGTGGCGCCGCTCCCCGAGGTCGTCGCCCTGGTCGATCAGCTGCGCGCCGCCAAGGTCAACTGGGAGCTCAATCTCTATAGCGGCACCACCCACGCCTTCACCAATCCGAGCAATCCGGCGGAAGAGCGCGCCGACCGCGAGTACAAGGTCGCGATGACGCGCTTCCTCAAGGATGTCTTCAGCAAGTAGCGTGCTGCGCCGCGCCCGGGAAAAGTGGGACGGCGGTGCCCGGTCGCAGATCGGATTGCAGGCACAGCCTGGCGCCAGCGCAGCGCCGATTGACGCTTTCGCCGCAATCCGCAATACGGGGGGCCTCATCGTGAGGGAACCGAGATGCAGCAGCGCCGGCCCGTCATGCTGGTCATTCTGGACGGCTTCGGCTGGCGCGAGGATGCGGCCGACAATGCCGTCCTCCAGGCCAAGACGCCGACCTTCCACCGGCTCTGGGAGAGCGGGCCGCACGGGTTCCTGCACACCTCGGGTGAGGATGTCGGTCTGCCCGACGGGCAGATGGGCAATTCCGAGGTCGGCCACCTCAACATCGGGGCCGGACGCGTGGTCGTGCAAGATCTGCCGCGCATCGGCGGCGCCATCGCCAGGGGCGAGATCAAGCGCACACCAGCGCTCGCCGGCCTGATCGACAAGCTCAAGCAGAGCGGCGGCACCTGCCATCTGGTCGGCCTCGTGTCGCCCGGCGGCGTGCATTCGCATCAGGATCACGCCGCGGCGCTGGCCAAGATCCTAGCCGAAGCCGCCGTGCCGACGCTCCTGCACGCGATCACCGACGGTCGCGACACGCCACCGCAGTCCGCCGCCGGATATGTCGAGCGTTTGCAAGCCGCGCTGCCGAAATCGGTGTCGATCGCGACCGTGTGCGGCCGTTACTACGCCATGGATCGGGACAAGCGCTGGGAGCGCGTGGGGAAGGCCTACGACGCGATCGTCGGGGCCGAAGGTCCGCGCTTTCCCGACGCGCAGGCGGTCATCGCGGACGCCTATGCGAACAAGAAATTCGACGAGTTCATCCTGCCGGCGGTGGTGGGCGACTATCGCGGCATGCAGGACGGCGACGGTATCCTCTGCTTCAACTTCCGCGCCGACCGCGTGCGCGAAATTCTCGGCGCCGTACTCGAGAAGGATTTCTCGGGCTTTGCGCGCAAGCGCGCGGTTTGCTTGGCCGCCGCTGTCGGCATGACGCAATACAGCGACGAGCTCGACCGGCTCATGCAGGCGATCTTCCCGTCGCAAACGCTCAAGAACATCCTCGGCGAGGTGGTGGCGGACGCCGGACGCACCCAGCTGCGCATGGCGGAGACCGAGAAATACCCGCACGTGACCTACTTCCTCAACGGCGGCCGTGAAGAGCCGTATCGGGGCGAGGACCGCATCATGGTGCCCTCTCCGAAGGTCGCGACCTACGACCTGCAACCCGAAATGTCGGCGCCCGAGCTCACCGACAAGGCGGTCGCGGCGATCGAGTCCAGCAAATACGATCTCATCGTGCTCAACTATGCCAATCCCGACATGGTCGGCCACACCGGTAATCTTAAGGCCGCCATCGAGGCGGTGGAGACGGTCGATACCGGCCTCGGCCGCATCGTTGATGCGATCCAGAAAGCAGAAGGCGCGCTCCTGGTCACCGCCGACCACGGCAATTGCGAAATGATGCGCGATCCCGAAACCGGCGGCCCGCACACGGCCCACACCACCAACCCGGTGCCGCTCATATTGTTCGGCGCCCGCAACCGCACCCTGGTGGCGGAAGGCCGGCTCGCCGACCTCGCCCCGACGTTGCTCGAATTGATGGGATTGCCGAAGCCGCGCGAGATGACGGGCACGTCGCTGCTGGAAGGCTGAATCATCTCTTACAAAGCCCGCTTGCTGTGCTGTCGCGGGCGCTTGATTCGGGCGTGTCCCGGGCGCAGCGCAGCACCTCTTGGTGGTGCGCTGCAGAACCGGGACCGTTCCAGACTCCAGCGTTTGGAACGGTCCCGGATCAGCGGAGCACCGCTCCGCATCCGGGACACGCGCCTCAGGGCCTAAAAATCCTTGAGCCCCAGCACGTCGGCCATGGAATAGAGCCCGGGCGGCCGGCCGCGCCCCCATAGCGCCGCCTTGAGGGCCCCGCGGGCGAAGATCATGCGGTCCTCGGCCTTGTGCGTAAGCTCGATGCGCTCGGCGGTGCCGGCGAAGATGACGCTGTGGTCGCCCACCACGGTGCCGCCGCGCAGCGCCGCAAAGCCGATATCGCCGGCGTGGCGCGCACCCGTCACCCCGTCCCGGTCCCGCACGCTGTGATGCGCGAGATCGATGCCGCGGCCTTGCGCGGCGGCGCGGCCGAGCATGAGGGCGGTGCCGGAGGGTGCATCGATCTTGCGGTTGTGATGCATCTCCAGAATCTCGATATCGAAGTCGGCATCGAGCGTCTGGGCGACGCGCCTCACCAGCGCGGCCAGCAGATTGACCCCGAGGCTCATATTGCCGGATTTGACCATCACGGTGCGCGCCGCTGCCGCCGCGATGGCGGCCTCATCGGCCGCGGTCAGGCCGGTCGTGCCGATGACATGGACCAGGCCCTTGCCGGCGAGGCGCTCCACGAAAGCGACGGTCGCGCGCGGGACGGTGAAATCGATGAGCCCATCGGCGACTTCGAGCAGCGGCTCGAGCTCCGCCGTCACCGGAATGCCGTTCTTCCCCAGCCCCGCAAGCTCGCCCGAGTCACGCCCGATATCGGCGGTCCCGGCCGCGTCGACGCAACCCGCAAGCCAGACCCCCGGGCTCGCCGCGATGGCCTGGATCAAGGTGCGTCCCATGCGCCCGGCGGCGCCGGCCACGATCAGCCGCATGTCGGACATGGATCAGAACTCCGAGGTGGCAGGGATATAGCGGGAGGCATCCGCGAAGGAAAGTCGCGAAATACGACTCGATCTCACGACACGATAGATTTGGTCATCTGAACCGAGCTGGCGTTCCATCCGACCAGCTCGTTCGGATCCCAGGTCTCGCGGGCAAACCCAACGCGTTCGTAGAATCCAACGGCGTCAAACGCGGCATTCACGGTGAGCTTGATCACACCTCGCTGGCGCGCGAGGGCCTCAGTCAAGGTGGCAAGGACACGTCCATGTCCCTGGCGTTGCCGGGATTTGGTGACGGCGACCAGCCGCACGATCGCGAGGCCTTGATCGCGAAAGTCCAGTCGTGTCGTCGCAATTCCGGCTCCCTCGAGCTGCAAAAGCAAGGGAACGTGGCCGGGATGACGGTCGTCGGCATGATCAGGGTCGTAGATGAGGCCGCGCGTTTCGAACAATTCCGTCCGTCGGATGCAATGGTAGACAGCCCAATCCTCCGGCGTGCGCACGATGACGAGTTCGTAGCTCATTTGGCTTCAAGGCTGAGGCTGCGGACCGTCGTAGCCTTCGATGACGATGAGGTCGGCGGTGGCGGCGCTGCTGCGCAGCCGCATCGCGGAGGCATATTCGGGCGAGCGGTAGCAGGCGAGCGCGGTGGCGTAGTCCTTGAACTCGATCACGACGTTGCGGCCGCGACTCACGCCTTCCATGGTCTCGTATTGGCCACTGCGCACCAGGAAGTGCGCCCCGTACTTGCGGAACACCGCGGCATTGGCCGCCACATAGGCCTTGTAGGCCTCCGGATCGGTGATATCGACGCGCACGATCCAATAGCCCTTGGCCATCTCACGCTCCTTCATGCTCACGCGCGGCCGCGATGTCGGCCACGATGGTTTCGGCCACCGCTTTCGGATCCGCCGCCGCCACGATCGGGCGGCCCACCACCAGATAGTCGGCGCCGGCCCGGATGGCGGCGGCCGGCGTCATCACGCGCTTCTGGTCGCCGGCGGCGGTGCCCGCGGGCCGGATGCCGGGCGTCACCAGCACCATGCTGGGGCGGATCAAGGCCCGCAACCTGACGGCCTCCTCGGCCGAGCAGACCAGCCCGTCGATCCCGATGTCGCGCGCCTGGGCGGCGCGCTCGGCCACCAGCTCCGGGACCGTGAAATCGTAGCCGGCGGCCGCCAGATCGGCGTCGTCATAGGAGGTGAGGACGGTGACGGCGAGGATGCGCAGCTTTGAGCCGGCGCGCGCCTCGACGGCCGCGTGCATGGTCTGCGGATAGGCATGCACGGTGAGAAAGGTCGCGCCCAGGCGGGCGATGCTCTCGACCCCACGCGCGACCGTGTTGCCGATATCGTGCAGCTTCATGTCGATGAAGACTTGGTTGCCGGCGCGCACCAAGTCTTGCGCGAACCCAAGCCCGCCCGCAAAGCCGAGCTGGTAGCCAATCTTGTAGAAGCACACCGAGGCGCCCAGACGCTCCACCAGCGTCTGCGCCTGCGCCACTGAGGCGACATCAAGCGCCACGATCAGCCGCTCGCGTGAATCAAGCGTCATGATTTGATCCTTTCACCGCAACAGCCGCGCATAGTCAACCAGGCGCCGCGCCACGGTCTTGAGCTGGGCCGCGGCGCTCGCATCGGTGAGCTGATCCATCTCGTCGAAAGCCGTGGCGGCGTTGGGGATGGCGATCTGCTCCGGGATTACCAGTGCGCGGCAGCCGACCGCCAGCACTTGGCGCAGCGCGATCAGGGACTGCATGCCGCCGGAGCGACCGGGCGAGGCCGCGCCGAGCGCGAAGACGCGGTCCTGATAGGCGGCGAGCTGCGCCTCCCCGGCCTCGCGCACGACCGATATCCAATCGATGGCGTTCTTGATGAGCGGCGTGATCGAGGCATTGTATTCGGGACTGGCGATGAACACGCCGCGATGCGTGCACACCAGCCGCTTGAGGTTCACCGCGTTGGGGGGCGGGCCTTGGTCGCGGGCGAGGTCGGCATCGAAGATCGGCAACGGGAAGTCGGCGAGCGAGATGCGGGTGACGTCGCCTTCCGCCAGCACCAATTCCTTGCTGGCGAGCGCGGCCAAGCGCACGTTGTGCGACCCGCTGCGCAGCGAGCCCGGAATGACCAGGATTTTCGGTCCAGACATCAGGCGGCTTTGAGAATCTTCCCGGCCCTACGCATAGCACGGCGCGACCCGCGCGGGAGGCCCGATCCGGCAGGACCTTCAGTCCTTGCGGTAGACCCAGATGCGGGCCGGCGGGATGTTCATCCAGATGCGTTCGGAGGCTTCCGCGCGGACACGGTCGAGCGCCTTGGGGATCGGCGGCACGGTCGCGTAGGTGAACTGCACGAAGGGCGCGCCCGGCAGCATCAGGGCAAAGGCCTCATAGATGAGCTTGAGCCTGGTCTTGAGCGGCTTGGTGAACAGCGGCAGGCCCGACACCATGGCGGCGGCCGGCTCGGCCAGATGGCTGCCGAGCGCGCGCTTGAGGCTATAGGCGTCGCCCTGCACCACGGTGGCGGCCGGATAGCGCTTGCGCAACAGCCGGCAGAAGGTCGGATCGAACTCCAGCAGGATGAGGCGGGCCGGATCGATGCCGCGCGCCACCAGGGCCTCGGTCACCGGACCGGTGCCGGGCCCGAGCTCGATCACGGGCCCTTTGGAATTGGGGTCCACATAGGCCGCCATGGCCCGCGCCAGCGCCTTGCTGGACGGCGTCACGGAGCCGATCGACAGGGGCTTCTCGATCCAGGAGCGGATGAAGCGCATCTCGTCGTCGAGCGGGATGCGGCTCTTCTGCTCGAACCGGCGGAAATGCGTCTCGATCTTCTTTTCAATAGCGCCGCGCTTCAGCTCGAAGAGCCGAATCTGTTTCTCGAATCTCTTTTCGAGGAGCTGTAATGCGGGCAGCGGCATATGGGTTAACGCAACAGAATGATTACGGTTTTGTGACTAGCCATCGGTAGAGGCAAGGATGACGGGGGTCAAGGGCATTCCCGTCAGGTGCCGGTCAGGCCGAGCCGGTCCGGCCGCCCAGGAACTCCCTGACCTTGCCGAAAAATCCCGCCGATTCAGGGTGGGTATCCTTTGACGACAGCTTCTCGAACTCGTTCAAGAGCTCGCGCTGGCGCTTGGTCAGGCTTTGCGGAGTCTCCACCACGACCTGGACATACATATCCCCGGTCTGCTTCGAGCGCAGCACCGGCATGCCCTTGTCTTGCAGCCGGAAGCGGCGGCCCGACTGCGTCCCCTCGGGTACTTTGACGCGGGTCTTGCCGCCGTCGATGGTCGGCACCTCGAACTCGCCGCCCAGCGCCGCCGCCACCATTGAGATCGGCACCCGGCAATGCAGGTCGGCGCCATCGCGCTGAAAGAACGCGTGCGCCGCGAGCGAGAGAAAAATATAGAGGTCGCCGGCCGGCCCGCCCCGCACTCCGGCTTCGCCCTCGCCCGACAGCCGGATGCGGGTCCCGTCCTCGACGCCGGCCGGGATATTGACCGACAGCATGCGCTCGCGTGTGACCCGTCCGGCCCCGGAGCAGGACGGGCATGGACTGTCGATCACCTGGCCGCGGCCCTGGCAGGCCGGACAGGTCCGCTCCAGCGTGAAGAAGCCCTGGGCGTGGCGGATGCGGCCGGCGCCCGCGCAGGTCGGGCAGGATTTCGGCTTGGTGCCGGTCCTGGCGCCGGTGCCCGAGCAGGCGTCGCAGGAGACCGAGGTCGGGATCCGGATCTGGGCGGCCTTGCCGGCGAACGCCTCGTCGAGACTGATCTCCATATTGTAGCGCAGATCGGCGCCGCGCTCGCGGCCGGAGCGGCCGCGCGCTCCGCCCATGCCGAAGATACCCTCGAACAGGTCCGAGAACGCCGAGCCGAAATCCGCCCCGAAATTGCCGCCCGCCCCGACCCCGCCGTGCTCGAAGGCGGCATGGCCGAAGCGATCATAGGCGGCGCGCTTGTCGCCGTCCTTGAGCACCTCATAGGCTTCGTTGATCTCTTTGAACTTGTGCTCGCTGGCATGTTCGGGATTGCGGTCCGGATGATACTGCATGGCGAGCTTGCGAAACGCGGCCTTGAGCTGCGCGTCGGTGGCGGTGCGCGTGACCTCCAGAACCTCGTAGTAGCAGCGCTTGGCCATCCTGGATTCCTGCGCCTCGAGCGTCACGGCAATTCACTGCGGGACGGCGCTACGCCGTACCGACCGGCGCCAGCGGCAGGCGCGTGAAAAACCTGCAGGCCGAATTTATCCGACCTGCAGGTCCGGGAGATCAGATTGTGGGATGCTTCGGCAGGCATATGCGAAGGCGTCCTGCCCGGCATCAAGCCGATTTCTTGTTCTTCTTGTCGTCGTCGACCTCGGTGAACTCGGCATCGACGACGTCTTCCTTCTTGGCGCCGCCATCGGGGCCGGAATCCTCGCCGCCGGGAGCGGCCGCGCCGTCCTGGGTCTGCTTGTACATGGCTTCGCCGAGCTTCATGGAGGCCTGCGCCAGCACATTGGATTTCTCCGTGATGGCGGCCGGATCGTCGCCCTTGAGGGCTTCCTTGAGGTCCGCCATCGCGTTCTCGATCGCGCGCCGCTCGGCCTCGCCGACCTTCGCGCCATGCTCGGTCAGCGCCTTCTCGGTGGCGTGCACCAGCGCCTCGGCGTGGTTCTTGGCTTCCACCGCGTCCTTGCGCTTCTTGTCTTCCTCGGCGTGCGCCTCCGCGTCCTTGACCATCTTCTGGATGTCGGCCTCGGAGAGACCGCCGGAAGCTTGGATGCGGATCTGCTGCTCCTTGCCGGTGGCCTTGTCCTTGGCCTGGACGTTGACGATGCCGTTGGCGTCGATGTCGAAGGTGACCTCGACCTGCGGCACCCCGCGCGGCGCCGGCGGAATGCCGACCAGATCGAACTGGCCGAGAATCTTGTTGTCGGCCGCCATCTCGCGCTCGCCCTGGAACACCCGGATGGTCACCGCGTTCTGATGGTCCTCGGCGGTGGAGAACACCTGGCTCTTCTTGGTCGGGATGGTGGTGTTGCGGTCGATGATGCGGGTGAACACGCCGCCCAGCGTCTCGATGCCGAGCGACAGCGGGGTCACGTCGAGCAGCAGCACGTCCTTGACGTCGCCCTGCAGCACGCCGGCCTGGATGGCGGCCCCGATGGCCACGACCTCGTCCGGGTTGACGCCCTTGTGGGGCTCCTTGCCGAACAGCTGCTTCACGACCTCCTGGACCTTGGGCATGCGGGTCATGCCGCCGACCAGGACGACCTCGTTGATCTCGGCCGCCGACAGGCCGGCATCCTTGAGGGCTAGCCGGCAGGGCTCGACCGTCTTCTGGATGAGGTCGTCGACCAGCGCCTCGAACTTGGCGCGGGTGAGCTTCATGGTCAGATGCTTGGGACCGGACGCGTCGGCCGTGATGAACGGCAGGTTGATCTCGGTTTGGGTGGTGGAGGACAGCTCGATCTTGGCCTTCTCGGCCGATTCCTTCAGCCGCTGCAGCGCCAGCTTGTCGCGGCGCAGATCGATGCCCTGCTCCTTCTGGAATTCGTCGGCCAGATAGCTGACCAGCCGCATGTCGAAATCTTCGCCGCCCAGGAAGGTGTCGCCGTTGGTGGACTTCACCTCGAACACGCCGTCGCCGATCTCCAAAATGGAGACGTCGAAGGTCCCGCCGCCGAGGTCATAGACCGCGATCGTGCCGGTCTTCTGCTTGTCGAGACCATAGGCGAGCGCAGCCGCGGTCGGCTCGTTGATGATGCGCAGCACCTCGAGGCCGGCGATCTTGCCGGCGTCCTTGGTGGCTTGGCGTTGGGCATCGTTGAAATAGGCCGGGACCGTGATGACGGCCTGATCGACCTTCTGACCCAGATAGGATTCGGCGGTCTCCTTCATCTTCTGCAGGATGAAGGCGGAAATCTGTGAAGGCGAATAGCTCTTGCCTTCGATCTCGACCCAGGCGTCGCCGTTGCCGGCGCGACCGATCTTGTAGGGGACGAGCTTCTTGTCCTTCTCCACCATCGGGTCGTCGTAGCGCCGGCCGATCAGGCGCTTGACCGCGAATATGGTGCGCTCCGGATTGGTCACCGCCTGGCGCTTGGCCGGCTGGCCGACGAGCCGTTCACCGTCGTCGGTGAAAGCCACGATCGAGGGCGTGGTGCGCATGCCCTCCGCGTTCTCGATGACTTTTGGAGTCTTGCCTTCCATCACGGCGACGCAGGAATTGGTCGTGCCGAGATCGATGCCGATCACCTTGCCCATGGTTTGTCCTCTCGCTTCTGGCAGGTCGGCCGGGCCCTTACGGCACCCGGACGGAAACTTTCGCGAACAATCGCGGAGCCCTTCGTCCGACCCCCTGGATACAGGTTAGACACCGCCCCCGCGGCGTCTTCGCTCATATAGGAGGGCGGCCTTGGGCCGCAAGGCGCCGGGCCGGGAATTCGCCTCGGAATGGGGCCTTGCCTCAAACACTTGTGGGTCTCTGACCGTACCTGGCGGGGCGCGATCGCAGCCCTCGTGCGCGACCCGATAGACCGCGAGGCGCGGCCCCCACGGGTCGGCCAGCGGGACGAGCCAATCCGGGATGTCGCCGCGGTGCAGATGCCCCCCGGGCTCTGCGCCGTCTCCGGATATGGGGTGTTGGGGACCGGCCAGAAACGAATGGGGCGTCCAAGATCAATTTGGAAGGACGGCGTCAAGGCGCCCTGAGCCTCGATCGACCGGCTTGCGAAGCCGAACGGTTTGCAAAGTCATTTGCAACGTCGCAGTTGCAGGGTCGCATCTGAATTCCGCCCCGGCGCCGCAAGCGCCGGGCAGATGTTCCCGCGAGACCCTATTGCCCGACCGGAGCAGCGCCTTCCGTCACCTCGAAGGCGAAATGGAACGCCGGCAGATCCTCGCCCGGATGGTCGTCCGCGTAGGTGAGCTGCGGCAGCCGGTAATTGTTGGGCCGCGTCTCCTTGCCTTTG
>DASZKX010000107.1:0-12238 GCA_035552735.1 Xanthobacteraceae bacterium
GCTGCAGGCGGCGCGGCTCCTGGTCTACAAGGCCGCCACCCGTCTCGACAAAGGCGAGGATGCGCGCGAGGACGCCTATGTGTGCAAGTATTTCGCCGACGAGATGGCGTTCCGCGCCGCCGATCAATGCATGCAGATCCACGGCGGCATCGGGCTCACCACCGATCTGCCGATCGAGAAGCTGTGGCGCCAGCAGCGTAGCTACCGCATCACCGAGGGTGCCAGCGAGGTCATGAAGATGGTGATCGCCCGGCACGTGCTCAAGGCGTACGGGTGAGGTTGGGCGCGTAGCGCCTACCAGACTGAAAACGCCATTGCGGCGATCCCGACCGGAAGGGCGAAACCCAAGACATTGACTGCAAGTACGCTTCTCCGCGAGTTCCCACGTGCCGCCATGATCAGGCTCACGGTGCGGACCAGCACCCCGGCGACGAACGGAACCACCACGGCGGCGAGCGTCAGGAAGACGATGCCCCCCTCCTCCCCGTATTCGAATTGCGACTTGAAAATTCCGAAAATCCAGTAAGCGAGCAGGCCACCAACCAAGACGCTGCAGGTCAAGAGCCAGCGCCACGACGGCATCGCCACGGCGAGCGCATAGGGGACGAGGAAACCAACAGATTCTATCACAAGCCACATACGAGAGCTTTCTTTGCGCCGGCGATGTCGCGCCGGGCAGCAACAAAGCGCAGCCGCTACCATTGCCACCGATGACCGCCCCGGAGCAACCGATTGCCATCACGTCAGCGGACGTTTATTCCACCCTAACCGGCCCCGTGGCGACAGCGGCGTCCGGTTGCCGAAATGCTTCGGCTCGGACGCGCCACCCATGATCGTCGGTATCGACCTCGGCACCACCAACAGCCTCGTCGGCGTCTGGCGCGACGGCGCGGTCACGCTCATTCCCAATTCGCTCGGCCACATGCTGACGCCCTCCGCGGTCGGGCTCGGCGACGACCGCTCAATCCTGGTCGGGCTGGCGGCGCGCGAGCGCCTGGCCACCCATCCGGCGCTGACGGCGACCGCCTTCAAGCGCTACATGGGAACCGACCGGCTTCTTTTCGTTGGCGACAAGGGCTACCGGCCCGAGGAGCTTTCGGCGCTGGTCCTGCGCTCCCTCAAGGCCGATGCGGAAGCCTTCCTGGGCGCAGGCGTCGAGGAAGCCGTGATCACGGTGCCGGCCTATTTCAACGACGTCCAGCGCAAGGCCACCAAGGCGGCGGGCGCCCTCGCCGGCCTCAAGGTCGAGCGGCTGTTGACCGAGCCGACCGCCGCCGCCCTGGCCTACGGGCTCACCGCGCAGGAGGACGAGGAGCTTCTGCTGGTGGTCGATCTCGGCGGCGGGACCTTCGACGTGTCGTTGCTGCATCGCTTCGAAGGGGTGGTCGAGGTGCGGGCGACGGCCGGCGACAGCTGGCTCGGCGGCGAGGATTTCGTCGACGCGATCGTGGCCGCCTTCATGGCCGGCCGCGGGGCGGCCGCCGGCCTGCCGGCTGCTTCTCCCGATTCTCCCAACCCGCCGATCCTGGGCGCGCTGCGCCGCCAGGCCGAGATGGCCAAGCGCCTGCTGAGCTCCCAGGATTCCGCAACCATCGCAGTGGTGCATGAGGGCAAGCCGATCGAATGGAAGCTCGGGCGCGAGCAATTCGAGCTCCTGAGCGAGCCTTTGCTGGCGCGGCTGCGCGCCCCGATGGAGCGGGCGCTGCGCGACGCCCGCGTCGATCCGGATGCCTTGTCCCGCATCATCCTGGCCGGCGGCGCTTCGCAGATGCCGATGTTCCGCCGCCTGATCGCGCGCCTGTTCCGGCGTCTGCCCGTCTATCAGCTCAATCCCGAGGAGGTGGTGGGGCGCGGCGCCGCGGTGCGGGCCGGCATGCTGGCGCACGGCACCGGGCTCGAAGAGATGGTGATGACCGACGTGGCGCCATTCACGCTCGGCATCGAGATCTCCGAGCAGCACGGCGAGGACAAGAGCCATCGCGTGCACGGCCAATTCATGCCGATCATCGAGCGCAACACCATCATCCCGGCGAGCCGCAGCAAGACCGTCTATCCGATCGACGACAAGCAGCGGAACCTGGCGCTGCGGGTGTTTCAGGGCGAAGCCCCGCAGGTGAAGGACAACGTGCTGTTGGGCGAGCTTACCATCAAGCTGCCGCCGGGGCCGGCCACCAAGCATCAGATCGATGTCCGCTTCACCTATGACACCAGCGGGCTTCTGGAGGTCCAGGCCACCATCCTGACCAGCGGCCGGATCGAGAAGCTGGTGATCGAAGGCAATCCGGGCGTGATGCAGCCCGACGAGATCGCCAAACGCCTGGCGGTCCTGGCCAAGCTCAAGATCCATCCGCGCGACGACATGAAGATGCGGGCCTTGGTGGCGCGGGCCGCGCGCCTCTACGAGGAGCGCCTGGGCGACACCCGGGCGGTGATCGGCCGGGCGCTCGGCCAATTGACGGCGGCGCTCGATCGCCAGGAGCCCGAGGAGATCGAGGCGGCCAGCAGCATGCTCTCCGCCCTCCTCGATCAATTCGACCAGGATTTCCTCGTGTAAGCGGCAGGCCCCGAATGTGGGATGAGTTGGGTATCGCGCCCTGCGCGGATCCGAAAGCGATCCGCCGCGCCTATGCGGCGCGGCTGAAGAGGCTCGACCCCGATCGCGACCCGGAAGCCTTCGCACGCCTGCGCACGGCCTTCGAATGGGCGCTGAGCAGAGCCGGCGATGACGACAATGCGCGATCCTCCGCGACTCCGGAATTCAGTCAGCCAACCGCCGCGAAGTCCTCGACGTCGCCTGTCGAGAACGCACAGGGGCCCGACCGCGGGCCGCCGGTGCCGGCTTCCGACCCCGACGACATCCGCGACCGCGCCCTGCTCATCGCCCTCGATTCCGCCTTGCGGCGCCGCGACGGCAACGAGGCGACGATGCTCTACTACAGGGCGGCGGCCACCGGGGCCTTGGGGCTGGACGGCGCCCGGGAGGTGACCGAGCGTTTGCTGGCGGTTGCGGTCGACGATTTGACCCTGGGCGCCGCCGCCTTTCGTCATTTGGCCCAAACCATCGGCGTGTCCACGCGCCGGCTCCGTGCGCCCGTCGCATCCGAGGTTCATCAGCGCGCGATTGCGCGCCTTCAAGCCGAGGATTGGTACGACGATCTCCTGGCCACGGCGAAGCAGAGGAAGGGCCGCGAAGCCCGCCATCAGGCCCGGATCGCCCGGCTGCTGCTCGGACGCAGCGGACGGTACTGGAGTCCCAAAGTCGACCCCGCCGCCCTGAAGACCCGGCTGCAGCAATGCCGGATTCACGCGGTCTGGCTCGGCGATCGCATCGATCCCGCGTGGCTCAGCAGGCTGGAATGGCGCCAACGGCGCGGCCGACTCTTCGGGCTCGCCTGCTACAACCTCTTCGTCTTGGCTCTGCTGATCCAGTTCATGCACGATGCCATTCTCGAGATCACCACCGCCCGGACTCCTTCGGCGTCCCTGGTCATCGTCCTGTTTCTTGCGGCATTTCTGCTCTGGCTTTTCAGGCTGTTCATGATCGAGCTTCAAAAGCTGCTGGACGCCGGTTGGATCGGATTTGTCGACATCGCGCCGTCGCGCATGTGGGCTGGCCGCGCCCGCAAAATCTGGCGACGATCGAAAGCGAAGGAAGCCGAGGACGCTGGCTGATCCCGGCAAGTTGCGCAAGAATGACAGACCGGATGTGGGATGAACTGGGCATCGCGCCCTGCGCGGATCGGAAAGCGATCCGCCGCGCTTATGCGGCGCGGCTGAAGAAGCTCGACCCCGATCGCGATCCGGACGCCTTCGCGCGCCTGCGCACGGCGTTCGAGTGGGCGCTCCGGGATGCCGGCGATGACGACAGCCGGCGATCGCCCAATGCATCGGCGCCGGCATCGGCGGATCGTGATGCTGCTCCGGTCGAGAACGAAACGCAGGCTGCCGTCGAGCCGGTAGCGGAGCCGGACCGCGGCGCGCCCGACGCCGCTCATCTTTCGACCGCGCCGGCGGAAAGCGCGCAGACGCCCGACCGGCAGCTGCCGCTGCCATCGGTTGACCGCGACGACGTCCGGGACCAGGCGCTCCTCATCGCGCTCGAAGCCGCCTTGCGGCGGCGCGACGGCAACGCGGCGACGGTGCTCTATTATCGGGCGGCCGCCACCGGGGCCTTGTCGCTGGAGAGCGCCCCGGACGTGACGGAGCGTCTGCTCGCCGTGGCGGTCGACGACCTGACGCTCACGGCCGCCGCCTTTCGCAACCTGGTGCGAATCGCCGGCTTTGACAAGCCGCGCTCCCGCGCCCAGGCTACGGCCGAATCCGAGCTTCACCGGCGCGTGCTGGCGCGGCTGCAGGCGCAAGATTGGTACGACGATCTGCTGGCCAAGGCGAAGCAGCGCAAGGGCCGTGCCGCACGGCGCCAAGCCAAGATCGCGCGGCTCATCCTCGGGCAGATCGGACGGTACTGGCAACCGCGCGTCGACAAGATCGCGCTGCGGAGCTGGATCGATCAGTACAAGATCCATGCGGCCTGGCTCACGGATCGCATCGATCCGTCGTGGATGGAGGTGGCGGACAAGCGGCTGCGGCGCCGGGAGCTGTTCTGGACCACAATCTACACGCTGCTGATCGGTGGATTGCTGATCCAATTCGCCGTTGTGATGGTCATTGCCATCGCGGATGGAGGACAGCCGCTTTGGCCGATATTGACTGGCCCGTTCTTCGCGGTGATTCTGCTCTGGCTCCTCAAGCTGCTCACGGATGAGTTGTTGAAGGCCTGGGTTCCGGGGTGGACCGGTTATGGCGGCAACGGAAGGTTGCGGCGTTGGGGCGTCCTATGGGCCGCCCGCATGCGTGCGATCCGGAACCGCTCGAAGCCGAACGGAGATGAAGACGCCGGCTAGAGCCGTCCAACGGATAAATATAGGATGATAAATATAGGATAAAGAGCACCGCGAAGCCGCTACGCTCACGCCGCCCGGAGGAACCCCCATGGCCAAGTTTCAAAACATCCTGGAGACGGTGGGCAATACGCCGGTCGTGCGGATCAACAAGCTGGCGCCGCCGGGCGCCAATCTGTTCGTCAAGATCGAGGCTTTCAATCCGTTGGGCTCGGTCAAGGATCGGCTGGCGCTCGGCGTCATCGAGGCGGCCGAGCAATCCGGGCAATTGAAGCCGGGGCAGACCGTGATCGAGGCCACCAGCGGCAACACCGGCATCGGGCTCGCCATGGTGTGCGCCCAGAAGGGCTATCCGCTGGTGGTCACCATGGCGGAGACGTTCAGCGTCGAGCGGCGCAAGCTCATGCGCTTCCTGGGCGCCAAGGTGGTGCTGACGCCGGCGGCGCAACGCGGCATGGGAATGGTGGCCAAGGCCATGGAGCTCGCCAAGACGCGCGGCTGGTTCCTGACCCGGCAGTTCGAGAACGAGGCCAATCCGGACATGCATGCCCGCACCACGGCACGCGAGATCATCGCGGATTTCAAGCGCGAGCCGCTCGATTACTGGGTTACCGGCTACGGCACCGGCGGCACCCTCAAGGGCGTGGCGCGGGTGCTGGCGAAAGAGCGCCCCGACACCAAGATCGTGGTATGCGAGCCGGCCGACGCGCAGCTGCTCGGCAGCGGCGCCGCGCAAGCCCGCAATCCGGACGGCTCGCCGGCGGCCGCCCATCCGGCGTTCAAGCCGCATCCCATGCAGGGCTGGACGCCCGATTTCATTCCCAAGCTCACCGCCGACGCGGTCGACCTCAAGGTCATTGACCGGGTGATCCCGATTCAGGGAGCCGACGCCATGCGCTGCAGCCGGGAGCTCGCCCAGAAGGAGGGCATCTTCGTCGGCATCTCGGCCGGCGGCACCTTCGCGGGCGCCCTGCAGGTCTGCCGCGAAGCCCCCAAGGGCGCCACGGTCCTGTGCATGCTGCCGGACACCGGCGAGCGCTATCTGAGCACGCCGCTATTCGCCGATATCCCGGCCGACATGACCGAGGAGGAAGTCGCCATCTCGCGCTCCACCCCGAGCGCCCAGATGGGCGGCTGAGCGCCCGGCGGACCAATCAACAAAATGACGGTCGTCTCGGCGCCCATGCGGGAGGCGGACACGGCCTTTGCCGCCGTGAAGGATTTCTATTTGAGTTCGCGCTACGGCAAGCGGCGGCTCAGACCAGATGATCGCGCGGGCGCTGCCGGCGTTCGCGCAGGCGGCGGGCTGAGCGCAACTCGAAGTGCTTTTCGCTGAGAGCGGTGATCGAGCCGGGAGAAAGGCATGAACCGGTCGGGTCTCATCGTAGTCGCGGCCCTGCTGCCGCTGACGGCGTGCCTCACCGTAGTCGGCGCCGCCGCGCAGGATCGCGCCGCGTTTCTGGCCAAACAGACCATCGCTTGCCCGGGTTGCGACCTTCGCGGGGCGAGCCTCGATCGTCGCGACCTGACCGGCGCAGACCTGTCCGGCGCCGATCTCGAGGGGGCCACGTTTTCGCGCACGATCATGCGCGGAGTAAACCTGTCGGGCGCCAATCTGTCGGGAGTGAGCCTCAAACGGCGCGACCTGTCGGGCGCCAATCTGTCCGGCGCCAGCCTCGTGGGCGCAAGTTTTCACCGCGCCATTCTGCGCGGCGCCAATCTGTCGGGCGCAAATCTCAATGGCGCCAATCTCAATTTGGCCGTGCTGACGGCCGCCAACTTGCAGCACGCGACCTTGGTTCAAGCCTTGCTGTTCGGAGCCGAAGCCGGCGGCGCCGATTTCACGGGGGCGAATCTCGGCTCGGCGCTGATGGGAAGCGCCCGGCTCATCGTCGCGAAGCTCGACGGCGCCGACCTTTCCTTCGCCGACCTGTGGGAGGCCAAGCTGACCGACGCGAGCCTGCGCCATGCGACGCTGACCGAGGCCAACCTGCATGCCGCCAGCTTGCTCCGGGCCGACATGAGCGGCGTCATCGGGGAGCGCGCCATCCTCACGCAGGCGAGCATGCGGAACGCCAACCTGTCGGACGCCGTTCTGCATGAGGCGGATCTGTTCCAAGCCGACCTGGTCGAGGCGGATCTGACCCGGACTGACTTCGCGTTCGCGCGCCTCTCGGCCGCGAAGCTTTTCAACACCGACCAGACCGATGCCGACTTTCATGGCGCGACCATGCCGGACAACAGCGTGCATCCGTAACCGAGCGGCAAGACGAACCCGGCGCGCCCCGGAAGGCTTCGACGCGGGGGCGTCGGAATGTTATCGTTCGGGATCGCCACATAAACGCTTGGGAGGAACCAGATGACGATATGGGGATGCACCTCCGCGCGGCTTGGCCTCGCCGGCTTGGTCGCGGCCACCACATTCGGCCTTTGCTTTTCGGCACCGGCGGCGGAGACGACCTATCAGCGTCTCCTCAATGCTTCCGCCGAGCCGCAGAACTGGCTGATGCGGATGGGCAACTACAGCAACTGGAACAATTCGACGCTGGCCCAAATCAATCGCGGCAACGTGGCCAACCTCAAGGTCAAGTTCATGTTCTCGCTCGGCGACCCCCGTCGCCCCAACAAGGCGACCGAGTATTTCACGCCGATCGTCGAGGACGGCTTCATGTATGTCGGCAATCAGTGGCAGCAATACTGGAAGATCGACGTCAGGGACGAGATCCCCAAAGTGGTCTGGAAGCTCGATGCCAAGGTCGAGGGCGGCGGAAAAAGCGCCCACAGCGTGGCGCTGCTCGGCAATAACATGTACTTCAACACCGGCAGCGACAGTCCCAACCCGCGCCTGGTCGCGGTCGACAAGAATTCCGGCGAGGTCGTGTTCGACGTCAACACCACGGCCCCGGAGGTGGTGCCCAACCAGGGGCACTCGGCGGCGCCGCTCGCGGTCAAGAACATGATCATTGTCGGGCAGTCCAACCAGGGCGAGAACGGCCGCGGCTATGTGGCCGCGTACACGGCCGACACCGGCAAGCTTCTGTGGCGCTTCCTGGTGGTTCCCGATCCGGGCCAGCCCGGGTCCGAGACCTGGGCCGACAAGCGGACCATTCCGACCGGCGGCGGCGGCGTATGGACGGAGCCGTCCTTCGATCCGCAGACGAACCTCCTGTATGTCGGCACCGCCAATCCGGTGTTCATGTTCGATCCGCAGGGCCGTCCCGGCGACAATCTCTATACCAACTCCATCATCGCGCTCGACGTCGATACCGGTCAGCTGAAATGGTACTTCCAAACGATCCCCAACGATTCCTGGGACTACGACTCCGTCGCCATCACGCAGCTTTACGACGCCACGATCAACGGCGAGCCAAGGAAGCTGATCGGGCAAACCAACCGGAACGGCTTCTTCTATACGCTCGACCGCACCAACGGACAGTTCTTGAAGGCCGAGCCCTATACCACCGTGAACTGGACATCCGGCATCGACGCCAAGACCGGCAAGCCGCTCGATTACGACCCCTCCAAGACCGTTCAGGACTACGCCGGCCAATCGGTGAGATACGGCAAGAAGGCCATCGACGTGCGTCCCGCCCATTATGGGATGCCGACCTTGATGCCGAACACCTATGACCCGTCGCGCGGCATCACGTATTTCAATGCCATGATCGGCGAGGCCAACTATTTCAACTCCCGTCCCGCCGATCCGACCAAGCAGACCATCGGGGGCGGATTCAGGGAGATCTACTGCGGGGTCCACACCAAGGACAATGCCGTGGAGCCCGTGGTGCGCAGCGTCCTCAATCCAAACTGCAAGGTGAGCCACGGCTTGCTCGGCGGCATCGATGTCCACACCGGCAATACCGTGAAGAAGCTGGACTCGTACTATCCGGCCTATTCGGGAGTATTGGGGACGGACGGCGGCCTTCTCTTCATGGGTGACATCATGGGCAAGATATCGGCCTACGATAAGGACACCATGGCGGAGCTGTGGAGCTTCCAGTCCGGAACGGCCTTCGCGGGCAGCCCGATAACCTATGCGGTGAATGGCAAGCAGTACGTCGCGCTCATTCTCGGCGGCCGGCTCGGCCGGGATGAAGGCTCCTTTCCGGAGGCGGCGGCGCTCGGGCAGAACGTGATCCTGGTCGTGCTCGGGCTGTGAGTTGCGCCATCGGCAGGCCGGGCAAAGGTGCTGAAAAGGCGTTCACGCCCGTGGGTGGCGGGCCCTGGCGCTGTGCCCACGCGCGGATCGCTATGATGGGCACGCTTGGCTTTGCCCGCCCTGCTGTCGTCGCCACGCTGGCTCTGATCCTCGCCGGTGCGGCCTCCGGCCAGCAGCGATCGCCGAAAGCCCGGCCGACGATCTGGGACGTGCAGCTCGGAACCCCGGTCGACGAGTTGCCGGAAGAGGAGTTCGTCGATCCGGCATGCGGCACCAATGGGGGTCCGCCGGGCCTGCGCCTCGACAGCTTCGAGCAGTTCGAGCGCTGCCGCCCGGAAACCTCCGGGCTGCGCGAGATCTGGTTTCGCTATGACGACGAGCTCGAATACATCGCGCGCGCGGCGCGCGATCCGGATGCGATCGCCCGCAACAACGCCATGATGGTGCTCGGGCAGCCGGTGATCCTCTCGCTGCTCGTCGACCGAAGCGGCCTTGTCGAAGGATTTCGCTTATTCACCGATCCGCATGCCGACGAGGACCTGCGGGCGAACGCATATACGGTGGCGTTCGCGTTCAAGGCGCGCTTCGGCGCCGACGGTTGGGACTGCGACGATCTACCCCCCGCCGCCGGCGAGACGCCGATCGCGGGCGCCTTCGTCAAGCAGCTCTGCCGCAAGGTGTCGGATGGCCAACAGATTGTCGTGGAAACCCGGCACTACTACAAATCCGGGCAGGCCTTGGTAGATCCGAACACCGGCTTGGCGACCGTGAACCAATTCGAGAGCTCGGCGCGCCTTGAATTGGTCGGCGTGGCGGCCCTGCGGAAATAGAGCGGCTACCGATGCCGGGGCACGTAACGTTCCAGCATAGCTAATGCCCCACGATCGTGGCCATCAGATAGTCGAGCAGGGCCTGAATCTCGTCGGCGCTGAGCACCGGGGTCGAGATGATGCCGGCGGGTGCAGGCTGCTTGGGTAAACCGTAGCACGGGCTGTCGGTGTAGGCGCCGTCGAGCCAGGCCGGCATCGGGGTGCCCAGGCGCCCGCAACTGATCGTTTCCGCCAGGGCCGCCCGGTCCAGCTTGGTTTTGCGCAAGCTGGGGCCGGCGGGGAATTCGCCGCCGGAGCCGCCCTCCCCGGAGGCGCCGTGGCATTGAAAGCATCCCGCTTTGTTCCAGGCATCCTCTCCGGCGGCGACGCGAGCGGCGGCTTGCGCCGCGGCGGCTTGCGCGATCGCGACCGGCGAGCCCAGGACGACGGCGAGCGCGACCACGCCGAGCGAGATTCGATGAAACATGGCGTTTGTCCTCGCGGGCGCGTTCGCGATGGTCGGGAGGCGCTGCGTGCCATTGCTATTTACAATGATCCCCGTCTCCTGCCAAAGGCAGGCAGTCTGCCTGTCGGATTGGCGAGTCCGCGGTTGACCGGGAACGCCGGGCTCTTTCGCGCGGCACCTTTGATCTTGAAGAGGAGTGCAGACGGATGGGGATCGCGCCGTTACGGGTTGCCTGCATCGGCATGGGATGGTGGTCGGACGTGCTGGCCGACGCCATCCAGCGTTCCGGCCAGATCGAGGTTGCCGCCTGCTATACGCGCTCACCCGACAAGCGCATGGCATTCGCCGCGAAATACGGTTGCCGGCCGGTGGCGAGCTATGAGGCGATCCTAACCGATCCTGCGATCGAGGCCATCGTCATCACCACCCCCAATGACGCACATCTGGCGACCACAAGCGCCGCCGCGGCGGCCGGCAAGCATGTCTTTCTCGACAAGCCGATCGCCAACACCGTGTCCGACGGCCGCGCCATCACGGCGGTCTGCGCCAAGGCCGGCGTGGTGCTCGCGCTCGGATATCAGCGGCGGCGCGAAAGCCAGTTCCGCTGGCTCCGTCGTCAAATCGACGACGGCGTCTTCGGCAAGCTGGTGAACGCCGAAGCCAATATCAGCCGCGACCGGCTCGGCAAGATCGACCTGACCTCCTGGCGCTACCAGGCGGCCGGGATGCCGGGCGGCGTCATGCTGCAGATCGGCATCCACTATGCGGACGTACTGGACTACCTGCTGGGGCCGATCACGGCCGTCAGCGGCCAGCTTGCCCGGCTGGTGCTGCCGGGCGACAATCCGGATGTGGCGAGCCTCATCCTCGAGCATGAGAGCGGCGCGCTTTCGACCCTCAATGCCAGCTATGCCTCCGCCTCCGAATATTATCTGATGAACATCTACGGCAAGGAAGCGACCGCTTATTACGACATGCACAACGGGCTGCGCCTGCTCCGGCGCGGCGGCGATCGCCCGGTTCCCATACAATGCGACCCGAACGACACGATCGTGGAGCAGCTGGAGGAGTTCGCCGCGGCGGTGCGCGGCCACGGCAAGCCCGAGGTCGGCGGCGACTACGGCACCACTTCGCTCGCCGTCATCCGGGCCGGCATCGTGTCGGCGCACGAGGGCCGGCGCGTGCAGGTCACCGAGATGCTCGAGCGCGATTGATCAATCAAACACAGAAACGGGCGTGCCATGAAACTTGCGAGCTTCGCGACAGTGGCGGTTTGGGCGCTTCTCGGCTGGGCCACGGCAGCACCCGCGCAGGAAGCGGCCCCTCCGACGCGCGGCTTCATCGAGATCACGGTTCTGTTTCCGGCCGGATCATCCGCCGATGTGACGGCGCGCCTTCTCGCCGACGGGATGTCCAGACGGCTCGGCACCAGGGTCATCGTGGTCAATCGTCCGGGCGGCGGCGGCGCGGTCGGCTATCGCTACGTCGCGGGGCAAAAGCCGGACGGACATTCGCTGGTCTGGAACTCCAATTCGATCTCCACCACCCATCACATGGGCCTGTTGCAGCTCGATTATGAATCCTTCGCGCCGGTCGCGCAGGTTCTGGTCGAAACCCCGGTGGTGGCCGTGCGGGGCGATGCCAAATGGCGCACGCTGCGCGAGCTGGTGGCTGACGGCAAGGCGCGGCCGGAGGGCATCACGGTCGGGAATTCCGGCGTGGGCAGCCACACCCACATCACCTCGGTGGCGCTGTTCCGGGCCGCGGGCGCCCATGTGGTGGACGTACCGTTTGGAGCCGCCGAGGTCATCACCAGCCTGCTCGGCGGCCAAGTGGACGCCGTGGTGCAACTGCCGGCCGCGTTGTCGGAGCACGTCAAGAGCGGACAGGTGCGGCTGCTGGC
>DASZKX010000108.1:0-4547 GCA_035552735.1 Xanthobacteraceae bacterium
GGCGGCTATACGCGCGTGCTCAAGGCCGGCTTCCGCTACGGCGATTCCGCGCCGGTCGCGGTGATCGAGTTCGTGGATCGCGACGAAGCCGCCAAGGGCCTCGACTCCGGTCCGACGCAAGAGAAGCAAGGCGAGCAGACAGCCCCCGCCGCGGCATGACGCCATAGCGCTCGGTTTCGCCGGTGGATTGTAGGACGCAATCGCTTTATTGCGCCGCTTGTCGAGGCTGGAGGCATGGCGCGCCCTTTTGCGAGGCTGATGGCGCAATAAAGCGATTGTGCCCTACAACAGGGGCGCGAGGCGCCCTTTGGCGAGGCAGATGGCGCAATAAAGCGATTGCGCCCTACAACAGGTGCGCCAGGCGCTCCCGCCGCCCTTCATTTGCCGCGGAGTTGCCTCTATATGTGGCTTTTCCGATCAGGGATTCGCCAAATGACGTCGCGCCACAACCCGCTTCTCGCGCTCGCCTGCACGCTGTTGTTGTTGTCCTCGCTCATGTCCACGGCGGGCGCCCAGGAACGCCGCGTGCCGAGCTCGCTCAACGAGCTGCGGCTCTCCTACGCGCCCGTCGTACAGCGCGCCGCTCCCACCGTGGTCAACGTCTATGCGGCCAAGACGGTTGCGGTCCAAAATCCCCTGCTCGATGATCCGATCTTCCGGCGGTTCTTCGGCGCACAGGGCGGCGAGCAGCAGGTGCAGCGTTCGCTCGGCTCCGGCGTGCTGGTGGATGCCGGCGGCCTCGTGGTCACCAACAATCACGTCATCGAAGGCGCCGACCAGGTGAAGGTCTCGCTCGCCGACAAACGCGAGTTCGAGGCCGAGATCGTGCTCAAGGACACCCGCTCCGACCTCGCCGTGCTGCGGCTCAAGACCCACGGCGAGAAATTCCCGGCCATCGAGTTCAGCGATTCCGATACCCTCCAGGTCGGCGACGTGGTGCTCGCCATCGGCAACCCCTTCGCGGTCGGCCAGACCGTGACCCACGGCATCGTATCGGCGGTGGCGCGCACGCAAGTCGGCATCACCGACTATCAGTTTTTCATCCAGACCGACGCCGCCATCAATCCCGGCAATTCCGGCGGAGCGCTGGTCGACGTCTCGGGCCGGCTGGTCGGCATCAACACCGCCATCTTCTCGCGCTCGGGCGGATCGCAAGGGATCGGCTTCGCGATCCCGGCCAACATGGTCAAGGTGGTGGTCGCCTCCGCCAAGGGCGGCGGCAGCGCGGTCAAGCGGCCGTGGCTGGGCGCGAAGCTGCAGGCGGTCACCTCCGAGATCGCCGAGAGCCTGGGCGTGAAGCGTCCGACCGGCGCGCTGGTCGCGAACGTGACGGCCGGGAGCCCGGCGGCGCGCGGGGGCCTCAAGGTCGGCGACCTGATCACGACCATCGACGGCCAGGATGTCGATGATCCCAACGCCTTCGACTATCGCTTCGCGACCAAATCGCTGGGCGGCAGCGCGCGGGTCGGCATCATCCGCTCCGGCAAGGAGGCTGCCGTCACGGTCGGTCTCGAGCCGCTGCCGGACACGCCGCACGATGAGTTGACCATTTCGGCACGCTCCCCGTTCCAAGGCGCCAAGGTGTCCAATCTGTCGCCCGCTTTGGCCGACGATCTGCGGCTCGACCCGGCCACCGATGGCGTGGTCATCACGGCGGTGACCGACGGCTCGCCGGCGCAGAGCCTCGGCTTCATGCGCGGCGACCTGGTCGTGTCGGTCAACAATCAGAAGATCGCCAAGACCCGCGACCTCGAGAAGGCCACCAGCCAGGCGAGCCGCGTGTGGCGCATCACCATCATGCGCGGCGGCCAGCAGATGTCCGTGGTCTTGAGCGGATGAGCCCTAAGGCGAGCCCAAAAGCAAACCAAGCCGCGAAACGCGGCGGCGGCCCCAACCTGTTCGCAGCCGCGGGCCTTGAGCGCAGCGCGCCGCGTCCTCTCGCCGATAAATTGCGACCTACCCGGCTGGCCGACGTCGTCGGCCAGGACCATCTGCTCGGCCCCGACGGCGCGCTCACCCGCATGCTCGACACCCGCAGGCTCGGCTGTCTGGTTTTCTGGGGCCCGCCCGGGACCGGCAAGACCACGGTGGCGCGGCTGCTCGCCGAGGCGACGGACCTCAATTTCGTGCAGATTTCGGCGATCTTCTCCGGCGTTGCCGACCTCAAGAAGGTGTTCGAGGAGGCGCGCGCGCGACGGGAGACCGGATTGGGGACCTTGCTGTTCGTGGACGAGATCCACCGCTTCAACCGCGCCCAGCAGGATTCATTCCTGCCCGTGATGGAGGACGGCACCATCGTGCTCATCGGTGCCACCACCGAAAACCCCTCCTTCGAGCTCAATGCGCCGCTGTTGTCGCGCGCCCGCGTCCTGGTGTTCAAGCCGCTCGAAGCGGTCGCGATCGAGCAGTTGCTGGGACGCGCGGAGGACATCGAGGGCAAGGCCTTGCCGCTCGACGGCGAGGCGCGCGCCACGCTCATCCGCATGGCCGACGGCGACGGCCGCGCCGCTCTCACGCTCGCCGAGGAAGTGTGGCGCGCCGCCCGCCCGGATGAAATCTTCGATGCCGCCAAGCTGCAGGAGGTGGTGCAGCGCCGCGCCCCGATCTACGACAAGCAGCAGGACGGCCACTACAATCTGATCTCGGCGCTGCACAAATCCGTGCGCGGGTCGGATCCCGATGCCGCGCTCTACTATCTCTGCCGCATGCTGGACGCCGGCGAGGATCCGCTCTTCCTGGCGCGCCGCGTCGTGCGCATGGCGGTCGAGGACGTGGGCTTAGCGGATCCGCAGGCGTTGGTGGTGGCCAATGCCGCCAAGGACGCTTTCGATTTTCTGGGCTCGCCGGAAGGCGAATTGGCGATCGCGCAAGCCGTGATCTACATCGCCACCGCCCCCAAATCCAATGCCGCCTATGTGGCCTACGGGGCGGCGATGCGCGCCGCCCGCGAGGCCGGCTCGCTGCTGCCGCCCAAGCATATTCTCAATGCGCCGACCAAGCTGATGAAGTCGGAAGGCTATGGCGAAAGCTACGAATACGACCATGACGCGCCCGAGGCGTTCTCCGGCCAGGACTATTTCCCCGAGGCGCTCGGCCGCCGGCAGTTCTATGATCCGCCCGAGCGCGGTTTCGAGCGGGAAATCCGCAAGCGGCTGGATTATTGGGCGAAGCTGCGGCGCGAGCGAAGCGAATGATCGATCTCGATGCCTATTTCCGCAGGATCGGCTTCGCCGGGGCTGCCGGCCCCAACCGCGCTACGCTTGACGCTCTCCACCGGCTTCACCCGCAGGCGATCGCGTTCGAGAATCTCGATCCGCTGCTAGGCCAGCCGGTGCGGCTCGATGCAGCCGCGCTCGAGGACAAGCTCGTGCGGTCCGGTCGGGGCGGCTACTGCTACGAGCAGAATCTGCTCTTCATGCATGTGCTGAAAGCGCTCGGATTCGACGTTCATGGTCTGGCGGCCCGTGTCGTCAGGGGCGTGGCGGAGGGCGTGATCACGGCGCGCGCCCATATGCTGCTGTGCGTCGATCTCGAAGGCGGGCGCTACATCGCCGACGTGGGATTCGGCGGCCTCACGCTCACGGCGCCGCTCAGCCTGGATGCCGATGGCGCGCAGCGCACGGCCCACGAGCCGTTCAGGCTGGTGCGGGCCGGCGACGAATTCGTGCTGCAGGCGGAGATCGGCCGGTCCTGGCAGCCGATCTATCGCTTCGACCTGCAGCGGCAATTTCAGGTCGACTACGAGATCGCCAGCTGGTACCAGTCGACGTCTCCCCATTCGTATTTCACCGCGAACCTGCTGGCGGCGCGGCCGGTTCCAGGCGCCCGCTATGCGCTGCGCAACAACGAGCTTTCGGTGCATCACCTCGAAGGAGCAAGCGAGCGGAGGCTGTTGCGCACGCCGGCCGAATTGCGCGCGACGCTTGCCGACACGTTCGGATTGACGCTCGGCCGTTGCGCGGGCCTCGACACGTTGTTGACGCGTCTCACCGCGGTGGCGGCATGACCGGGACCGACACGGATATCAAGAGCGCGCCCGCGCCCGCTGCCGGGGCCGGCGTCCAGATCGTGGCGGTCACGCCCGATGAATCCGGCATGCGGGTCGACCGTTTCCTGGAGGCGCGCTTTCCAGGGCTCTCGTTCTCCCACATCCAGCGCATCATCCGCAAAGGCGAGCTGCGCGTGAACGGCAAGCGCGCGCAGCCCAAGGACCGGCTGCAGGCCGGGCAGGCGGTGCGCATCCCGCCGCTGCGGCTCGATGAGCCGCGGCCGCGCTCGCCCGATCGCATCGCCGAGGACGAGACCCGCGCGTTCCTCAAGTCGATCACCCTGCACGAGGACGCCGATGTCCTGGTCTTCAACAAGCCGATGGGGCTCGCGGTGCAGGGCGGCTCCGGCACCACGCGTCATCTCGACATGATGCTGGAGGTGATGCGCGACGCCAAGGGCGAGCGCCCGCGCCTGGTGCACCGGCTCGACAAGGATACCGCCGGCTGCCTCTTGGTCGCCAAGACGCGCTTTGCCGCCGCGGCGCTCGCCAAGACGTT